>JBEKZL010000125.1:0-21551 GCA_049509915.1 Bryobacteraceae bacterium | reverse complement strand
CGTGTCCGGCGGCTCGATCCCGGCCAATGGCTCGCGCACGGTGACGGTGTCCGTGACTGCGGCAGTCGCGGGCAGCTACGTCAACACGTTGCCTGTCGGCGCGTTGCAGACCAATTTAGGGAACAACATCGCACCGGCCTCCGCGACCCTCACCGTCAAAAAGTAGTTCGCGTCGATCACGACCGCAGTGTCACCACTCCAGAAAGGTAATAACTCCTGGACTGGTGACACGCGTTCTCGAGGTGAGGGCTCGTCGGTGGGTGTCCCGTCAGTGGCTGTCCCGCGCGTGGTCGTACCGCCCTTCCTGGGAAACCGGCATGGGCGACGTGCCCGGCACCGTCATCGAACCGAACCTGGACACCTGGATTGGCGACCACTGCATGGCTGCCGCTTCGGTTCCCGGGGTGTTGCTCGGCACCAGAAGGCCGCGCCTGCCCGACCCCGGCCTAAAAGACCTGCCCGTGACCATCCTGAAAGAGTTTGGCATCGCACCGCCCTCGCCGATGACAGGCTGGGCCATCTATTGATATTCCCCGGCGGCCAACATGGTGCGCTTCGATCCGTGTTTGCGTGCCCGAACGCGGTGAGAAAATGCCTCGGCGTCCGCAAATGTAGCCGCGACCGTCAGGGAGTGCCATATGGGCCTGCGGCCAACCAAAAGGGATGAAGACGCACGCGGCATCTCCTTGGTGGAGCAGGCCGTGCCGCCTGCCCGCCGGTCGTCAACCGGCGCCCGGCGGACGGTGTGAAATGAGCGACTCCAGAGCGCCTTCAATGGGATGGTTGCCACCGTCGCCGTTTAAAGAAACTAAAAGACTTCCCTGCGTTATCGGTTTCCATCGGCGGCCAGGACTTGTTTTTTTCACGGCCTTCAGGCACGCCGGCGATAGGCGTGGTCGTTTCCTAATGCGCCTAACGTATTTGCACGTTCCCGCCGATATAAGAATCTGAATGAGGAGTATCTTAATTTCGGTAGCGCCACCTGTCCCTCTAGCGGCTGGAGTTCTTGCAGCCATGCCCCCCCGTGATGGAACGGGAGGGAACGCGTGACTTTGCGGGCCAGGCTTCTTGGCGTCTTCACCGTAGTCCTGGTCATGGCTCTGGTGTCCGCCATCTCGTCGTTGTGGACGATCCAGCGCCTCTGTGAAGTGGCGGAATCGAACATGAATCGCTCGGCGAAGGTGATTGCGCTGGCGGGAGAACTCGCCACCGCGACCGCTGAAATCCGGTTCGCTCAACGCGGAATCTTGCTCTGGGCCATGTTGGGCATAGCGGATGACTCCGAAGCGCAAGTGAAACAATATGGAGCCACCGCGTTGAAAGCCCACACCACCGCGGACCAGATGCGTCCGTTGCTCCTCGGTGCCGACGACCGCGGAAGGCTGGAGGACTACGAAGAGTCGCTGCGAGGTTTTGAGGGGCTGTTGCCGGAGGTCAAGAGCGACCGGGATAGAAGAGACTTCCAGGTTGCGGGTTCCGTTCTACGCACCAAGACGCGCGTTTTTGCTTTGGCCATGGCGAAAGATACGGCGGAGTTGCAGAAATCGCAGCGCGGGGCCATCGACGTCGGCCTCGAGAGTATCCGCTCGCTGACTCGACAAAGCCGCTGGATACAGATCGGCACTATCGTCGGGCTGCTGGCTCTCGGCACGGTTTTGTGGTTTGCCGTTCAGCGGCTCGTCGCCCGGCTGACACAAGTCGGTGGAAATGTGTTCGACAAAGCCCGCCAGTTCGCGGAAGCCGCCGGTGGTGTTTCGGCCGTTTCCGGTAAACTCGCTCAGAACTCCACCCGCGAAGCGGCGTTTCTGGAAGAAACCTCCGCCTCGGTTGACGAGATCGCATCCATCGCTCGAAGAAACAAAGAGAGTGCGAAATCCGTTATCGGTCTCATGGCCCAAGTGGACGGGGATGTCGCGAGTTCCCGTGCCAGCCTCGACCTTATGGTCGCCTCTATGCGGAACATCGGCGCATCCAGCGAGAAAATCGCGAAAATCATCAAGGTGATCGACGAAATCGCGTTCCAGACCAATATCCTCGCATTGAACGCCGCGGTCGAGGCGGCGCTCGCCGGAGAAGCTGGCATGGGATTCGCGGTTGTCGCCGATGAGGTGCGAAATTTGGCGCAGCGGAGCGCCCAGGCGGCCAGAGACACCGCCGCGCTGATTGAGGAATCGATTCAGTATTCCCGCGAGGGACGTGACCGGTTTGAAGCCGTCGCTGCGTCCACCCGCCAGATCACCCAAAGCGCCGCGAGCGTCAGCCGGCTGGTCGGCGAGGTTGGCCACGGCAGCGGCGAGCAGACCAGCGGCATCGAACAGATCTCCAAGGCGGTCCTTCAACTGCAACAGTTAACGCAGGAGACGGCCGCGAGCGCGGAGGAAGGCGCGGCGGCGAGCCAGCAACTGAACGCTCAAGCTGCATCATTGAAAATTACGGCGAGCGATCTGCAAGGTGTGATCGGAGGCCGGGGGCCGGCTCAGACTTCGCCGTGAATCCCTCGTTCGTCCCTATGCCGCTCGCCCGCATTTTGGGCGTACTTCGCGTTGTTCAAGCCTGCTGTGTCCCTTCCGCCCTTCGCGGAACCATCGGGCAGTGGGTGAAAAGACCCTGAAGCTAATCCCCGCGCGGTAGGGCTCACCCCGGTGGCAGGCGCCCTGACGCCTCAACCCATTACCACATCCACCCGATGTGTGCTTCCGGCAGGCTGAGGAGGAATCGGACCTGTCCACGAGCCGCCATTAAGCGTGACGCTCCTGACGCCCTGTTCCACCCCGTCCGGATTAGTCACCGTGATCCGGAAAGTCGCGCCGCGCCACTGCCGGGTTACCTGGAACTGTTTCCACGCGGCGGGGATGCAAGGGTCGATTACCAGCCCATGGAAGCTCAGGCGGATGCCCAGCATCCAGCGCGTGGCGGCGGTGTAGTTCCAACCTGCGCTGCCTGTGAGCCAGGGATGGCGGGCGCGGCCATAGGCGGTATGGTCGCGGCCCATCACGAACTGGCAATACGAATACGGCTCGGCTTCGCGGATTTCGATTTGATCGTTCTGGTTCGAGGGCAGCAGGGAATCGTAAAACTTCATGGCTTGGGAACCGCGCCCCAGCTTGCACTCGGCGATCACGGCCCAGGGGTTCGGATGGCTGAAGATGGCGCCATTTTCCTTGATGCCTTTGTAAACGCGGGCCACGAAGCCGATATCGTCGTTGGGCTTGGAGAATGCCGGCCACAAAAGGTGGATACCGTAGGGGGAGTAAAGATGGCGGCCCACGGCGTCCATGGAAGAACGAGCGCGCTCCGGCGATGCGGCGCCGGAGACCACGGCCCAGGTGTTGCTCTCGATGAAGATTTTGCCTTCCTCGCTGGCCTCGGTGCCGACCTTGACACCCTTGGCAGTGATGCCGCGGATATACCACTCACCGTCCCAGAGCTGGTTCTCGCAGGCGGTTCGGACCTTTTCCGCCAGGGCGCGGTAGTTGCGGGCGTCTTCCTGACGGCCAAGATATTCGGCGGCCTCGACAAATGCGCCGAGGGCCCAATAATGCAGGAAGGATACCATGGCGCTTTCGCCGCCGCCGAGATTAAGACAGTCGTTCCAGTCCGCACGCAGACCTTTGCAAATGCCGGTTGCACCGACTTCGCGGGCGGAAAAGTCCAGGGCGCGCTTGAGGTGATCGTAAACAGTGGCCTGGCCCGCGTCGGCGAACGGGACCTCCTCATCGAACAGCGCCGCATCGCCGGTCTCTTTCACATATTCGCAAACCGAAGGGATCAGCCAGAGGGCGTCGTCGGAGCAGACGTCGGCCAAGCCGTGGATCAGGCTCTTCCGGTCGGGCATTGGGGTGACGGTAGGTGATTTGAATTTTGGTGCGTTCTGTTTTGCGGGATCGAACCAATCGGGATCGAAAAGGTGAAGGCCGTAGCCCTGGCTCACCTGGCCTTTCAAGAGTTCGACGATGCGCTGGCGGCACTTGGCGGCATTCGTGTGGACTACGCTCATCACGTCCTGGGAAGTGTCGCGATAGCCCAGGCCGGTGCGGCCGCCGACCTCGATGAAGGATGCGAAGCGCGACCAGACCACGCAGGTTTCCGCCTGGTAGAGAGTCCAGGTATTGACCATGGTGTCGAGGCCGGGGTGGGGCGTCTGGCATTGGAAGACGTCGAGCTTCTCTTGCCAATACCGGCGAAGGGCGTCGAAAGCCTGGTCGACGTTGGCGGGAATGGAGTATTTCGCGCGAATCTCGCGGCCCTTTGAGCGCGCGCCGACGCCAAGCAGGAACAACAGGCGCACCTCTTCTCCGGGGGCGAGCGACAGCCGCTTGTGGAGGGCACCGCAGTGATTGCCGCCCAACTCGGCACTATTGCGGCACTCGCCCTCCTCCACGGCGATGGGGTTGGTTTCAGTGCGGTAAGGGCCGAGAAAACTGTCGCGCACCGAATCGAAGCTATCGGGATCGAAGCTGGCCCCGAAGTAGTGGAAGGTCCAGGGCTCGTAGAAAAAGTCGTATTCCACGATGCCGTCGTCGAAGCTGGAGCCGGCGGCGTACAGGCTCATTTGGAAGTTCTGATTGTCGATTTCGACGTGATGGAAGGAGAATTCCAGGTAGCCGAAGACGCTGAGACGGCGCGGCGTCGAGCCGGTATTGCGGATGCGGACGTCCCACAGTTCCACGTCGTCGCCGAGCGGGATGAACACGGTCTGGTCGGCATGTAGGTCAAGATAGTCGCAGGAGAATTTCGAGTAGGAAAGGCCGTGGTGGCATTTGTACTTAGCCCGCGCCAGATCCTTGCCAACGGGCTGCCAGGAAACCGACCAGTACTCGCCCGTCTCGCCGTCGCGAAGGTAGACGTAGTGGCCCGGGCGGTCGAGCGGAACGCCGTTGGGGCGGAAGCGGGTGACGCGCCGGTGTTCGGCATGCTTGTAGAACGAATAGCCGCCGGCGTTCTGCGAGAGAACGGTGCACAGGTTCTCCACGCCGATATAGTTGGTCCAGGAAACCGGCACGTCGGGACGTTCGACGACGTATTCGCGGGCAGTATTGTCGAAATGGCCGTAGCGCATGGAGATTTCTCAGGCCTTCACGAACTGGCGCAGCCACCCCAGCAGCTCGGCTGCTTTTCCGGGAGAATCGGCTTCCACCGCGAGACGCAGGACGGGTTCGGTGCCGGAGAAGCGGAGCAGCGCCCAGTTGTCGTTTTCCAGGTACAGCTTGGTGCCGTCGGCGTGCGAGGTCTTCAGGACCGGGTACGAGGCGATGCGGTCACTCGGGGCTTCGCGCAATCGCCGCGGAATGGCCACGCGCATCTCGGGTGTGGCTGGAATGCTCTCTTCGGCCTGGTAGAGACGGCCGGTAAGGGCATAGACGCGTTCGAGGAGCTGGGAAATCTTCTGGCCGGTTTTGGCCAGCATTTCCACCACCAGGGCGCAGGCGAAAATGCCGTCTTTACCCAGGATGTGGCCGCGTATGGTGAGGCCGCCGGAGGATTCGCCGCCCAGCACCGCATCGTGCCCGACCATGGTCTCGACAATGTGTTTGAAGCCCACCGGGACTTCGTAGCACTCCTCGCCCAGACGGTGGGCGAGGCGGTCGAGCAGGTGCGTGGTGGCTAGGTTGCGGACCACGCCGCCGCGGCTGCCGCGCACCTCGTGCAGATACCAATAGAGGAGCAGGAGGAGGTCGTCGACCGAGACATACTCGCCGCGTTCGTCCACAATCGCGATGCGGTCGGCGTCGCCATCCATGGCCAGCCCCAGATCGTAACCGTCGTCGCGCATGGTGGAGCTGAGCAGCCGGAGCGCTTCCTGATTGGGCGCCGGCGAGCGGCCGCCGAACAAGGGGTTGTGGCGCTCGTGGATAAACGTCACCCGACAGCGGGCTTCGGTCAGGACCGTGCCTAGAGTGAGCTGGCCGACGCCGTACATAGGGTCGACGATGACTCTAAGCCCGGCGTTGCGAATGGCTTCCAGATCGATGAGAGCTTCGACGGCGTCGACGTATTCGTTGGTGAAATCGCCGCGTTCGACAATACCTGCGTCGAGCGCCAGGTCGAGTTCCAGCTTGATCACCCGCTCCGGAGCGAGTGCGTTGGTCTCGGCTTCGATCTGGCGGGTCTCGTGGTCGAGCAGCAGCGCACCATCGCCGTGAAAGACCTTCAGCCCGTTCCACTCGGGCGGGTTATGGCTGGCGGTGAAGGCCAGCCCGTAGGCCGAGCCGCGGCGGGCGGTGGCGTACGTAATCAGTGGAGTGGGCGCCGGCTCGGTTAATAGGATCGAGGCGATGTTGTTGCCGGCGAAAACCTCGGCGGCGGCTTCGGCCGCTTGCCGGGAAAGGAAGCGGCGGTCATAGCCGACGATTACGCCGCGCTTCTCCTGGCCCCGGCGCGTGATTTCATTCGCCAACGCCTGGCAGAGACGGCGGACGTTGTGCATGGTGAAGCCTTCACCGATGATGGCGCGCCAGCCGCCGGTACCGAAGGTAACCAGGTTTTGCTCCTCCTGGCGGCGCGGACGGTAAAGACGCTTCTGCAGGATGAATTCGGCCCGGGCCAGATCCTCGGCGTTGTTGATGCCCTGCACTTCGTCCGGGTCGTAGATCTGGTAGCTTTCGACGCGCAATCCGGAGCGGATAAGCTCGTGGACGCAGTCGGTGAAGCGCAATTCGCCGTCGACCGGGGACGGGGAAAGCCTGGCCAGGGCAGCCGAGATCGTGCCGGAATCGACCACGTAGGCGCCCACGTTCAGCTCGCGGATGGCGCGCACGTGAGCCGTGGCCTCGGTATCTTCGATAATATCGATGATGTTCCCGCCGGCGTCGCGGATGATACGGCCGTATGGCAGCGGCCGATCGATTACAGCGGTCAGCAGCGTGGCGTGAGCTTTCCGCAAGGTGTGGCGATTGAGCAGGCCGCGAATCGAGGCGGGGCGGAACAGGGGCGTGTCACCGTACAGGATGAGCAGATCGCCATGGAACCCGGCAAGCAGCGAAACGGCATGGCGGACAGCATCCCCGGTGCCGAGCGGGCTTTCCTGAACGACGTAGCGATAGCGCTCGCCGAGATGCGCGCGCACGTCGTCGTTATGGCTCCCGACGACGATGCAGATGTCCTCCGGCGGCACGCTTTCGAGGGCACTAAGGATGACGCACTCGATGATGCTGTGCTCGCCGAGCGGTTCGAGCAGGATGGAATCTCCAGCGGCCAGGACGATTGCCTTCAGGGTTTCAGACACGGGTGGGTTGAGCCTCCGAATCCGGCGCGGCTTGGGTCGCGCGCCTTCCGATAGGGATGAAGTGGGACAGAATCAGAGCGGGTACCGAGGAAATCAGAACCCATACGAAGAACTTTCGATAGCCGATCGCCACTTGGATTTTACCGCTTACCGCCCCCGGGATCATGAGTCCCAGGTTCATCAGCGAATTGGCGAACGCGTAGTGGGCCGTCTGGTATTTGCCGGGTGCGATTTCCTGCATCATCAGGAGCACAACTCCCACGAAGCCAAAGCCATAGCCGAACATCTCGACACTCATCGCTGAAGCCACCAAGACGGGATTGGTGGGTAGCGCCGCGCTCAGATAGACATAGGCTAAGTTAGGGAAGTTCAAGGCGCAGACCAGGGGCAGCAGGGCCCGCCGAAGGCCGAGCCACGATGTGAAGTATCCGCCCAGGACCGTGCCCGCCAGAAACGCCAGCGTGCCAAAAGTGCCGTAAATGGTCCCGAACTGGTCCATAGAAAGGCCCAGACCGCCGGCGGAGCGCTTGTCCACCAAGAAAAGAGGCCCGATGGTAACCACTTGGCCCTCCCCGGCGCGGTAGAGCAGGATGAAGAGTAACAGCCAATAGATGTTCGGTTTGCGGAGAAAGCTGACGAGCACGTCCCGGAACGTGGCGGCGATTTCGCGGGGGCTCCCGGAATGGCGGGCTGCGCCTCCGCTGGGCAAAACACGGCTGTGATACAAGCTGAGCGATGCCAGAATCAACCCCATACTGGCGAAGATGGCCATCCACGCGTGGGGCACGTCCATGCGCGCTTCCAGGTACCCGGCCAGGACGATCAGGCCCCCTTGCGAAAACAGCCGCGCCACGCTGTAAAAGCCGCTCTGCCAGCCGGCGTAGGCGGCTTGCTCTTTGCTGGAGAGGCTGGCGATGTAGAGGCCGTCGGCGGCAATGTCGTGAGTCGAGGAACAGAAGGCGACCACCGCGAACAGGCCGATGGTGTATAAGAAATATCCGGGCAGTGGCAGGCAGAGGGCGATCAAGCCCAGGCTGATGCCGCCCACCAGTTGTAGCAGGACCACGAAATATTTCTTGGTCTTGAACATCTCGAGCAGCGGGCTCCATAGCGGCTTCGACGACCATGGAAGCAGCAGCAGCTTGGTGTAAAGCGCGATGACGTCGTTACCTAAGCCTAGCCGTTTGTAAAGAATGCCAGCGATCAGGGATACGGCGAAAAAGGGAACGCCTTCCGCGAAATAGAGCGTCGGCACCCATGCGAAGGGAGGAGTTCGGCGAGGATTTTTTGGTGCGGTCATCGCGAGGACTAGGGCATGCCCCAACGCAAGCCTATGCCCCGGGGCGAAATATGTCCAGTTCACAACGGTTGCGGCGATGTTTGCGTGCGGTCATGCACGGTTCTGAAGTCTCGGCGCCTCGGCCAGGGTCGATTGCGGGTGGGCGCTCACCGGGTGTTGGCGTTGGCGCTAGGTCACCCCATATCCGACTGAATTCAGGCACGTTCGCTGGCGTAACGAACCTGTCGTAACCATACCGCAACCGTTCTGAACTGGACTTTCCCCAGTCACAGGCAGACTATGGGCGAGACGTTGCTTCAATGGGCAAACAGGGCCGGCGGAAGCCGATTTTCAGCCAGGCTGCTGATTTGATTAGGGGGTTGGCGGGTATGTGCGCTGCGATACAGCAATACGCCGCCTGCAATTAGAGGCCGGAGAGGCTCGCGCTTCTCCTTAACGACAGGAGATTATCTCGTGAAACTTCGAACGCTGTTACAGAGTTGTAGAGCGGTGGCTTTGGCCGGTGCGGTCTGCGCCCTGGCGGTCTCCGCATGGGGCCAACAGGTCACTGCGGCATTCACTGGCCAAGTCACCGACCCTTCGGGCGCTCCGGTGCCGGGCGCCCAGGTTACGGCTACCGATACGGATCGCGGAACCAAGTGGCCCACTACCACAAACCAGGACGGTGAGTATAACCTTCCCCGCGTGCCGATAGGCACCTACGACGTAAAAGTGGAACACGACGGCTTCCAGAAAGCCGTGGAGTCCCACGTCTCGCTACAAATGAACCAGGTTGCTCGTTTGGATTTCCACCTGCAGGTCGGAAGCCTGTCGCAGACCGTGGAAGTCGCCGCCACCGAAGCGGTGCTCCAGACCCAATCCACGCAACTTGGGCAGGTGATCGACGCCCGCACCAACGAGGACCTACCGCTGGCAACGCGAAATTACGTACAGTTGACCCTGCTCGCCGCGGGCAGCATCCATCCCGATCCATCCAGTTTCGAAAGCGGACAGACCACGGCCAACAGCGGACGCCCCAATGTGAACGGGAACCGCGAACAGGCCAACAATTTCATGCTGGACGGCCTGGACAACAATCAGGTTTCCGATAACCTGGTCGGCTACGCCCCTAGCGTCGACGCCATCCAGGAGTTTAACGAAATCACCAACAACGCGCCGGCCGAGTTCGGCAATTTCATGGGTGCCATCGTCAGCGCCACCATTAAATCCGGTACCAATAAGTTCCACGGCAGCGCCTTCGAGTTTTTCCGCAACGATGCGCTGAATGCCAACCAATGGTCCAACAACTTCCTGGACGAGCAGCGTTCGGCGATCCGCTGGAATAATTTCGGCTTAACCCTGGGTGGGCCGATCAAGAAAGACAAGCTGTTCTTTTTCGTGGACTACCAGGGTTCGCGCGACGACACGCCCACCAGCGTGAGCACCACCACGCTGCTGACGCCGGCTGAACGCACCGGCAATTTTTCCGCGCTCCTGCCGGCGACACAGCTCTATAACCCCTTCTCGTCCACCACCAGCGCTAACCGTCAGGTGTTTCCCGGAAGCATCATCCCCACCAACCTCATCAGCCCCATCGCCGAGGCGATCCTGACGTCCAAATACTACCCCACTCCCACCAACGGCAGCCTGCTGAACAATTACCAATACGGCGTGAACACCACCGCCAATGGCGATCAGGGCGACGTCAAGATCGACTATAATGCCTCCGACAAGGACCGCTTGTTCGGACGCTACTCCCAAAGCCGGTTCGACAACCCCACCGACAACACTTACCCGCTGATTTACGACGGCTTCGCCACCTACCCGACCCACACCGGCGTGCTCGATTGGACGCGGACCGTCAGCCCCTCGCTGGTGAATGAGGCGCGCGCGGGCGTCAATTACGTTTTCGTGAATAATGGCGCCGCCTCCAACGGTCTCACGGGCTTCGCTCAGACCGTGGGCATCCCGGCAGTACCGTCGTCGTTTCTCCCCACCATCAACTTCAATGGACCGACCAATGCGAGTAGCTTCGGCAACAGCGACGTTTACCAGCTTTTCGCCGACGCCGTGATTCACCTGGAAGACACCGTCATCGTTACCAAGGGCGCCCACACGATGCACATCGGTTTCCAGGCTTACCGCTATCGCGTCGATACGTTTTACTCTGGAAACAACGGCGAGGCCGGCACCATCCTGTTTAACGGCCAATATACCGCGGGGCCTGTCCCGGGAACTAAGGCCGGCAACGGCAGCGGCACCTCCGAAGCTGACTTCCTGCTGGGCCTGCCCGACGAAATCCAGGGCGGCGTTAACGGCGGTACCTGGGGCCAGCGCGCAAACTCCATGGCCGCGTTCTTCCAGGACGACTGGCGCGTCACTCCAAAGCTGACTCTTAATCTCGGGCTGCGCTGGGAGTTGCATACACCGTGGGACGAGGTTAAGAACCGCCAGGCGAATTTCAACCTCGTCACCGGCCAGGAGTACCTATCCGGACAGAGTTGCCCGTATAACAACTGCAACGCCCTCTATAACCAGTACAACGGCATCACCAACTTCCAGCCGCGTCTCGGCCTGGCTTGGACCCCGGGCAACGGCAAATTGGTGGTCCGCGCCGGTTTTACTGTTTCGAATTATCTGGAAGGAACGGGCACAAACCTGCGCCTGCCCATCAACCCGCCTTTCGCGGTCGAGCATGACGCCGTCTACACAGGAGCCGCCTATAACGACCTTCCCGGCTCGACGCTGGCCAATGGCTTCCTGCCCTTCACCGCCAATCCGGGAGACCAGTTCAGCGGCGTTACGCTGCGCGTTTGGGATCCCACTGTCCGTCCCGCGGTATCCAATCAGTGGAACCTCACGCTACAGCAACAAGTCACCCCGAGCATGACCGTCTCAGCAAGCTACGTAGGACAGCGCGCCACCCATTTGATGGTGCCCATGCCCTATTTCCAGGATGTGCTGAACTCCAACGACACCGTGTCGGGCACGAGGTTCCTGGCCGGCAACCCGACTTTGCTTTCCGAAATCGGGCAGATTTCCGGCACGGCTTCAGTCGGCACCCAGGACTACGACGCCCTTCAGATGTCCCTGCAGAAGCGCCTGACCTCCGGACTTCAATTCGTGTTGAACTATACCTACTCCAAGTGCATGACGCTTAACCAGGGCTACTACGGACAAGGTGGCCAGGCCGGCCAAAGTAATTGGTATTACCAAAATATCTACGACGCCGCAGCCGAATGGGGGCCCTGCGATTACGACGCCACCCATAACTTCGTCGCCAACGTCGTCTACGACCTGCCGTTTGGCCGCAACCGCATGTTCGGCAAGAGCATGAACAAAGGCCTCGACGCGGTTGTCGGCGGTTGGGAAGTCGGCGGTATCCTCAGCCTGCACACGGGCTTCGCCCAGACCCTCACTGCCGACGACGCTTCCAATACCGGTTCACGCGGCTCCCGCGCGGATTGTATCGCTCCGGGAGACGTCTACGGTAAACAGAATTCGCCGTCGGGAGGATATCAGTGGTTCGATCCGGCCTCCTACTCGCAACCCTCCGCCTACACCTTCGGTAGTTGCGGCGTAGGTACCCTGCGTGGACCGGGCCTGACCGACTTCGATCTCAGTCTGTCGAAGACCTTCAGCCTCACCGAGCGGCACGGCTTCGATCTGCGCGCCGAATTCATCAATCTGACCAATACTCCTATCTTGAATTCCCCCAACCGCAGCGTAGGGCCTACCATGGGGCTCCTGCAAAGCTCGCAGGGCGCACGCAACGTTCAAATCGCACTGAAGTACCATTTCTGAGTTCCGCTTGGTTCGTAGGGCGAGGCACGTCGCCCGCCCTACTTAGGACCCGTTCCGTAATCACCGTACCAAACGCCCCTTCAGGGTCGCGACTCGGAGCTGAGCATTTTCCGAGCTCCGACGACCCTGAGGGGGCGTTTCTTGGTGTGAATACCTTGCCGGAACTTCGAAAACAATGTGAGCCCCACAGCTCCTTCCGGCCGTAGCTGAAAGCTGCTGTCCGTGTCACACTATTTCGTCGCGATGGATAACTTCCCCGAGTTCATGAGACACCCGGCCAACAGAATCGTGAAAACCGGCCATGAAACCGCGGCTTCGGCCGTCCACTCTCACGACTACTAAGAACACATAGCCGTGGCGCAGGGCTGCTACACCTTGATCGTTGGCGGCGAGCGCATTCCAGTGAAGGCCGGGCAGGAATATTTCATTCCGTGCGGCGTCTCGCACAGCGGTGAAGTTGTGGTGGGACCAGGACTGCCATCGGGCCGACCGGGTCGCGGCCGGGTCGTGACTAACAAGCGAACGCCGGCCGCTGCCCTCAAATAAACGCCATGCTCTTCACGCCGGAGATATCGAAACGCTTGCGGCAGCGGAGGTTCTTGCATGCGACCTTGTCGTCCACCAGAACCATGTAACTTTGGGCCTTCTGGAACTTGGCGCGGTCGCGTTCGTCGGCGCCGGGCGGGAGCCGGTCTTTTTTCTTGCGCACCACCCAGTGGAGCTCGTAGCTCTCGGACGACCCGCAATAGGGGCAGTGAAGCTCCGCCGGTTTGGTGGTTTGGGATTCGCTATAGTAAGCTCGTTCGTCCATCGAATTTGGTCCGCCTATTTCGCCCGCACCGGGCATCCTGGAAAGGGCGAAAAACCGATGGTCCGATCATCCCGCTGTACCCAGAAATGCTCCGTTTGGTTGTTGCCGAACCGGGCGGTGACAATCACCCCCGAGCCGCAGGAGCGGCTGCGCGTGATTTTAGGGTGCGAGACGTCGCGCGGCGGTCCCCAATCCTGCAGGAAAGCCGCCATGGAATAGCCCCTGCATGGCTTGGCCGCCGTGCAACCCCACAGCGCGTAGGCGCCGGCATAGTCCTTCCCCGCCAGCAGCCCGAAGAAGCGGTTGACCTGGTGCTCCTCCCGCCAATCGTAGAAATAGAATGTCAGAGCCCCCCCGATTACGATCAGGGCTAATACCGAGAACAATACGGTTTTGACGATTCTTGCGCGGCGTTCCTCGCCCGCGCCGTAGTGATCCAGATAGCCGGCCACTTTCTTCCTACTTTACAGGATACGCCTTATCGTAAGCGGCGGTGGCGTCGGCGGTGAGCTCCATGGTGGGCTTGAAATACAGAGTCGTGGCCGAATCCACGATCAGGTCAACACCCTTCTCCTCAGCCAGTTTCTTAATCACATCGCTCATCTTCTGCGAACTCTTGCTCAAAATCTCGTTGCGGTCGGCCTGCACGTCCTGCTGCAACTCCTCCTGCAGCCGCTGCGCCTGGCGCTGCAGCGTCTGCCCCTGCGTCTGCAAATCCAGCTGGGCCTGCTGCGTCAATTTGTCGCCACCGGTCTGTAACTGCTGGGCCACCCGCTGGATCTGCTCCTGAAGCTGCTGCAGTTTGTCCGAGCGCGGTTTGTAGCGGGCTTGCATTTCAGCGTCGGCCTTCTTGATCTCGGCGGTATCGAAGACCGCCTTCTGCAGGTTAACCACCGCCACTTTCACCTGCGCCGTAGCCATCTGGCTGGCTGCTATCAAGGCCGAACAAACCACCAGCGGCCTGAGCAGCGTAGCAAAAGACATGAAAAAACTCCTGAAGTTTGCGACTTGAAAAGTATAGAGTAGCACAGCCTATTCCAGCACCCCGAGAATCTCGTCCTCCCGCAGGATGAGGTACTCCACACCGTCGATTTTAATCTCCGATCCCGAAAACTTGCCGAACAGAATACGGTCGCCCGCTTTCACGTCCGGAGCCGCGCGCTCGCCGTTCTCGGTCAGTTTGCCTTTGCCGACAGCTTTCACCTCCGCCTGCTGGGGTTTCTCCTTGGCACTATCGGGAATTATGATCCCGCCGCGGGTTTGTTCACCTTCGTCGAGAAGGGCAACCAATATATGATCGTGCAGGGGGCGTAGTGGCATGCCTTTGATTATACGCGCTCCCTTCCATCCGCTGTGTTCCACCGGATGGCACCCTCCGGTGCCGAAACGCCGCGCCAAGTACCACGCCCGCACTGGTCCGGGCGGTACAAACCGTACGAATTACCCTAAGAATTAAGGCGGTTTACGACTACAATCTGAGTTGAGATTGTGAAGCTTCGGAACCCAAATTAATGGCTTTGACCCAGGTTTTCCTCTATTTGCAGCTCCTCGATCTGCTGACAACCCTGGTAGGGTTCAAGGTGGGCGCCGTCGAAGCCAGCCCCTTTATCCGCGTGCTGATGCACGCCGGCCCGGCGCTGGGCGTGCTGTCCTCCAAAGCGCTGGCTCTGGCCCTGGGGGGTGTGTGCGTCTATCAGAAGCGCATGCATCTGATCCGTTGGGTGAGCTATTGGTACGGCGCGCTGGTGATCTGGAACCTGGCGGTGATTCTGGCGAAATAGGGGGAAGCTGTCAGCGGCCAGCGATCAGCCACGGCCAAGGTCAAGGGCTCTCGGGGCGTCGAATCGCGGCCTCAAGAAAGCTGAACGCTCAATGCTGAACGCTCAACGCAGCCAGGACGCCGACAGCGCCAGCGCGGCCACCAGCCCTGCATCGAGCAGCAGGCGCCCGCGCGCCTGTTCCCACCGCGACTTCAGATGTCCGAGAACAGGTCCGGTAACGATTTCCAGTATGTAATGCCGCATGGTTCACCCGCGGGCAGCTCGCGCACGCCCAGTTTTCCCTCCCCGTCTATCACTACCTGGTACAGCGGAAGATCGGCCGGACGCACCACATACAGGCCGGCTTGCAGCTTCCACGAATCCACGTAGGTCCACGCCACGTACGGATTGGGCCCGGTCGCCCGAACCCGGAACTGCCAGGTAGAGGGCTCGTAATTCGCGTAGCTGAAGCAATGGCCCAGGCAGGCGCGGTCGATCAGGTGCGTGACCCCGTCGACACTTAGGCTGGGATCGTCTATCCCCAGAATCACCCGCCGCCCGGCCGGCAGGCCGTCGACCGCGTCGCGGATGCGATCCTCGATCCGGTTCAAGGCGAACTCGTCGTGGAACAGGAACGCAAAGAAGACCGCTGCCAGCAAGCCCTGGACAAAACGCACTCCTTTGCGCGGCGGCCCGGCATTCAGCAGGGCGCAGACGCACACACCGGCGCCCAGCGACAGCCGCTCGGGGATATACTGCAGCCGATGCAGGTAGCCGGGTAACAGCACCCCGCCCGGCGCCAGCAACACCGCCGCGGCCGAGATCAGAACCAGTTCGAAAGCCAGTCCGCCCACCAGCGGGCGCAGGCCCGAAGCGCGGATCAGCTTGACCGCTTCGAAAATCCAGAGGCCCAGCAGGATCAGGAATAGGGGCGTGTATTTGAAGTCGAACACCGCCAACTGATCGGCACCGGTGACCAGTTTGACTTGCGCCAGCGTCCAATTGCACGGCAGCGCGGCAAAAACCGCGAAGTGAAGCGCCACCATGGCCCCCAGCGCGCCCGCAAGCACACGCTTGGAGTGGCGCGGCCACACCGCGAGGGTCAGCCAGCGATACCCCAGCAGCGCGAGGGCCCACGCCAATGGCAAAGCGTGTGCCAGGTAGGCCGCCACCAGCAGACCCGCGGCTCCCGCCAGCGCCTTGGCGCGGCAACTCCATCCTAGCGCCAGGGCCCAAAGGCACAGCCCCATGCTCAGGTAGAAGTTGAAGAACCCGAAGTGGTAGACGCTCCCGTAGGCCAGCATGGCCACCACCTGTAGCGTGTTCCAGCTCCGGCGCCGGGAGAGAACCGAGATGAAGGCGAACGCCCCCCACACAAACGTCAATACCGCGAGCGAGACTGCCAGGTGCTGCGCGGCCCCGGGGCCGGCCAGACCGTTGAAGCCGCTCAGCACCCAGTCGAACAGCACGTTGGTGGAGGGATGCGCCACCTCGAGCCCGGCCGGCCGCGTGTGCCCGATCCACTCCGCCAGCCAGCAGTTGTAAATATGGCTGGCCAGATCGCCGGCCTCGATGCGCGGTAGCCAGTAACAGGGAACCAGCAGCGCAACCGAAGCTACCGCATACCACCATGGGCGCTCCTCGCGCCGGGCTGGCGCCTTCGGCTGGATCTGGCGGCGGAGGGTCGGATTGGCGCGCATGCTTCCATTTTCAACGATTCGGCTCCCTCACCCGCCCTCGAGCCGCAACGCCCGGAATTCCGGCACCAGTTCAAACGGGGTGGCGACGGCGGCGATGTTCTCTCCGGTCTGGCGAATATGCGCCTGCTCCAACGGGGCTCCGCTTTCGGCCGCCATGCGTAGGTAGCCCAGGCGCAGCGGGTCGATCTTCATGATGCGGCAGCAGGAGGCGTCCACCGCCACCGGATCGCGCCCGGCCACCAGCACCCCAACCGGCTTGGCTTTCCCCTGGATCGGGCCGTTGCCCTCCATCCCCACCACCCCATCCACCATGGCAAACTGGCGCCCGTACACCGAGTGCAAATCGGCCACCGATTCATCGATGCCGGCCCAGTGCAGCACGTTCTTGGGCCAGCCGTATACTCCTCCGGGCACGGTGCCGAACAGGTTCTTCATCGAAAGCGTGGCGCCCACCCAATGGTGGGTCTTCATTTTCGCCAGCGAAACCACCAGATCGGCCTCCAGGACCGTGCGGGGGAGGTAAAGCCGCTTCAACCTGGAAAACGGGCGCGGCAGGGAAACCGCGGAAACGTCGTCCAGATTGAGATCTACGAATAAGTCTTCGAAATGCGGCACCAGCCGGAAATAGCCGGCAGCTTCTGCCAGGTCGAGAGTATTGCGCCGGTGTCCGGGGCCTTCGGCGATGCGCACGCTGGCTGCTCCCAGGGCGCGAAATCCTTCGAGCACGGCGTGTACCACCAGCGGGCTGGTATTGATGGCGCTTTCCGGCTCGAACTCCACCAGGTTGGGCTTGATCACTACGTGGCGCCCGCTCACTTCGAGCCGGTGGAGGGCGAGCATCCGCCGCACAATATCGTACAGCGTCTGGTCGTAGGCCGGCGCGCGCACGATGGATACCGCGGCGGCCCGCGGCGCGGCCGGGCGGCCGCAACCGGCAGCCAGGGTGGCGGCTCCGGCGATCCATTTCCGGCGGGTGACGCCGTGCGTCATCGTGTTCCTCCAGCGGCGAGGTTGCCCAGAAGCAGCGAATACCCCGCCGGCCCCGCCAATAGCAGCCAGTCCAGCGCGATTTCGGGCACCGTGCGGTAGACGACCTCTCCGGGCGGCCGATATCGCTCGAGCGGCGCGCCCTGCGCGGTCAGGCCCAGACGCAGCCAGTTGATGGCATCGGCCGAACGGGAATCGTTCAGAAAACCGCGCGCCAACCCGATCGATTGCTCCAGCGCCGTCTTCGGCTCGCCCGCGAGCGCCGCCAGAGCCCTCCCCGTGCTTTCCGGATATTCCTTGGTGGCGTAGCCAAGCGCCCGCGTCGAGCCGTGATTCCATCCCCCGGCCGAGCAGCGCCGATTCATGAGGAAGCGCCGCCCCTCCGCCGCGCGCAGCCGGGCCTTGGGGCGTTCCGGTTCCTTTTCGAGAGCCAGAATCGCCAGCGCCGTCGGTTCCACCCAGGCCGCCGAACCCTCCATCCAGGGCCACCCGGCGAACCGCGCATCCGGATTCGGCGCCTCTCCCAGCAACCAGCCCCGCAGCCGCACGGTGGCCCCGCTTTCGGCGCCGCTGGCGTCGATCAGCCAGCCGATCGCCCTGTCGTGCGCCGCGGCCCCGAATTCTTCCCGCGGCACCAGCGCCGCCAGGGCCGTCACCCAGGTGCTCTCCTCCACCCCCGGACGCGGCCGCCAGCCTCCTTCGGAGCGCTCCAAACCCCTCAGCCACGCGATGGCTTTCCGCGCCCGTGCCTTTTCGCCGGCGGCCAGCATGGCCAGAACCGCGTACACCGTCGGTTCGGTCCACGAAGACCCGCGCCTATACGGCCAACCGCCGTCGACGTTCTGTTTGTCGGCTAAAGCGTCGAAAGACATGGGCGAAAAAGGAAAAAAGAAGCTGCAAATCCGATATAGGCAGACGGAGCCATGGCCGGGTGGCCTTCGCCGCCCGGCTCCCGGCTTCCGGCCTGCCGCCTTCATCCTCCGAGGGACTTACCGCGTGCGGCGGGTCCGCCGGCGCCGCAGAAACAGATACATGGCTCCGCCGGCCACCAACCAGATCATCGCTTGCATCGCTGTCGAGCTGTCCATTGTCGTTTGTCTCCTTCTCTTGTTCTCTTGGCTAGTTTGTAAAATCGTCCAAATCGAATTTGTCGCGGTCGCTAAACCGTTGCCGGTTTAATGTATCGAATTCATCAACGGGAACAGGTTCTTGAAAATCTGGAGGAGCCCGGGTCCGGCCGCCACGATCAACATCGACGGCAGGATAAAAAAGAAAATCGGAAAAACCAGCTTGACGCCAACCTTGCCGGCGCGTTCTTCGGCCTCCTGGCGGCGGCGCGTGCGCATGAAGTCCGAGTGCGTACGCAGGGATTCTCCCATGCTGGTGCCGAAACGGTCGTTCTGAATCAGAATCGCCACCAGCTTGCGCACCTCGTCTTCGCCGGTGCGCTCGGCGAAGTTCTTGAGCGCGTCGGCGCGCCGTTTGCCGGCCCGCATTTCGAGCGTAATCAGACTCATGTCTTCGGCCAGCTCCGGGTGGGTGACCTGCAGTTCCTTGGCCACGTGCTGAATCGCCTGGTCGAGCCCCAGACCGGCCTCGATCGAAACCACCAGCAGGTCCAGCCCGTCCGGTAGCGACAGGCGAATGATTTCCTGACGCTTTTTCACCCGCTTTTCCAACACGAAGCGCGGCACGATCCAGCCGGCGGCGCAGCCGGAAACCATCAGCATCACCTTCAGCATGGGGTTGGCGGGCATGCGCGATTCCATAGCGAGCGCGCCCACCAGCAGCGCCAGGGTCGAGACGATGCGGATCCCGTAAAACACCGGCGCCGCCGTCTCCGAGCGGAAACCGGCGCGAATCAGGTCGGCTTTCAGGGTAGCGACTTCGGCTTCCGACGAGGGAACCCGCCCGCCCAGACCCTGAAGAAAGGTGACCACCGTGCTCGGCGCCACCTCCTCGGTGCTGGCGAGCCCGATCCGCTGCGCGTCGGAAATCACCGGAGCGCCCAACTGGCGCATGAATTTTCCGGGCTTATAGTAGATCCGGTATCCCACCCCGCTGAGCAGGGCCATCACCATCAGAAATAGGATGAGGGATAGCAGTAAAGGATGTTCCATTTCAAACCTTGATGTTGATGATCCGCTTGATGCAGTAATTGCCCAGGATTTGCGCCACCACCGCCCCGCCGATCAACCATTTCCCGTCGCTGTCGGCGGCCATGCCTTGCAGGTAACCCGGTGCCACGATCAGCAGCCCGAGCATGGTGGCGATCGGCAGCACCGTCAGAATGCTGGCCGTCATACGGCCGTGCGCGCTGGCCGCTTTGACCTGCCCCTTCAGCCGGAAGCGTTCCCGGATCACGTAGGAAAGCCGCGACAGAATTTCGCTCAAGTTGCCGCCCGTCTGTTTCTGCAGCAGCACCGAGGAGATGAAGAAACGGGCGTCCAGCAGCGGCACCCGCTGCCCGAAGTTGCGCAGCGCGATGTCGAGCGGCGCGCCCAGATTCTGTTCGTTGAACAGGGTGCGGAATTCCTGCCCCAGCGGATCCGCCATGTCCTCCCCGATCATTTCCAGACTGATGGTGAAAGCGTGCCCGGCGCGCATCGAGCGCGACAGGAAGTCCAGCGCTTCCGGCATCTGCTCTTCCAGTTTGTCCAGCCGCGCCTTGCGGCGGTGCCGGACGTACAGGTACGGCATCACTGCGAAGGTCGCCCCCAGCGCGATGGCCGTGGTCGGAGCGTTCAACAGGAACGGAAGCAGCGCGCCCACCCCCAGTCCGGGAACCGCCGCCAGGCCCATCGCCGCCAGCAGGCGCGTCGACGACCAGCTCATGCCCGCCTGCTGGATCTGCTCCTGCGCGTGGCGGCTGAACTGGAAGCGCTGCACCAGGCCCTTTACCCCGCTCGGTTGGTCGGGCTCGATTTCCCGCAGCAGGTTCGAGACCGTCACCACCGGCTCGCCGGCGGCGGTGTGCAGCATGTCCACCATCTGCTTCTTGCGCCGCCCTTCGACGAACTTCGACCCGGCGCTGACGGCCAGCATCACGAGCGCGAAGATGACGACGAAGGCGACCAGAAATCCCACCGGCATACTCGAGTCTCCGTTAATTCCGCTCCACTCACTTCGTTCAGTTGATCTCCACTACGGTCTGGAACATCTGCGTGGGCAGCAGGATGCCGCTAGCCTTCAGCCGGTCGTAGAACCGGGGCCGGATGCCGGTCGCTCGGAAACGTCCCGTGACCCTGCCGTTCTCGGCGATGCCCGTCTTCTCGAACAGGAAAATATCCTGCAGGGTGATGATGTCCTGTTCCATGCCGACCACTTCGGTGATATGGGTGATGCGACGGGTGCCGTCGCTGAACCGCGACGCCTGCACGAACAGGTTCACGGCCGAGGAGATCTGCTGGCGGACCGAGCGAATCCCCATGCTGGCGTTGGCCATGCCCACCATCACTTCCAAACGGCCCAGAGCATCCCGCGGCGTGTTGGCGTGGATGGTGGTGAGCGAGCCGTCGTGGCCGGTGTTCATGGCCTGCAGCATATCGAGCGCCTCTTCGGCGCGCACCTCGCCCACGATGATGCGGTCCGGACGCATACGCAGGGCGTTGATCACCAGTTGCCGGATGTGAATGGCGCCCACGCCTTCGACGTTCGCCGGCCTGGTTTCCATGCGCGCCACGTGGGTCTGCTGCAGCCGCAGCTCGGCGGCGTCCTCGATGGTGACGATGCGCTCGTCTTCGGGAATGTAGCTGGAAAGCGCGTTCAGCAGGGTGGTTTTGCCCGAGCCGGTGCCGCCCGAGATGAGAATGTTCAGACGCGCCTTGACGCAGCCCTTGAGCAGCTCCAGCATGCCCTCGGTCAAGGCCAGCTTGCTCACCAGGTCCTCGCCCTTGAGCGCGTGGCGCCCGAAACGGCGGATCGAAAGCAGCGGGCCGTCCACCGCCACCGGCGGGATGGCCGCATTGACGCGCGAGCCGTCCGG
>JBEKZL010000124.1:0-47509 GCA_049509915.1 Bryobacteraceae bacterium | reverse complement strand
GGATCGGCGTATTCGTAGCGGACGTATTGAAAGGCGTCGCCCTCGCCGCCGAACTTGAACGAGTGCCGGCCGTGCTGCCAGGCGAAGACGTCCCAGAGCTGATACACGTTGTCGCGGGCGCGGGCAATGCCGCCCTGGCCGGTGGCGTTATATGGCCCGGAGCCGCCGAAGTTCAGCGAGCCGACGATGAAATTGGGCAGCTCGCCCTGCTGGCCGTCCACGCTGAAGTCCGGTTCCGGCAGGCCGTAGAGAAAGTTCAGCCGGCTGAAACCGAGCCGCAGATCGTTCACCTTGTCGGCCGAGAACACTTTGGTCAGTCCCACCGCCACGTTGCGCGGAGCGGCATTATCCAGGTTGGCGCGATCGGGCAGCACCACGGGAATTGACGCGTTTTCCCCCGCGCCGGAATAGCGGGCAAACAGCTTCAGGCTGTCGCTGATCTGGTAGTCGCCGCGGCCCGAATAGTTACCGAAGTTCTGCCACAGCACGTCGGAAGAGTTGATGTACATGTTGCCCGGCAGGTTCGGCAGCGGCAGCCCGTTCATGGCGGTCGAAACGGAGGGGTTGATGCGATTGGCCGGGATGATATTTCCGGGGAACGGCGTGCGTGCCCCGTTGACTACGGCGGTGGTGGGATCGTAGACAACCGTGGTCGCGATCTCTTCGCTGAAGTTGCCGGCCCGCTGCAGGAGGTCGGGCGTGGAAATCGTAGTCAGATTGGCGGCGGCCTGCCGCGTGCGGAGGCCCTCGTAGCTGAAAAAGGCGAATAGCTTGTTCTTGACCACGGGGCCGCCGATCAGCCCGCCGAACTGGTTGCGCTGGAACTTGGGAACGCTGCTCTGGGTGGTGAGGTTGAAAGGCCGCGAATCCAGGTTATTGTTGCGCAGGAACTCCCAGCCCGAGCCGTGCCATTGATTGGTGCCGGAGATGGTCGTGACATTGATCTGCCCGCCCGACGCGCGCCCGTACTCGGCGCTGTACTGCGCCACCTGAACCTGAAACTCGGCGATGGTGTCGACGATGGGAACGTAGTTGAGGGCGTTGTAATCGGGGTCGGTGTCGATGACACCGTCGAGAAGATAGGCCGAATCGTTGGTGCGCGTGCCGGCGACGCTCAGGCCGGCCACTTCACCCTGGCGAATGGCGTTCTGCTGCACCGCCAGGCCGCCCGAATTCACATTCGGCGAAAGCAGCGCCAACTGCAGAAACTGGCGGCCATTGAGAGGGAGCGCCTTCACCTTCTCCTGGCTCACCACCGTCCCCTGGGCGACGCTGTCGGCTTCGAGCGGCGACACGTCGGCCTGCACCTCGATGGAATCCGTGGTGGCGCCCACGGCAAGAGTCACGTTGAGCTGCGACGATTGCGCCACCTGCAGATGAATGCCGGTGTCGTCGTAGGTCTTGAACCCGGGCGCCGTCACCCGCACGTCGTAATCGCCCGCGTCGAGCAGTTCGACGCGATAGGCGCCGTCAGTTGAAGTGAGCGTCTCGCGCGCCGCGCCCGTGGATTGCCGTGTGACGCGCACCTGCGCATTCGGAACTCCCAACCCCGACGGATCGGCAACGCGACCCGAGAGCACCGCAGTATCGTCCTGAGCCAACAGCAGAAGCGGAAAGAGAAATAGGGATAAGTGCGAGATGGTACGGGTATTCATGTGGAATAACGAACGTAACAGCGGGGTGTTTCGATTGAATGAACGAGCGGTTGCGGGAAGGTTTCAGCCGGGGGCGGGCGCCGTGCGAGCTTCGGGGGATCCGAGCAAGGGTCGTCCCGCCCTGGGACCGCCCGACCGCACCGGCCGGCCCACGTCCGTTGAAAAGGCGTATGCGGCCGGGTGCATTTTGGGCCACCGCTCGTAATCGACTACACTGAGGATATGGCGAACGTGGTCGATCCTCAGAATCTAGCGGCGCCGAGCAGAGCTATTCCCGGCTTAAAGCCCCCGGTTTGGGATTTCTCTCCCACCGATGATGGCGATCCGAGCGAGGTCGACGCCTTCAACGCTATGATTCGGCGGCTTCGCGAACAGGAGTTGGCCGCCCACTCTGACGCGGAATGAGCGTTTTGCTGGTGGACACCAATGTTGTGTCGATCCTGTTCAACCGGCGACATTCGCTTCGCCAGGCATGCATCGGCGCGGTGGCCGGGCACCAGTTGTTGATTTCCTTCATGACCCGCTCCGAGCTGTTGCTTTGGCCCGCTGCCAACAACTGGGGCAGGATCGGCCGTCGGATACAAACCGCAGACGCGTGGATCGCATCCGCCGCCCGCCAATGGGACTGTCCTTTAGAGCTAGTGACAACCGATTTCCGCGATTACGCAGCGATCGAGAAGCTGAACGTAGTTCCGATCCGATAAGGCAGCACGGGGCGTCCGCGCCCATCGCCGGGTGAGCGAGTCGTCCGTGTTGGCCTGCGGTGAGATCCCGCTTTATCAACTAGGCTGCCCTCCGCCGATCCGATAAAGCGGTTGGACACAGTCAGCGCATGGAACGCCGCGCCATCGCCGAGTACTTGCTCTTCAGCGACTCGAAGAGGCCCCAGTACTCGCGAGACCACGCTTGAGCAGCTTTTGGGCCCGATGGACAGGGACGATTGAGGAACTGGCGCCGGACCTCAAGCAGCGCGAGTGTACCTACAAGCTTTTCGGGAGAAGACGCGCCAGCCCGAAGAGACTTCTCCAATCCCGCCTGCACGATTTCGGAGTGGCCCGATTCGAAAATGCCCGTTGAGAGTTCCGCGTTCACCGGCTCCTCCGGCAGTCGCACGTACCAGGTCGCCAACGCGGCGGCCGCCGCGGGTGTATTCAAATAACGAAGGGTGCTGGCTCCGCGGAAGCGGTCGTCTTTCGAAGAGGATTCCAGCAGTTTGTCGGCTCGCGCAACCTCGCCAGCCTCCCAGCCGGCATCGGACGCGAGGACCTCGATGTATTCGGCATTCGACTTCAGGGCACAAATTCGAACGGCTCCAGGTCCAGTCTCTCCGGCAACCGGCATGAGCCTGCCGCGTTTCAGGACGACGCCGAGCGCGTAGCGGCCCGGCCGCTGGAACTGAATCCACTCATTCACATCGAGCTCCCTTTCCCAAGTTTCCCCTTCCAGCCAGCCGCCACCTCCCCCGATATGGATTCGGCGGTCCCGCGTCGATGGATCGATTGTGCCCTCCGAAGGTTCCGCCATGACGATCTGCTTGAAAACGCCGCGCCTGAGGTCGGGCATTGCCGTAAATCCGCCCTGTCCGTTGGTTCTAAACGAGAGCCGCGCCTGAATGGTCTCGCCGATGTGATAGGTCGGCGGTTGCCTCAGCAAGCGGAAGCGGAGTGTAGCGGTGCAGCAGAGACGCTCCTGCCCGCCAGTCGGGCCTCGCTGACGAGCACCCGGTCCAGGCTGAGCGGCAACGTAGTCGACACCCAGAAACGTTGCGAGCAGAAGCCATCGAAGCCGCCGTCTCCGCACCGCGCACACCTCCATAGGTTTTCGACACCCAAAGCGCGGGAATGTTCCCAGCGGACGATCACCGCGCCCGTCTGAGCTTCTCTAAAGTTGCCATGATCTCCGGCTGGCCCTTCACCTCGGCCAACGGTTCCAGATTCCCGGCGACATACTGCCAGTCCAGGGCGGCGCGCTGGCGGGCTACAACCGTCTCCGCATCCAGCACGTCGCGTGGCCGGAACGCGAAGAGCTTGAGAACAATCAGATCCTCCGCCGAGCAGGTTCGCAGGGCGGACCCCACCTCGAATTCGAATAAGCTGGACCGTTCCACCACGCCTTCTTCAAACGGGAGCGCCGCCAAGGCGATGTCGATCGGAATGCCATCGGGCGATTGGACGAGTAGAACCCGGCTTCGACGCGCAAACTCCCGCGCATCGGAGATCCGTCCCCGATACCCCGCGTCCAGCAGCGGCGTGGAGACCTCGTCCTCACCTCCAAACGGACACAACAGCGTCACGTCGACATCCCGCGTGAATCGCGGCTCGCCCCACCGCAACACCGCGATGCCCCCGATAAAACAGAATCGCCAGCCGCGCGTCTCGAAGAACGTTTGCAGGTCGCGCGCCGCGTCGAACAGTGCGCTCACGGCTTGCGGCGTTCCCGCCCGATTCGCGCGAACCACGCCTGCTGCTCCACCAGCCCCGACGTTGGCGATGGGGCCGGCACGGCGACGGCGGCGCCTCCGAAAATCTGCCGTACAGCCTCTTGCGTGTCGACGGATTCGATCTCGATTCGGCGAAGGCGCTCCAGTTCCTCGCCCGCGCGGCGCCACGTCTCCACCCATCGCCGGGTGAGGGGATCGTCCGGGCTGGCTGGTTGCGGCATCCGCTTCATCATAACAAGGCGGTCCGGGGTTGCCCAGGGTCAAATGACTCCGCCAGCGTCCGCCTACCCCGCGGCGCGGGCACTCTTATTCCCGCCGCCGGCCTTCGCCTCCTCCCACAGCCGGAATCCCCCGCGGAAGGCGTTGCTGTTCTCGCCCAATCTGGCGCCAGCGGG
Source organism: Bryobacteraceae bacterium (assembly GCA_049509915.1). Lineage (GTDB taxonomy): Bacteria > Acidobacteriota > Terriglobia > Bryobacterales > Bryobacteraceae > JBEKYD01. The sequence continues at coordinate 43,019 of JBEKZL010000124.1, read as the reverse complement.
AATTTTCGAGAGCAGCCGCGCGTTGCCGCCGCCAAGCACCACGTAATCGGGCTCGAGCGCCGTCCTCAGACGCTCGACGACGTCGGTCACATAGCGAGTCCACTTCTTCTTCCCGGCGCGTTCCAGCCCGCGAATGCCGACGTAGTCTTCGTAGGTTCGGCCCTTCTTGTAGGGCAAGTGTGCCAGTTCCATGGGCTGCAGGATGCCATCCACAATCAGGGCGGAGCCGAGGCCGGTACCCAGACCGAAAAACAGCATCCGGCCCCCGTCGTAGCTGCCGAGAGCCTGCATGCTTGCGTCGTTGACCATCCGCAGCGGGCGGTCGAACGCCTTATGGAAGGGATAACCGACCCAACCGCAACCGAGATTGTGCGGCTCGGCAAGGGGCCGGTCATGCACAACCGGGCCCGGGTAGCCGATCGAGACGGCTTCGTAGTTCCAGCCGGCCGTGGCCTGAACAACCTCCTTCACCATTTTGGCGGGCGTCAGCGTGGGTCCGGAAGGGAGCTTGACCGGCGCTCTCTTCCCGGTTGCGAGCAGTTTCACATGGTTGCCGCCGATGTCGATGGCCAGGACTCTCACTCTCACATTATCGCCGGTAGCAAGCGCGCGTCAGCGGGCAATGTGCGACTGCTAGCCGGAAATCCCCACCAAAGGCTGGCGTGCCGCGAGCCCGATCACCGCGCCCTCCTCAGCCTCTCCAAGGTCGCCATGATCTCCGGTTGCCCCTTGGCCTCGGCCAACGGTTCCAGATTCGTCGCGATTTACTGCCAGTCCAAGGCATCGCGCTGGCGGATTACTACCGTCTCTGCGTCGAGCACGTCGCGGGGACGGGACGCGAAAAGCTTGAAGACTACCAGATCCTCCGCCGAGCAGGTTCGCAAGGCAGACTTCCCCTCGAACTCGAATAGGCTGGACCGTTCGACCACGCTTTCTTCGTACGGAAGGGACGCTAAAGCAATGTCGATCGGAACACCATCCGGCGATTGGAGGAGCAGGACTCGATTTCGGCGGGCAAACTCCCGAGCGTCCGAAATCCGCCCACGGTAACCCGAGCTCACCAGCGGCGCGGAAACCTCGTCCTCGCGTCCAAACGGACACAGCAGCGTGACGTCGACATCCCGCGTGAATCGCGGCTCGCCCCACCGCAACACCGCGATTCCCCCGATGAAACAGAATCTCCAGCCACACGCCTCAAGGAACGTTTGAAGGTCGCGCGCCGCGTCGAACAGCGCGCTCATGCCTCGCGACGGGAGTGATAAATTCGCGCGAACCAGGCCTGCTGTTGGACCAGACCCGAGGTCGGCGATAGGTCCCCGGCATCGATGGCGTCCCCGCCGAAGATCTGCCGGACAGCCTCGCGCGTATCGACGGATTCGATCTCGGCTCGCCGAAGGCGCTCCAGTTCCTCGCCGGCGCGCCGCCACGTCTGCACCCATCGCCGGAGGAGCGAATCATCCGGGCTGGCTTCTTGTGGCATCCAGCTTCATCATAACAGGGCTATCGTCGCAGGTTGCCGGCGGCGCGAGCCTGCCGCTTTACCCTCTTCAAGCTGCCATGACTCCATGCCGGCCGGTAGCTGGCATACTGGTGAGCATGGCCGGCCGCAACGATCCGGTTCGGATCGCCGTTCATGTCGCCGTTTACCTGGTGCTCTATATTCTGAGCATCAACCTGTTCGGGCCGTTGCTGGCATGGCTGGGTGGATTTCTGGTCGGGATTACCACCACGGAGTTGGTTGGAGCCATCTTCGCCAACTGGCTGGCGTTGCGCATGTTCGAAAATCGGTCCCTGGCCGATGCCGGCGTGCGCTGGTCGCGAGCCTCGGCCGACAACCTGGCGATGGGCTTAGCCGGCGGTATCGCGGCCGCCTTGCTGGTCACTATCCCGGCGCTGGCCTTCGGTGCGGCCCGCTTGGTGCACGTCGCCGGGGAATCCTGGTCCGCTACCAGTACGCTGGTGCTGGCCGGTCTATTGGCGTGCGGCGCGGCAGGCGAGGAATTGTTCTTTCGCGGCTACGGATTTCAGGCCGTGGTGGCACGGGCCGGCGGCTGGGCCACGGTGCTGCCGGCGGGGGTGATTTTTGGCCTGATGCACGCGCGCAATCCCCACTCCAGCTGGATCAGCGTGGTGAATACGGCAGGCTTCGGAATTCTGTTCGGCTATGCTTATTTGCGCAGCCACGATCTGTGGCTCCCCTTCGGCCTGCATTTCGGGTGGAACCTCTCGCTGCCGCTGTTGGGAGTGAACGTCAGCGGGCTTACAATGAATGTGACGGGTTACGAGTTATCGTGGTCCGCCGGGCCGCTGTGGAGCGGGGGCCAATACGGGCCGGAAGCCAGCCTGCTCACCGGCGGAGTATTAGTGGCGCTGTTCGTGTATCTTTTTCGGGCGCCGGTTCGCCGGCAGTTCTCGCCGATACTCGATCCGCCAGCGGAGCTTGCCGTATGCGAGTCGTCGCCGCCATTGCGATCCTGAGCGTGTCGCCCGGCTTTTGCCCCGCGGCGGACAAGCTCACCTTCCAGGACCGCGTGGAGCTGACGCGCGGGTTGATGGCCGAGTACGCCAAGGCCAAGGTGCTGGTGCCGCGCGCCAGGAAACCGCTGGAGTTCGACGCCAAAGGCACCTGGGACAAGCAGGCGTGGGCCGATGTAGCCCACCAGAATGGACCGGCCGCGCGCCTGGGCGACATGATTCAGATCACCAAGGTGGAGATCGAGAGCGACCGTCTGGTGCTGCAACTGAATGGCGGCTTCAACGGCGGCAAGCACTGGTACAGCGGCGCGCAGGTGGTTGGCGCCATGGGCAATACCGTGCCGCTCGACCAGGGCGATTCGAACGCTCCCGCCGGTACCACCATCGTCATCCTGTTCCATAAGCCTCTTGAGCCGGTCAAGGCGGCGGAAGTCAAGAAGATGCTGGCGCCGATTCTCGATTTCGATCCCCATAGCGCCACCGAGATCTACGCCGAGAACCTGCCGCCGGTGGTCCAGAAGGCCATCAAGGAACGGCGCGCCCGCGAGGGCATGACGCGCGAGCAGGTGCTGATGGCGATGGGGCGGCCCGAGCACAAGTCGCGAGAAACCAAGGACGGCACCGAGTTCGAAGACTGGGTGTACGGCACCGCGCCGGGCAAAATCAGCTTCGTCACCTTCGTGGGCGACAAGGTGGTGAAAGTGAAAGAAGAATACGCCGGCCTGGGCACCGTCGAACCGGATCGCCGGGACCATCTCTAGATCGAGGCATGGAAGTTGAGGAAGGCAGAAGGGGAGAAGGGGAGAAGACAGAAGGACTCCGGCCGTAGCTCCTAGCCCGCCGTCCCTTCCGCCTTCGACCTTCTGTCCTGGGTGCGCGACATAGAAGTGGCTGCAATGGCTTCTTCGTGGAGCGGACTCTCAGTCTGCCACGCCGGGACTCATCCCGGCGCTTCTCTCGCATGGCCTGCCGTACTCCCGCGAACGCGGAGACGGCCCCGCCTTAGCTCGGCGGCTACGCTGCCTTGCGTTCACGTACGCTGGGTTTCCAGGCGTTTTACTAATGAAATGAATCGCGCTGGCCTCCACTCATGGCGCGCACCCTTCTGTCTGCCTCGACTCCCATATCCCGAAGGGATATTCAGGGCGAAGCTCTGAGGCGCCGCAATTCGCGGTTGAGCTGGTGCAGGTACGGGTATGTTTCCACCGTGTCCTCGGCGCGCGAGATTTCCGGCCAAGTCTTACGGGCGCTTTCCGACTGGCGCCTGGCTTCTCTCGCCAGCGCGTCGCCATCCGGCAGACGGCAGCTTCCGCCAATCCAACCTGCCACGGCGCGGGCCTGCGCTTCGAGCACCGGGAAAACCGGTCCGATCACAGCCGCGTGGCCCACGAAATACAAGCCCGGCTGGTGCGGCGCCGCCACACGGAGATAGCGGTCGCGAAACTGGCCGTTCGATTCGGCCATGGCCTCTGAAAAGAAAGGAAACGAGGTGCGGTAGCCGGTGGCCCAGATCACCAGATCGGCTTCCGCCGCGGAACCGTCCTCAAAGCGAACCGCGCCACCTTCGAAAGCGCGGATTCCGGGACGCACCTGGACCAGGTCGGCATCGATCAATCCCGCGATGCGGTCGTTGATGATGGGTGGCTTGGCCCGGAACTTCGCTCCGGCTTCCAGAGCGGCCACCACTTTGGGGGACAGGCCCCGTTTCGACAGGCGCCTGGCGGCCAGCCAGTTGCGGACCGGCCGGGGCAGCAGACGGGCGCGGTCCCGCACAATTTTGCCCAAACCCGCGCCGCCGGTTTCCCGATCGGCGGGCACGCCGCCGCGATAGCGGCTGGAAAGGTGCCCACCGGCGCGGGTCGATAGAATCACGCCGCGAGCCACGCCGGCGGCGTCCACGGCGATGTCCGCTCCGGTGTTTCCAAATCCCGCGACTACCACCCGTTTGCCCGCCAGCATGGCAGGTGTCTTGTAGTGGAGCGCATGCAGCGTCTGCCCGAGAAACTCGCCCGGAGCCCGCGGAATCACGGGGTCCCAGTTGCGTCCATTCGCCACCACCACATGGTGGTAGATCGCCGCGAACCGGGCGCCATGGCGCGGCTGTGCAGTGACGCAAAACCCGCCCGAGGTTAGCGGCTCCACATGCTCGATCGCGGTCGATCGCCGCAGACGCGGCCCTAGCCCGGCGAAATCGACGAAGGAATCCAGGTAGCGGACCACGTCACCGGGGCACAGGTAGTCCTCGCCCAACTCCGGCACCTGGTAGCCAAACAGGCGCATGTTGGGCGCCGAAGTATTGGTTTTGAGCGACGCGTAAACCGCCGATTTGCCGGTGTCGTTGTCGTAGCGCCACAGCCCGCCGGGCGCGGAGCCGGCTTCAAACCAATCGAAGGCGATGCCCGCCCGGTTGAGCGCGTAGGCAGTGGCGATGCCCGCCGCTCCCGCGCCAATAACGCAAGTCATTGCCAAATCCTGGAGCCCGACGCGGCGCTCGTTCTCGTGCGTGCCGTGTCGGGACTCGGAGCTCCTGCGGTTGACCCGGCATTTTGGGTGGCCAAGGGAAAAGGACTTGACCCAGAGTTGGGACAGACGATCGTTTCTTGTCGTCTGTCAGGCTGTTGCGGCCCGGCGAGGACCCGACAGACCACGAAAAACGATGGTCTGTCCCTCACCGCCGAAACCTGGCTGAGCCCAAACTCCGCCACTTCAGGAGCTCGGAGACTCTTCTCGATACCCGCTTGCGTATGGTACACCGAGCGTCGGCAAAACGGCCGACGCGGCACGCACGAGTGCGCGCGCCATATCGGATTACTGGACATAGCTAGAGATCGGTTGCGGTTCCGAGCCGGCGCGCTCCACGGTTCGATAGTCCGCAAAGACGTCGGCCAGTTCCGGCCGCTCGCAGGCACAACGGCGTGGAGACGTCAGTAACTCGTTAATTGCCGCCAGCCAGTGATCTTCCGCCCGCCGCAACCAGGCGGCCGCGCATTCGGCCTGTTCGGAAGTCGTGGCCCGGCCGAGTTGGCGCTTAGCTTCCAGGGCGTTCTCCTTGCACCGGTGATAATGGGCCTTGAGCAGCCGGCAAACTTCACATTTTTCCATATCTAAATTCAGCATGACGCAGCTAACCAAAGATATGAAGTACTATACGTACTGTAAGGAGTACTCAGGCGTCTTTCCTATTCCGCCCGCATCGATTCGACCGGATCGATGGCCGCGGCGCGGCGGGCTGGAACAAACGCCGCCAGGGTAGATACCGCGGCCAGCAGAACCGCTGCACCGCCCAGGCTTAAACCATCGAGCGGGCTCACCCCGAAAACGATGGCGCGGTAGAGCGGCTTGAGGGCGAAAGTGAGACCCGCGCCGATAGCAATGCCGGCGGCAATCAATCGTCCCGCACCGGCCACTACCGAGCCTACAATTTGCCCCGGCGCCGCGCCCAGCGCCATCCGCACCCCCAACTCGCGGCGGCGCGAACTGACGACCTGGGTCACCAGCCCGTACAATCCCACCGCCGCCAGGGTCAGTGCCGCCAGCGCGAACAGCAGCAGCAGACCGGCATTTGAGCGCGGCCGGTCGAGCGTGCCGTCGAGCGCCTCCTGCAGGGTCTGGACGCCGAAAATCGCCCGTCCCGGCGCGACGCCCCGCACCACCTGGCGGATCGAGCCCAGGGCAGCGTGAGGATCGCCCGCCGTGCGGACCACGTACTCCGGATCGGGCCAGTTGCCCCCTCCGGCACAGTTGTAAACATAAGGATAAGCGGGCGCGGCGAGCGAATCTTCCTTCATATCGCCCGTCACCCCAACGATTTCGATCTGCGCCTCGGTGCCGTATCCTACGAATCCGACGTGGCGGCCGACGACATCGAGCCCATGCGCGTAGACCTCCACAAAGCGGCGATTGACCATCATCTTGGGCGGACTTGGGCGGTTGGCAGCCAGTTCCGGGCACCAGCTCCCGGCCAATAACGGCACCTGGAGCGCCTGCAAATAGCCTGGGCTCACCAGCCTGTAGCCCACCGGCATGTTCCCGGTCTGTTCCGCCGAAGCCGCGCCCTCCAGCGTGATTTGATTCCGCAGCGTCGCGCCGGACGCCGGCAGGAAATTCGTCATGCCGGCAGCCTCGATGCCGGGTACGCGCTGCAGGCCGCCGATCAACTGCTCCTGCATGCGGCCGATGCGGGAGCGGTCTTCGTCCCAGGCGGCTCCCACGTGGAAAACGAGCGTATGGGCGGGATTGAAGCCCATCTCCACGTGGCTTAAGTTGTAAAAACTGCGCAGAAACACTCCGGCGCCGGTGAGCAGGAGCATGGTCAATGCGACCTGTCCGGCGATTGGCAGGCGCTGCACCCATTGCCGATGGCCAGCCACGCCGCGGCCCTCGCGGACCAGCGTGCCCATGCTTGCGGCACGGGTGGCGCGCCACACCGGCAGCAGGCCGAAAGCCAAGGCTCCGGCCGCCGCCGCCCCGATGGCGAACCCGAGCGCGCCCCAGTCCATGGTGAGCTCGTTCATGCGGGGCGTATTGGCCAGCAGCTTCACCAGCAGGCTCAACGAAAGGCGCGCTAGAGCGTATCCGCCCGCCGCGCTCGCCGCCGCAATCAAGCCGATCTCCCGCATCACGGAACCAGCCACTTGCGCGCGCGTCGCGCCCAACGAAGCGCGGATCTCGAGTTCGCGGCGGCGCTCGTTGAGCTGCGCCAGCACCAGGTTCACGACGTTGCTGATCGCGATCAGGTACAGCAACCCAACCGCCCCAAATAAGAGCGCGAGAGCTTTGCCGGCGTCGCCCACGCGATACTCCTTAAGATCGGCCACCGTCGCCGACCACCCGTTATCGGTGGCGGGATATTGCTCGCCCAGCGCATGTTCGATGCCGGCCAGATCGGCTTGCGCCTGCCGCACGGTAACTCCCGGCTTCATCCGCCCCACCCCGGACAGGAACCGGGCGTCGCGCATCCGCAGCATAAAGGGCCCGAGCTGCGCCGGGATCCAGACGTCGATCGCCGCGCCGGCAAACGTCTTCGGCATGACACCCACGATGCGGTACGAGTTACCGCCGATAATCAACCGCCGGCCGGCGATCCCCGGATCGAGACCGTAGCGCCGCGACCACAGTCCGTAGGAGATCACCGCCGACGACGGGCCGCCGGCGATTTCTTCTTCAGCGATAAAGGTGCGGCCGACCAAGGCGGGCATGCCGAAGACGTCGAAATAGCGCGGCGCCACGCGGCGGCCGGACAGACGCTCCGGCTGGGGCTGGCTGGTGTCGGTAACGTTTTCCGAGTAGCTGCCGCTTATGGCCCGGAAGGTGCGGCTCAGACGGTTCCATTCCTCGATGCGCACCGGGGCCACCAGGCTTTCTTTTTGGTTTTTCGCCGCGCTGGCTTCCATCACCGTGACCAGCTCGGAAGGCCGGGGAAACGGCAGGGCTCGCAAAATCACCGTGTCGACCACGGAAAACAGGGCGGTGTCGATGCCGATTCCGAGAGTCAACAAAACAAAGACCGTGAACGCGAAGCCGGGCCGGCGGCCGATCGAGCGAACGGCGAATCTCCAATGCCTCATTAGAACCTCCGGGAACTGAATCGGAAGTTGGACGGATCGGAGCTATAGAGGTTAGGGCGAACCACCCAGCCGGACAATCGACGGCGATAAACCCTGGTAACTCAGTTTATCGCCAGGCTGGTGCCGCTAAGGGTAGCGCTACTCAAGTCGTGGGGTTCAAAACCGATTTCCTGCTTCAGGCGAGTCCACAGCACGGACTCGGGGAAACTGGGCGCCGGCAGCGGCCCGGCCGGTAACTCGGCCAGGATCTCGGCAAGCTCATGCCCATGAACGCCAGGCGCAGCCCGGTAACCCAGGGTGTGCGCCAGAGCGCAAGCGAGCCGGGGGATGGTGAGCACGTCTTCTTCCAGAGCGGCCCTCTCAGAATGGTGCTGGGAGCAAACCGCCCACAGCTCTTGCGGCAATCCCCAGGTGCGCGTCAGCCACAGCCCCGCTTCGCAATGGTCCAGCCGGAACATGGCGCGCTCGGCATCGAGCAGGTCGTCTTCGCTGCCGGACGCCTGTTCGAGCAGGGAACCGTAGCGCTCCAAATCGATTGCCAGCAGGCCCAAACGGCCGATATCGTGTAGCAGCCCCGCGATATAGGCCCGATCCGGGTGGAAACGATAAAACGGAGCCAGCCATTCGGCGATGACTCCCGCGGCGCGGCTATGCGCCCAAGTGTTCTCCACCGCGCGGCATTTGCCGATGGTGCGCTGCATGGCCTCGAGTGAAGCTCGCAGCGCGATCGCTTTTGTTCTTTCGATTCCCAGAACCGCGATGGCTTTGGGAACTGTATTGACGGGTCGCCGGGTCCCATAGGCTGCCGAATTCGAAGTAATCAGCAATTCGGTGCACAAGGCGGGGTCCGAGCCAACCAGGTCGGCTACCTCGAGCACGCTGGTTCTGTCGTCATCGAGCACGCGCAGCAACTCCAGAGCAACCGGGCGAAAGACCGGAATGCGGCAGAGAGCGGCTCCCAGCCCTTGGGAATCCGTATCCTGGATATTGGCCTTCATGCTCAATCTGATCGTCGGATCGCGCGGTTTGCTTGACAGTCTCGTTAGTCGTCGGGGTTTTGCAGTACGCATAAGGACAGCGGGTAGCCGTCGGCCTTTCAGCTAAAGCGAGCCGCAGTGGAACCGAAGGCCCATCCCCGACGGCGGCGAAGTCCCGACAGTAGTCCTATGCCTTACCTGTTACCCGGAGGACTAGATGATTTCCCTGAACGGTGCTGCAATGGAGCCATGGACTGGGTGGACTTAATGCTGCTCGTAACTTTGGCGTCGGCGGATCTGCTTCTGCTGGTCTATCTGCGTCAAAGCCGCTCCCGGCGGCTGCGCATGGACAGGATGCGGCACAGCCTGGTGCTTGCCATTCGCCGGGTCAACCAGTCGGGGGATCCGCGGCCTCGGGCGGTCGCCGGCTTGCTGGGTCAATATTGACCACGCCGTCATAAGCATTCGGATACGCCGCGCGCATCTCGGCGGCCTGCGCTTGGGCCGCCGAGATCTGGATCAGCGGCCCCTTGTCGATGCCTGGGCAGAATTTGGCGGCTTTTTTCCAGTCGCGCGCACTGCCTACGTATTCCGGCCAAAACGGAAAGATGCGGCACTGCGTGGGCTTAGCCGGGTGAATGGCGCAGCCGGTGGCTTCGAGGAAAGGGCAACGCGCCTCCGCCGGCACCCGCAGGCGCAGCTTGTGAGTGGTACGGTAGACATATCGCCGCTCGAACTCCTTGGACTTCATACCCAGAAATCCCGCCGCCCGGCGCAGATCTTCTTCGGTTAGGTATACAAACCCGGGTTGCTCGCAGCAAGCCGTGCAACCTGTTTGACATTCGAAGTGCAAGCCGTCTACCATCAGTCCCATTGTAATTGCGTTGCGAGGGGTTGATCGGCTGAGAAACCTTGAAACAGTAGGGCCGCCGATCCGCACCGATGCGCACACATGATGAAATCAGGGGGCTTATCCGCGTCCCCCGGCGGCTCGATTTGATTTTTCAAAAGTCCTACTCGTCGCGGAGAGCCGTCATGGGTTCCAATCGGGCGGCCCGAAGCGCTGGGAAGTAGCTGGCGCCCAGCGCCACCAGCGCCAGCAGCAGCACGCCGGCGATCATCGAGGCCGGATCGTACGGCTTCAGGCCAAACAGCAGAGTGGCGGCGAAGCGGCCGGCCGCGAGCGCGATGGCGATGCCGAAAACCAGCCCCACCGCCAGCAGCCAGAGGGCTTCGCGCAGCACCAGGCCTACCACGCGAGCGCGGTCGGCCCCGAGGGCCATGCGCACCCCGATTTCGTTTTGCCTGCGCGCAACCATATAAGAGATAACGCCGTAGAGCCCCAGAGTCGCCAGCAACCCCGCCAGCAGCGCGAAGGCGCCGGACAGCGTCGCCATCAGCTGTTCCCGCAGCAGCGAATCCTGCAATTGCCGGGAAAGCGTGTGAAACTCCAGGCCCATGGTCGGATTGACCTCGGCTGCGGCAGCCTTCACTTCGCCCGCCACCGCAGCGGGCGAGCCGGCCACACGCAACACGAACGTGCCGCCGGGACCGGGTTCGGCATCCTGCGCCATGGGGAGAAAGGCCACCGGGCGAAAATCCTCCCGCAACTCGTAGTACTTGGCGTTCCTCATCATGCCCACGATCTGGTACAAAGTTTCCGGCTTGCCGGCGGCCGCTTCCAGATTGAAGGTATGGCCCACGGGATTGGCGCCGCCGAGGAATTTCTTCGCGAACATCTCGTTCACGATGGCCACCTTGGGAGAATTCAGGCTATCGTGATCGTCAAAATCGCGGCCGGCCAGAAGGCGGACGCCCATAGTCCGAAAATAGCCGGGCGAGACGCGGTTGAACAGAGTATCCTTACGGCTGCCGCCGGCCACGGTCCCGTCCGGGCCGACGTCGTCGTTCCAGCCGGAACCGCTCACCGGGGTAAAGTAGACCTGCGCCACCGAAACCACGCCGGGGCGCGAAGCGAACCGGTCGCGCAACTCCTGGAATATGCCCTGCCTGCGCGCCATGGGATACTGGGCGCGGCTGAAATCGATATCGACCGACATAACGCCCTCGGCCGCGAAGCCGGCATCGACATTCATGAGCCCCTGCAAGCTGCGAACGAACAACAGGGCTCCCACCAGCAGCACCAGCGAAAGCGCCACCTGGGTGCTGACCAGGGCGCGGCGCAAACCGAATCGCTGGCGCCCGGCCGTGGTGCCGCGCCCGCCCGCGCGCATTGCGGCGGCGGGCGATTGACGGGTGGCGCCCAGAGCAGGCGCCAGGCCGAAAAGAATGCAGGTCAGGATGGCCAGGACCGCGGTGAAGCCGAGGATTCGCCAGTCGAGAGCCAAACCAACGAAAACGGGGTTGCCGGGAGTGCTGAGAAAGGACAACAAGCCGCGGCTCAACGCCTGGGCGATCGCGACCCCGAGACCGGCGCCGAACATAGCCAGCAGCAGGCCTTCCGAAAGCAGTTGTCGAACCAGGCGTCCCCGGGACGCACCCATCGCCAGACGCACGGCGATCTCCCGCTCACGTACGCTGGCGCGGGCCAGCAGCAGGTTGGCCAGGTTGGCGCAGGCGATCAGCAGCACCAGGCCGGTGGTGGCCATCAGCAGCCACAGCGGTTGTTCATATTGGCGCCGCAAACCGGAAACCCCGGTGCCGCCGGCAGCGACTTCCAATTTGTTCTTCAGGTAGCCTTTTGAAGTATCCGGCCGGTAAGAGGGCGGCAAGGTGGCCCGCATGATGCCAGGGGAAAGGGCGCGGAACTGAGCGTTTGCCCGCTCCAGCGTCCAGCCCGGATTGAGGCGCCCCAGGATGGACATCCACCAGTCCGCCCGGGACGGTATGCGGCCCTTGCCATCGTCGGAGAAGGCGCGGTCGGCGCACATGGGGATGGCCACGTCGTAGCGGTGCCCCACATCCACCCCGAAAAACGTGGCCGGCGTGACGCCGATCACCGGCAGCGAATGTCCATCGAGGCGAACCGGCCGGCCGACCACGCCGCTATCGGCGCCGAACTCCCGCTGCCAGAAAGCGTAGCTCAGCACCGCGCCCGGGTTGACGCACGAAGCCGTATCGTCCGCGCGCGTGAAGGTGCGGCCCAGCAGCGCATTGACGCCCAGAACGTGGAAGAAATCGCCGTTCACCCAGAGGCCCTCGGCATAGCGCGCTTCGCCTCCGGGCGCCAGATTGAAGCGGGTCGCGCTCCATGCCGCCAGGCCGCTGAAAGCCTGCTGCTCGCGGCCGATCTCTTCCAACTGGGCGGAGGTGAACTCGGCGCTGCGCGAGGACCAATTGCCCGACCGCGTCGAGCCCTTGGCGAAAACGATGTTGGCCAATTGCTGGGGGTCGCGCACGGGAATGGTTTTCAGGCGGATGGCGTCCACCAGTTGAAAGATGGCGGTATTAGCGCCGATACCCAAAGCCAGAGAGAGCACCGCCGTAACGGTGAATCCGGGGCGCTGGCGCAGTTGCCGAAGGCCGTAATAGAGATCGGAAGCGATGGAGCGAAGCACGATGGAAAGCCTTTCTTAGATAGTGTTCAGCGATCGGGGGACTGAAGAAAATAGAGCCACAGATGAACGCAGATGAACACAGATAAATGCTTTGATTTCCTTATCGGTGTTCATCTGCGTTCATCTGTGGCTAAGTACACAGCTTCATAAGTTCGCTAACTAACGTATTTCCGGACAACCGCTCCCTGGCGGTCGCGGCTCAGAAGCAAGCGAAACCGAGCCGCGACCGCCAGGGAGCGGTTTTCTTAATACGTGGCCGTAATTCCGAAGTCGGGTACTCAGCCTTGATTTCGCCATTTTTAGTCCTGCCGCAGGGCGGCCATGGGGTCGAGGCGCGCCGCCCGGCGGGCCGAAACGTAGTAGGCGGCCAGGGTCACCAGCGCCAGCAGTGCGGTGGTTCCCAGCAGCACGCTTGGATCGCGGGGTTCGACTTCATGCAGCAGGCTTGCCATCACTTTCCCGGCGGCAAACGCGCCCGCCAACCCGATGGCAAACCCCGCCGTAGCCAGCCGCATGCCTTCCCAGATCACCTGCCCCAACACGCGCCCGCGGCTGGCGCCGAGCGACATGCGGATACCGATTTCCCGCGTCCGCTGGCTCACCAGGTACGACAGCACGCCGTAGATGCCAATCGCGGCCAACAGCGCGGCAAATCCAGCGAACGACCCCACCAGCACGCTCAGGAACTGCGATCCCTGGACGCCATCGCCGATCACTTCGGCCATGGTGCGTACGTCGAAGAGCGGGAGGCTTCCGTCCAGTTGTGCCAGCGCCTGCCGCGCCGGCGGCGTCAGGCTGGCAGGTGGCATGGAAGTATGCAGCACCAGGAAGAAGCGCCCGCCGCCGTCGAAAGCCGAGTACGCTTCCGGCACCGGTGCGTGCGTCAGGCCCCACTGTTTCACGTCGCTTACCACCCCGATTACCTGATGCCATGGTCCGTTATCGCCCTGCCCGAACATCTGGCCCGCCGGATCCTGGTTCGGCCAGAAGGAGCGAGCCATGGCCTCGTTAATCACCGCCGGAAAGACCATGGCATTCAACTTCGCGGCCAACTCCACGTCCGCCGGGGCGAACCAGCGGCCCGAGATCAGGTGGACACCCATGGCACGGAAATAATCTTGCGAGACGGAGTGTACCTCCACCAAGGGGCCTTGATTCGGGCCCGAAGGGCGTCCACGCGGGTTGTAGTACCCGTTGCTACCGCCCTCGAGCGGCAGAACGCTGGTGAGCGCCGCCGCATCGACACCGGGAATGTGCCGCACCTTGTCGAGCAACGCCTGGGCGAACTGGAACTGGCGCGCGTCGCCGTCATAACGCGCTTTGGGAAGCTGCACGGCGGCCGTCCAGACGCCTTCCGGCCGCACCCCGACCTCCGCGCCGCGCAGCTTGACGAAATCCTTAAGCAGCAAGCCGGCGCCGGAAAGCAACAGCAGCGAAAGCGCGACCTCACCCACCACCAGCACGTTGCTCGCGAAGCGTCGCTTCCGGGACTGGCTCACCGAACTGCCCGCGCCGCCCTTGAGCTCGTCATGCAGATCCGTGCGCGACGTCTGCGCTGCCGGCACCAGTCCGAACAGCACCCCGGTGGCCAGCGCCAGCACGAAGGTAAACGCCAGCACCGTGCCGTGCAACTGGATGATGTTGAATTGCGGCAGGGCGAAACTCCTGGCGTGGGAGAAGGCGGTCACAATGCCCCATCCCAAGAGCAGCCCCATGGCGCCGCCGATCCCCGCCAGCAGGATGCTTTCGGTAAACAACTGCCGTACCAGCCGGCTGCGCCCCGCTCCCAGCGCGCTGCGCACGGCCATTTCCTTCTGCCGCGAAACCGCCCGCGACAGTAGCAGGTTAGCGACGTTGGCGCAGGCGATCAACAACACCAGCGCCACCGCCCAGAGCATCATCAGCAGCGAGCCGCGCGAATCACCCACAAGGTCATCTCTGAGCGACATCACTTTGGCGCCCACTTTGTAATTGCTGTCCGGGTAGGCTTTTTCGAGCGCCGACGCAATCACCGTCAGGTCCGCCTGCGCGGCCTTGATGCCGGTGCCCGGTTTCAACCTTCCGATGGCGCTGGCCCAGTGCGAACCGCGCGGGAACTCGTTGTGCACCATTTCCTGCGGCATCCACAGTTGCGCCCGCGAGGGATACCGAAAGCTGGGCGGCATCACGCCCACGATGGTGAACTTGCGGGCGTCCAGTTCGATGGTCTGGCCGATCGCGCGCGGGTCGCCGGCATAGCGGCCCTGCCAGAAGGCGTAGCTGAGCACCACCACGCGGTCCTTCCCCGGCTGGCCTTCGCCCGGCGCCCAGGTGCGGCCCAGCAGCGGCCGAACTCCTAGCACGTTGAAGAAATTGACTTCTGTGGGAACGCCCAGTATGTGGTCCGCCCGGCCGTCCTGGCTGGCATTCATATCGTGCAGCCAGCCATACATGGCCATATCCTGAAAAGTATGATTCTGCGCGCGCCAATCGCCCAGGTCCGGCCCGGCAAATGGGTAGCTGCCGGGCGCCGACTCGGTTTCAAACAGCCGCACGAGTTGGTCCGGATTATGAAACGGCAGCGGCCGCAGCAGAATGGTATCGATGATGCTGAAAATAGCTGTGTTGGCGCCCACGCCGAGCGCCAGGGTCAGCACCGCGACCGCGGCGAAGCCCTTCGCCTTCCAAAGATTCCGGAGGGCGTACCTCAGGTCTTGCATGGACGTTAGACGCGGAGGGGAGGGTAAGGTTAGGGTGGGCAGCGCTTACGAGACGCGGAGGGCGGACGAGGCCCAAATCTACGGTTGGGTGTTTGTCCTTCCAACTACTGCCGGTCGTGGAACGCGGGGCGGAGGAGGCGGAATTGAAGAATTGCGGGCGTTACCTGAATGGAATCGGTACCTCCAGGTAACTGCCGGGCGTGGCGGCGTTCACGGCGGCGGCAATCGCGTCAAGATGTTGCCGGACAAGCCACCAAGGTGAGTTTCCAAGAACAACGATAGCAACTTTTCGGTCGAGAAGATTCTGCTGGTAGGCGCACATTCTTGTCGGTCGTCAGCAAGAGATCAAAGCCCACGCTTTCAGCCAGCTTGAGCAGTTCTCCATTCGAGATTCTTTCCCAGTTAAGCTCTCTCGCTTCGGTGACTTCGTGACCTCGCAGGGATGCGGCAAGGCCTCTTGGCACGCCCTGATCAAACAGGATGCGCACCACACGTACCTGCGCCGACGGGCACCGGCGGCGCGTCGAGGCTGCGGGCCGCAAATTCAAGGACCGCCTGCTCGATGCTCGAACCCACCTCGGGATTTTCAAAGACCGTGGCGACCGGCATGCGGGTATCGCGAAACACCCACGCACCACTGCGCCGATCCGGTACGCTTTCGACGGCGGGGCATTGTGACCGATCAAGCGCGGCCATGATGCGGCCTCCTTCTTTCAGGATACGTCAGCATGCCCTTTGCGCAATGCGCTTAGTGGTGTCCCCAAATCTGGAATGCAAGCACCACAACGTTAAGCAGTCCCACGACAACCAGCAGGAAGGTCAGCCGATTTAATCTATTGCCAATCTTGAACTGTTCTTGTGCCAGAAGAACCTGAATCTTTCGATCGTCGTTGAGCCTCGCGTCAGGGTCGCCATAGCCGCTTCCATCGGCGACCTTATCAAGCAACTGTTGAAGCTCCAATTGAATTCCTTTTCCCGCCATGCCCACTCACCTCACTTTTTCGTCCTTTTCCACTTTGCCGTCGCGGATGGAGATGACGCGGTGGGCGTGGAGGGCGATATCGTGCTCGTGGGTCACCAGCACGATGGTGTTGCCTTGCTCGTGCAGGCGGGCGAACAGGGCCATGATCTCGTTTCCGGTGACCGAATCGAGGTTGCCAGTGGGCTCGTCGGCCAGCAGGATGGAAGGGTCGTTGACCAGCGCCCGAGCGACGGCGACGCGTTGGCGCTGGCCGCCGGACAACTCGTTGGGCTTATGATCCATGCGCTTTTCCAGGTCCACCTGGCGCAGCGCGTGGCGGGCGCGCTCCAGCCGCGCCGCGGCGGGTATGCCGGCGTAGATCAACGGCAGCTCCACGTTATGCAGCGAAGTGGCGCGCGGCAGGAGGTTGAAGGTCTGAAAGACGAATCCGATCTCTTTGTTGCGGATGCGCGCCAGCTCGTCGTCGGTCATCTCGCTCACCAGGTTGCCGTTGATGTAATACTGCCCCTTGGAGGGCGTATCGAGGCAGCCGATCAGGTTCATCAACGTCGACTTGCCGGACCCGGACGGGCCCATGATGGCCACGTACTCGCCGCGGCGGATCTCGATATCCACCCCCGAGACGGCGTGGATTTCCTGATCGCCCATCACGTACGTCTTCCACAGATCGTAGGTGCGGATGACCACGCCTTCGCGTTTGAGCTGCTGGCCCCGTTCGATAGCCGACGTTGCGACCGCTGTTGACATGAGTTTTTCCGTTCCTAAGCGGCCTAACTGGCGGCTGGCGCTACCGGGGGCGGCGTGTTGTCCACCTTCACCTGGGAGTGGTTCTTGATGGTGCGGATCACCTGGTAGCTGCCGGTGACGATCTGGTCGCCGTCCTTCAAGCCCGACACTACCTCAATATCGGTGGCCCCGGTGATGCCGGTGTCCACCTTGCGAAATTCGGCCTTGCCCGCGTTGACGACGAACACGCCCTGAATCTCCTCTTTATTGGCTTTGGCCGTGGCCGGGTCGATGGTGGCCGCCTGCGCGGCGCCGCTCGAAACCGGTTTTGCCGGCTCCAGGTCGCCTTTCTGGCGAACCGTGAGCGCCTGGATGGGGATGGTCAATGCGGTCTGGCGGACCGCGGTGGTGATCTTAGCCGTGCAGGAGAGGCCGGGACGGACTTCCTCGGGCGGATTGTCCATGGCCACAACCACCTTGAAATCCTTGGCTTCCTGGCTCGAAATCGCGCTTTGCGAAGCCGCCACGCCGGTGGAGCGCAAGATTGCCGTATCGCCGATTTCGGTTACGTGGCCCTTGAAGGTCTTGTTGGGGATAGCGTCGATGGTAATGTCGGCCACCTGCCCCAGATGGATATTGACAATGTCGGTCTCATCCACCTTGACTTCCGCCGTGATCAGCGACATGTCGGCGATAGTCATGATGATGGTGCCGGTTTGATTTTGTAGCCCCGGCACTACCGATTCCCCGGCCCGGACCGGCAGATCGGTCACCTCTCCGTCCAGCGGCGCATAGGAATCGTACTTCCGCAGAACATCGTTGAAACGCGCCAGATTGGCTCGCGACACGGCAATTCGTTTCTGAGTTCCGGCGAGCTGCGCGGCATTCTGCTCGCGTTGTGCCTGTGCCTGCGTGATTTTGGCTTCCGATTGGCGAATAGCCGCTACCTGCGCTTCGTAGGTATATCGTTTCAGCTCGTAGTCTTGCTTGGCCAGCAGTTTTTCGTCGAAAAGCTGCTTGCTGCGGTCGTAGTCCGCCTTCATCCGCTCCAGGTCGGCTCTGTCGTGATCGAGGGCGGCGCGCATGGTCTGGATATTGTCGTCGGCGGCTTTCAGCCCGGCCTCGGCCGCGGAGGCATCGGCTTCGGCGGAACTGAGCGACGCCTGGTAAGCGGCCACGTCGGCGGCGGGTTGCACATCTTCGATGCGCGCCAACAATTGACCCTTGCGCACGTGGTCCCCTTCCTTCACCAGAATCTCCGTCAGATCGCCCATGGCGTTGGCGCCGATATTGATGTAGTTCTTAGGCTTAATCTCTCCCGACGCAGTCACCAGACTGGTCAGATCCTGGCGAACGACGCGCCCGGTCTGTACCGTAACGACGCCTCGTTTGCTATAAACCGTGCTGGCGTACACGCCGACGGCGGCAACCAATACAACACCTACGGTGATGACAACCTTCCATTTGGTTTTCACGACGTAATCCCTATCATTCGCTTACGTAACCGGACGGGGCGGAGTTCAACCCTTATTGTATCCGCCCCGGCGGTGGGTTTGGACACACGTCCTCAGGTTCTCAGATTAAAGACGCGCGAGCAGCGGAAAGATTAGCCGCCGGTCCTCTAGAATTCGCGCGCGCGGAACCGGCGAAACTGTGCTTTCATTTCTGCCGAGAATACATTGCCGTATTTATGAATCGGCGTGCTTAGTGTATGGCTTTCAGGATGTCCTCTACGTCATGGAAGGCGATGAGCTTGTCGATTTGGGCTTCTTCCATCCCCGCGATGCGGCCGAGCAGGCGGGCGGAGGATTGCGCGTGCCGCCAGTCCTTCCATTGCGCCATCTCGCGCAAAGGCTCCAGCGCTTCGGAACGCAACGCGCCCAGCACCGACCGGTCGCGCGACGCGGTTAGCGTCTCGAACAGCAGGGTGGTTTTGTTGCGATCGCTCCAATCCGGCGAATGCAGCAACGGAATGAAGCGTTCCGCGGGAACTTCGGAGACCAACTCCGGCCCGGCTTTCACCACGATGGCCAAGGCGCGGAGAGCGTTATTGCGCACGCCGCCATTGGCGTCGAACGAGGCCTGTACCAACGCGTATACTTGCCGCGGCGAACGCTTCAGGTAACCCAGGGCTTCGGCGGCGTAGGCGCGCTGCTCCTGGTAGCGCGAGCTATCGAGTATCTTAAAAACCACCTGAAAATTGGCGCGAGCCCAATCGCGCAGCTTGATCTGTTCGAAATGCGTGTCGGGATCGTCGAGAAGGGCGTACCCCTGGGAATCGTCCTCGGTCGCGTGGCCGGCCCTAACCGCAGCCTGCCAGAATTGATCCATCCTCCTGAACACGTCCAGGACGCCCGCGGGAAACTTGTGGTCGCCGGCGGGGCGTTCGTTGAAATCGATGAAAGGCGCACTGGCCTCCGCCATGCCCACGAACACCGAGAAGCGCCCGTCCGCCTGGCAGCAGATGGAACTCACCGTGACCGAAGGGCGGTCCGCCACTCTCGAAATCGTCTGTTCGGCCTCCTCCCGCAGTTCCGTCGTGGGCAGCGGGTCGCCTGGCTTGAACGGCAGCACCTGCTCCAGCCGCGCCCGGTCCAGCGCACCGTAGCCAAAGAAATCGATGGTCCCAATCAGGCTGACAGGCTGCGGCGCCGAGACTGCTATGGCGGCGGCGGCCGCAATCGTCACCGGCGCCAACAAGAACTTCGCAAGCGTCATCCTGATTTCCAGTTTGCCACGATTCGGGGCCGCCCTACTGCCGGGCGAAATCGATGAAGGCACGGGCCGGGTCGGTCGAAAGCAGGCTTACCCGCAATCTGTCGCCGACTTTGAGGCCGCCCTCTCCCCGCATCAGGCGCCCTTCGACGGGCGGCTCGACAATACGCACGAAGACCCCGTGGGGCGTGACTCCGGTCACCACGGCCGAGAAAGTCTGGCCGATGCGCGACGCCAACGCCACCGCGGCAATGCGCTTCTGCATGTCTCGGTACACCTTGCGCGCGGCATTTTCCTTGAAGGTGCAGTCGCGCGCGATGGCGGCCAGCTCGTCGTCCGAATAAGGCGCTGGGCGTTGGGCGGCGAGCGACTTCACCAGGCGCTGCGTAACCAGGTCGGCGAAACGGCGATTGGGCGCGGTCGAATGAGTGTAGTCGTGCGCGGCCAGGCCGAAATGCCCAGGCGCATCGTCCCCTTTCCGCATCAAAACATATTCGCCCGATCCCATCAGCTTCAGCACCGTGAGCGAAAGATCCGGGTAACGAACCGGATCGGCCCGCTTGCGGCTGACCAGAAACTGGTTCAGCGCGCCGGAATCGGGTTCGGCCGGCAGCTTCGAGTGGTACTGCGCGGCAAGCTCCACAATTCGCCCCCACAGCTTCGGCTCCCTGACCACCCGGCGGATGGAGGAGACCCCGCCCGCGCAAAGGTACCGCGCCATCGCCTCATTGGCCGCAATCATGAAATCCTCGATCAGGTGGGAGGCGCGATTGGCGGCGCGCGCGGCGATGTCCTCCACCCTGCCGTTGCGGATGACGGGCTCCGGCTCGAGGCGATCGAAGACCAGCGCCCCCAAGCGGTGGCGGGCGTCGCGCAACGCGCCGGCGGCTTCGTCCTGCAGCTTCAATTGCGCCGCCAGATCGGCCGACGCAGCAAGCTTGGGCGGCATTGGTCCTGTGCCTTCCAGCCACGCGCCCACGGCGTTATAGGTCAATTGGGCGCGGTTGGCCACCAGCGCGCGGTAGATGCTGCTGGCGCCCAGCGTGCCGTCGGCGGCGATCTGCATGTCGATGACGACCGCCGCGCGGTTCTGGTTCTCGTTCAGCGAGGTCACATCGGTCGAGAGCCGTTCCGGCAGCATGGGGAAAGTGCGGATGCCGGTGTAGACGCTGGTAGTGGCGGCGCGGGCATGAGCGTCTATGGGAGTGGCCGGTGCGACTTTCGAATCCACGTCAGCAACGCCTACCAGGACGCGGAACCCGTCCGCCGTCCGCTCCGCCCATTCGATCTGGTCCAGATCTTTCGAATCGTCGTTATCGATCGACGACCAGTCGAGCGAAGTCAGATCGCGCAGTCCCGTTTCGGGCGCGTCCTGAATCTGGGAGAGTTGCTGTTGGACCTGAGGCGAAAAATCCGGCTCAAACCCGCGATCCAGCATTTCCTGCCGCGCCGCTGAGGCAAGGTCAAAATGGTTGTGAGACATGGCCGGGATGAATGGTAACACGCCTGCAAGTGCCTCTCCACGGTTGGCACTCCGGGGCACGCTTATCCGGGGGAAAGCATCCGCGGGGGCTACTCCACGGGGCTGGCAAGTTCACTTCCAATCTTCGTGGAGCCATTGATGACCGACGAACGCCAGCACAGAAAATAAAGGATTTAGCTGCGTTTATCGGTCTTTATCGACGGGTTGAATTTGATTTTTCACGGCTCACGGGGAGCGGCCGACAGGAACGGGATTTCCCGGTGAAGCACTCAAGGCGCTCAAGGCGGAGGCCGGGTCGTGCTATCCTGAAAGTGTTTTTGATCGTCCCGCAATAGCCTGGCCGAAATCCAATTCGCCTCGTCTCGCGCCTGAACTGTCAAATTCGGAGAAGGTAAACGTGAAGAACATTTTCGTAGGCAATTTGGATTTTGCCGCCACCGAAGGATCCATCCGTGAGCTGTTCGAGCCCTACGGCAGCGTAGAGCGAGTCAACCTGATTACGGACCGCGATACGGGCCGCTCCCGCGGCTTTGCATTTGTTGAAATGACCGATGCAGGCGAGGCGGATCGCGCCATCACCGCGCTGAACGGCGCGGACGTGAACGGGCGGGCTTTGAACGTGAACGAAGCCAGGCCAAAAGCCGAGGGCGGCGCGCGGCCGTTCCGCGGCGGCGGCGGGCAGCGCCATAGCGGCGGCGGCAGCGGCGGCGGCGGCGGTTATCGCCAGCGTCGTGAACCGCGCTGGTAACCCCGGCGCCTGCTAAAATAGTACTGGCGATTTGGGCCGGCTCTAACCGGCCGGCTTCCGTTTGAGGAGGCGGAAAACCATCCCTACTCGATCACGTACGTCATCCCAAAAACGACAAAAAGAATTGGCCCGTATGGAGAAGCAGCGCGATAAAGCGGCCAAGCGGCTGCAGCGCAAGCTCCAGCGCGAGTCCGGAATCCCGCTCCCCGACGATGGCGACGGCCTCGACGGCGAGCCACGGGAAGGCGAAGCCGGCGACCTGCTGGAGGCCACCGACGAACATCCCGGCACCGTCGAGTGACCGGCCGCGTCCGCCAGCCAGGATAGCAAGGTACCCCGCGGTGGACCGGCCGGCATTTGTTTGGCCGTTGCCTACCGGGGAAGATCGGGCCGCAAGAAACTCCAGTCGTGCGTACGGCCTACCCTGTATCCGTGGCTGCGCAGAAAGGCGCCGATCTCCAGTACTTCATCCCTGTCGGCAGCCGTGAAATCCTTGCCCTTCCCTTGCACCGCCATCTCGCGCTGTGGATGGTCGGGGAGCGCCTCTTGGATACACTAGGATTCCGAATTGCGTCGCTGGCCCGGACGCTGTGGATGGTCGGGGAGCGCCTCTTGGATACACTATTCCAACGAAGGCGCAGGCTGCGGTGGAAGCTGTGGATGGTCGGGGAGCGCCTCTTGGATACACTATTCCAACGAAGGCGCAGGCTGCGGTGGAAGCTGTGGATGGTCGGGGAGCGCCTCTTGGATACACTGGTGTCCTCGAACTGGATTCGGGCGTGCGGGCTGTGGATGGTCGGGGAGCGCCTCTTGGATACACTCCACCCCACTCGACACCCTGTATCTCCCCAGCTGTGGATGGTCGGGGAGCGCCTCTTGGATACACTTACTTGGTTTCCAATCACCAGCGGAACCAGGCTGTGGATGGTCGGGGAGCGCCTCTTGGATACACTTTGCCGAAGGATTTCTCCCACTCATCATACCGCTGTGGATGGTCGGGGAGCGCCTCTTGGATACACTTATCTCAGGTATGATCTCGCCTTCACCGTGCTGTGGATGGTCGGGGAGCGCCTCTTGGATACACTCACGCTCAAGCAGGCACGCCGGGATCTCTGGCTGTGGATGGTCGGGGAGCGCCTCTTGGATACACTTCTGGGTGGCGAAGACGCTGCAAGAGGCCAGCTGTGGATGGTCGGGGAGCGCCTCTTGGATACACTTGGGCGGATATCTGCTGTGCTTCGTCGATGGCTGTGGATGGTCGGGGAGCGCCTCTTGGATACACTCCTCAACGAAGGTGACGCTCATGCCAGCCAGCTGTGGATGGTCGGGGAGCGCCTCTTGGATACACTAGGTAGTCCATAGGACCAATCGGTGGCATGGCTGTGGATGGTCGGGGAGCGCCTCTTGGATACACTAAAACGCCTAGTAAGGCGACACTACGTAGTGCTGTGGATGGTCGGGGAGCGCCTCTTGGATACACTAGCGCGAGTGGGCGGCGGTCAAGGCGCTGGCTGTGGATGGTCGGGGAGCGCCTCTTGGATACGCTCGGTGCGCATGAGGGCCTGGGGGCGCAAGGGCTGTGGATGGTCGGGGAGCGCCTCTTGGATTGGAGTGAACCCCAAAACTGAGACACCAAGTTAAGGACCAAATACATTGAATGGAGTGAGGAATGGATTTGGCCCGGACCGTGTACAGTCGCGATCTGAAGATCGCAGCCATGCGCGCCTTGGATGCCGGTGCTACCGCCGGTGAAATTGCGCGGAAATATCAACTGAGCCCGAAACTGCTGGAGCGTTGGCGCGGAGAATGGCGCGCCAAAGGCGAACTGGCCTTTCCTGGGATTGGGCGGCGCGGCGCCGATCTGCCCGCACTCGACGACGCCCGCCGCATCGCCGAGCTGGAGCGCAAGATCGGCCAACTGACGATGGAGAATGATTTTTTAAAAAAGGCCTTGCAGCATTTCAGGGATCATCACCCGCCGGCCGTCGTCAGTGGCGCGGATGCCTGTTTGAAGAAGTCCAGCAAGCCGCGGCAAAAGGTGAGGAGGTGACCGCGCTGTGCCAGATGACCGGCCTCAACCGGGCCGGCTTCTACCGCTGGCGCGCACCTCGCCAGGCCACCCCGGTCGAGATGGAGCTCCGCGACCAAATGCAGAAGGTCGCGCTGCAATCGCCAGCGTATGGCTATCGCAGAATCGCGGCTGAGCTACAACAGCGGGGCTTCGCGGTCAACCACAAGCGCGTGCTGCGAATGATGCGCGAGGACAACCTGCTCTGTGTGCGCAGGCGCGTCTTCGTGGTCACCACCGACTCGCGCCACAACCTGCCGATCCACCCCAACCTGGCTCGCGGGATGCAGCCCACCGCGATCAATCAGCTCTGGGTCGCCGATCTCACTTACATCCGCCTGCGCACGGAGTTCGTATACCTGGCAGTGGTGTTGGATGCTTTCTCGCGGCGCGTGATCGGCTGGGCACTGGGCCGCGCACTGGAGGCCGAACTGGCGGTGATGGCGCTGCGCATGGCCTTACTCGATCGGCAACCAGCGCCCGGCCTGGTGCATCACTCCGACCGCGGCGTGCAGTATGCTTCCCATGTCTACACCGAGATGCTGCAGCAGCACGGGGCCACCATCAGCATGAGTCGCAAGGGAAACCCGTATGACAATGCAGCTTGCGAATCTTTCATGAAAACCCTGAAACAGGAGGAGGTTTACCGTAACGAGTACCGCGACTTCCGCGAGGCCCACCAAAGTATCGGCGAGTTCCTCGACCGAGTCTATAATCAGAAGCGGCTTCACTCGGCGCTGGGATATGTTCCACCGGCCGAGTTCGAGAACGGCGCCACGCCATGAGATACGCGTGCCCGCCACCAAGCGGGGGCTCTGCCCCTGCGACCCTGGGATTTAACGCAGTTGCGCCAGAATGGCGTTACGGGGCGGCTGACGCCGCCCCCGCCATTCCGGCCGCTGAGTCGACGCTCGGGTCGCATCCCTGCGTTGCCCTATCCTCCGCTCAGGTCCTTCCAGAGTGGACAACCTCAACCTCGCCGTGCAATGATTTCTCATCGAACGGCGATAACCCCCTTAACTTCGTGTCTCACTCCAGGGGTTCACTTCAGATACACTCTTCCCCCCCTGCACCCCCCCATCCGGCGGCTGTGGATGGTCGGGGAGCGCCTCTTGGATACACTACGCCCCCAACAGTAGCCACGCCCCTGCCTGCTGTGGATGGTCGGGGAGCGCCTCTTGGATACACTCCGATGGCCGGTAGGTCGCGCATGATGTAGGCTGTGGATGGTCGGGGAGCGCCTCTTGGATACACTATCGAATCTTGGAGATCACGCCATCGTTGAGCTGTGGATGGTCGGGGAGCGCCTCTTGGATACACTCTCTTCGATGTATCCCCGCAACCTGTATCGCTGTGGATGGTCGGGGAGCGCCTCTTGGATACACTCACCTACTAGCATGATCGATGTTCCGTCGCGCTGTGGATGGTCGGGGAGCGCCTCTTGGATACACTTGGAGCTGCTTGATTTGAGCTACATCGGCGCTGTGGATGGTCGGGGAGCGCCTCTTGGATACACTGGGAACCACCCAATGAGCCAACCACGCCAAGCTGTGGATGGTCGGGGAGCGCCTCTTGGATACACTGCCGTGCAGCCAACCGCATCCACTTACCCGGCTGTGGATGGTCGGGGAGCGCCTCTTGGATACACTGCGGCTCCTCGACGGGCGCGAGCACCTTGAAGCTGTGGATGGTCGGGGAGCGCCTCTTGGATACACTCCGAAGGCGATTTCGGCCGGAGACGCCGGCGCTGTGGATGGTCGGGGAGCGCCTCTTGGATACACTTATCGCGAGCGGAAGAAGGCGGGTGAGGAGGCTGTGGATGGTCGGGGAGCGCCTCTTGGATACACTGGAGCCGCCGCAACAGGACCTCTGGCTGACGCTGTGGATGGTCGGGGAGCGCCTCTTGGATACACTTAGCGAATGAGAATGTTTGGGTGGATGCAGCTGTGGATGGTCGGGGAGCGCCTCTTGGATACACTTCATGGCACATTACCGCAGCGGGGTAGATGCTGTGGATGGTCGGGGAGCGCCTCTTGGATACACTTTGAGTCTGTCGGCGGGTACTGGGATATCCGCTGTGGATGGTCGGGGAGCGCCTCTTGGATACACTCAGGCAATTGGAGGTGTGGCATACACCACAGCTGTGGATGGTCGGGGAGCGCCTCTTGGATACACTCCGATCTGCTGGGCAATGGACTTCAATGTGCTGTGGATGGTCGGGGAGCGCCTCTTGGATACACTGAGGAAACGTGAATGGCCAGCATGACGGTTAGCTGTGGATGGTCGGGGAGCGCCTCTTGGATACACTAGCATGGGCGGAGGCGAAGCGCCTCGGATGGGCTGTGGATGGTCGGGGAGCGCCTCTTGGATACACTGGTTGGTTATGAACGGGACGAAGGTATTGGGCTGTGGATGGTCGGGGAGCGCCTCTTGGATACACTGTCTAATACTACCGACCAGCTTGTGCCTTCGCTGTGGATGGTCGGGGAGCGCCTCTTGGATACACTCGCCGGCTACCATCTACCCGCAGATCGGCCGCTGTGGATGGTCGGGGAGCGCCTCTTGGATACACTTCCGCCTGGAGGCATATAGCAAAGGGTCTGGCTGTGGATGGTCGGGGAGCGCCTCTTGGATACACTTCAATTTCGCGGAGGACACAAGGGCGGCCGCTGTGGATGGTCGGGGAGCGCCTCTTGGATACACTCAATCTGCTGAGTGGCCCATGTGAATGCCGGCTGTGGATGGTCGGGGAGCGCCTCTTGGATACACTCGGTTTTCAAAGTCCTTGCGCGCGGCGATGCTGTGGATGGTCGGGGAGCGCCTCTTGGATACACTCACGCGACGATGGTTCCAGCGCTGGCTTTGGCTGTGGATGGTCGGGGAGCGCCTCTTGGATACACTGTCCCTCGCCGCGGCCACCGCGGCGATCCAGCTGTGGATGGTCGGGGAGCGCCTCTTGGATACACTAGGGGGCCCGCAATCCATTGGGATTGTGGGCCTTTCCAGGCAGGCCGGCCGTCAGAAAAGACCCAGTTGGGCAGGGGGATCTTCGGTCGATTTGCGTTTTTTCTCGAGGTAGATCTCCATCTTGCCGTACTGGTGGTCGGTAACGGCCATCAGGCGGACCTCTCCGCCGGGGGGCAGGGCCGCTCTGACCGCCTTGCGGTAGATCGCCGAAGATTCTTCGCTGGGTAGAAAGCGGGCGTACACAGAGAACTGGAGCATCACGAACCCGCTCCGGAGCAGCGCTTGACGGAAGCGCGTGTACTCCCGCCGGTCGTCCTTCGTCTTAACCGGCAGATCGAACATGGCCATCAGCCACATGGCTCGAATCGCGGACAGGTTCCTTACGGGGCGGGGCATACGACAACTCCGGAAGATGGAGGCTCTCTTGAGAACCCGAGTAGATGCGCGCCAGCGAGGCGGCGGAGGAAGAGAGCCAATCGAACAAGGTGCGCCCTTCGCCGGCCGCGTTGAAGCGCCCCGTCAGCACCGACAGAATATCGATTTTGGACTCGCGATCCAGCGGGGCAGCCATGCCGCGCTCCCGGACAATGGATACTACGACCGCGTCCACGACGGGACGGAACGGTTCCATTAGGTCGTCCGCCAGGCAGAACGGATCGTAACGGTTCCCGTGATGCAACCCAAGCGAGGGATGGAGGCCGGAGGCGCAGATCGCCCGCGCTACTGCGGCGCGGAGGACGGCGTAGCCGTAGTTGAGTAGCGCGTTCGGGCCGCCGCCATCGCGCCTGCGGCGAAAGGCCGAGTCGTCAAACAAGCGGGGCCAGTAGCGCTGCGCCCCGAGCGCCTCAAGATTGCCCGAGTCCCCCGAGCGCACCCGGAGGGACATGGCGCCCAGGCCCGCATCGTCGCCGCGCGCGTCACGCAGTACGGCCCCCTGCCGTTCCAGCTTGGCGCGCACGATCCGGGCCCACAGCCGCTTTTTGAGCGGCAGCGGCGCGGCCGCCTGCGCCTCGAAACGCTCCTGCTGGGTAGCGTGGCCCACCAGCGGAAGCAGCAACCCGGCGGGGTTATGCTCGCCGTCGCAGATCACGACCACCCCGCCGAGCTTGAGGAACTCGGAGTACACCGCGTTCGTAAAGACCGCCTGCGGATGGCTGGCCACGATGATCGCCACGTCCTCCAGCGGAACCGTGGTCTCCGGCTGGCCGTCGCGCTGGATAACCATCTGGCCAACGCGAAGCCGGACGAACACCGGCGAAGCGGAGAACTCAAGAACTCGGCTGGCCGTCATTCGGCATCACCCTCCCCAGTGCGTCGAGCGCTACCGTCCGCGGATCGAGCCGCCGGAATTCATCCCAGTTCCTTACCCGCTTCCACTCGCCCGCTTTCTTCAGGTCCCCGATTTCCCCCGCCAGGTTATGACGGACGAGATCGATCTCCGGGCTGCCGCCCTTCTCGATGGAAAAGCCCCGGACCACAAACAGGTCCCGCTCGGCAGGCTCCGATTTCGGCACGGTCATCTCCACTACATCACCTTTGTAAAGCGCCATTGCCAGCGGCGCGCCGGAGTCACTGGCGGGCGCGATCGCGGGCCGGCCCTGCCGCTTGCGCGCGAGCGCTTCCAGCAGGCTGACGACCTCGCCGGTCCAGCGGGCGACTCCCTTCTTGTCGGGCGGCAGGCGGTAGATGGCCAGATGGTGGTTCTCCTTACTCATCACGTACCGAGCCGCCGCGCCCGTCCCGATTTGCTGGGATGAGCCCGAAACATAAACGCGCACGCGGCGGATGGGCACCGGGTCTCCGTGCCTGTTTCCAAGGGCCGGCAGGTTGGCCTCGATCTTAAATGCTTCTTTCGGCTCCGTTTGCCGCAATTCCGCCAGCTTGGCCTGGACGGTTTCGCGGACCTTCGTGTCGACAATGTCGGCCACCTGGCCGGCGCTGAGCGAGGATAGCCATTTTCGGATGCGGTGGCGTGGCGCGGCGCCGCGCTCGGAACGTGGAGGGGAATACAACGACTCGGCGTGGAGCGCGCCGCGAAGGCGATGGTCCGGCCGGTGGGAAACCCGAATGCCGCGGATTGCCGAACGGACCTGGTCGAGGAAGCCGCTCCATGGGTCGTCCACGCGAAAGCCGTGCCGGTGGTCGAGCCGCGACTGTTCCGAAGCCCGGCTGAGGGCCTGCACCGCGCCCGGGCCGGTCAACGCAACGACGAGGGCGTCGATGGCGTGGTGACGGTGGTCGTCGCGGGGTTTGGCGTCGCCCTGCGAGGGCCCGTCGCGCAGAATTGAGTGCAGGCGCCAGCCTTTCCGGATCTGGGCTGTCACGCCGCCGGAAACCGCGTTCACCCGCCTGGTTCCAGTCTCGTCGCAGACACCCCCGTAGAGTTGGCCCAGGAATTCCATCGCCAGCCGGGATGCGTACTTGGTGTCATTCAACTGGCGGTGGGTGAACTCGTCGAAGAGTTCCTCCACTCCGCTCTCCATGACGAAGCGCGCCAGCTTGCCTGGCATGGCCCGCTTATCGCCCTGGAACTTCGCCACCCGCTCGACCATGGTTTCCCACTCGGGCGTATTCCCGAACGCTTCGAATGGCGTCCGGTTGCCTTTCCGCCGGTTGGTCTCGCGCGAACAGAGGGTCTTGTTGGACAGGGAATCGTCCAGCGAGCGCGAGTAAGGGATGATGTGTTCGATCTCCCATTTCGCATCCGGGCCGAACAGATCGTGGAAGTTGATGCTCGCGCCAGTATAGGGGCACTCGTGCCGGCATTCCTCCCATAGGATGGCCTTCAGGATGTCGTCCCTCGACGGATTGCCGAACCCGCATTCCTTGAAAATCTTCTCGATGGTCTTCCTTCTTTGCCCTTCCCTATCCCGGTTTTCGGCCGCGATCTTCTTTCTGGCTTCCTTGGATTTCTTCAACTCGCGGGCAAGCTCGATCTGGATCCGCTCCGGACGCCCGTACGCCCGGATGACGGCGTTGACGACCTTGCGCAATTCCGTTAGCGCGCGAACCACCGCCGGGTTGCGGACGTTGTCGGGAACCTTGGGCAGTAACTCCTGAACGGTCGTGAGCGAACGGTCCGGGTATACCCTTTCCACCGCCGTCATGTATGGCACGCCCTGCTCCATGAGCGGCAGCAGCTTGCGTAGCGCGAGCAGCGACAACCGGCCGTAGCCCTGCTCTAGCTGGACGGCGGCGAGACGCGCCGCCTGGAGACGGTCCAGACCCCAGCGCGTTTCGGCGATCCGAGCCAGCGCGGCGGCATCGTCCATGGAGCGGACGTATCCGGCGATAACGTTCCTTTCCAATTCCGTGAGCGCGGCCCAACGCTCGCCGAATACCTCGCGCAATTTGCATTCGGTGCGGTTGCCAGGCGAGTCCTTGCGGTCTCCCTCCTCGTGGGAAAAGGCCTCGCCGGGAAGCAGCCCGAGCTTCCTTCGCAGAGGTTTGAAAGTGACGGTCTGCCGATTCGAGAAGGCGTCCAGCGCTTTGGCGCGTTGCTCCGGCGTCAGGGGGCGGCTCGGGCGAGCGGCGCCGACGATCCGAAGATCGTTGACGGTCTGAAGAGTGCGGAAGCGCTGATAAAGAAGATGCGCCAGGGGAGCGCGCCGCCGCTTGGATTCGCGTTCGAGCTCGCAATGGCCGATGAGTCCGGCCGCGGATTTCAGCGGACGTTGGAAGAAAATTCGGCGTTTCACCATGCGGTACAGCGCTGCCGTCATCGTCTCCGCGCGGCAAGGGGCCTGTCGTTTCCAGATGAAATCGAACTCGTCGAGGTGCATCTGGCGGTCGGACCAATTTCCCAGCCCACGAATGCGCTTCCGATGCGGGTCCAGTTTGGACCAATATTCGCCGATGGTGCGCGCGCCGAGCCGCTCGAATTCAGCGGGCAGGCTCGCGATCCTGGCTTTGAGTTGGCTCTTCTCTTTCTTGGCCCCGGCCTCCTGCCCCTTTTCCTCCCTTCCCTTGGGAGCCTCCTCGATCCTGCCGGACCGGAAGCCGCGGCGCTGCGCGAGATGAAGGAATGCCCGGCCGATGGCGTATGGCGGGAGATCCTGGTGGATGGCCAGCGCGCGAAGACGATAGTGGAACACGGAGCGGGAGATGTGCTCGGCGGCGGAATCGATCAGGCCGGGAACGGTGCGGGCAAGGTCCTCGTCGAGGCGGTTGATCAGCCTGTGGCGGGCGAGCGGATCGGCGGGATCGTCGGCTTCCGGGAACGGCGGAAGGAGACCCGCCCTCTGGAGGACGCGGAACACGCTGGCGACGCGGCGCGCCCGCCGGTCGGTCTGGCGCCGCATCTGGCGGGCAAGCCTGCGCTGCGCGCTCTTAGGCTCGTCCCTCCCCTGCTCGATGTTATCGACCGCCTCCGGGAAAATGCGGACTCCGCCAGCGACGTGTCGCGCGGGCTTTCCATCGGCCAGTCCCACGACGGCCCAACCAAGAGAAGCGGCCCCAAGATCAAGCCCCAGAACGTATGGGCCGGCGGTCGGCCCTTCGGATTTTACGGTCATTAATTCCTCTTGACGGCGCTGATATTCTACCGCTAAACTACCGTCAGTGTATCCAAGAGGCGTTTGCCCCTACGTTTCACAGTAAGTGGCTTACGTCGCGCAGGGTAAAACCCTAAGCGCCGGCCCGCGGGCCGGCGTTCCTGTCTGTGGGTGGCGCCCGCGCCTGGGTGAGAAAGCGCCCGCGGGTGTCGGGTGCGACAACCGGATTGCGCTATCCTGATTTCGAAGGGATGGCACGGTTGGTGGATCGAGGCAAAAGGGGCGACGAAACCGAGGCGCCGGGAAGGTGAAGAAATCTTTTCCCTTGTCCAAGGTCTATGGCTTGCTGGAGCCGGGGCCGGTGGTGATGGTCACGACTTCCCGCAAGGGGCGGCCCAACATTATGACCATGTCGTGGCACACCATGATGGCGTTCGAGCCGCCGCTGGTGGGGTGCGTGATCAGCGACCGGAACTATACGTTCGGTGTCTTGAAGGCGACCAAGGAATGCGTCGTCAACATTCCGACGGTGGAGTTGGCGGCCAAAGTGGTGGGCTGCGGGAACACCTCCGGCGAGGCGACCGATAAGTTCGCGGCTTTCGGTCTTACGCCGTTGGCCGCCAAGTTAGTCAAGGCGCCGCTGATCGACGAGTGCTACGCGAATCTCGAATGCAAGGTCGTCGATACGAGGATGGCGGCCAAATACTGCTTTTTGGTCCTGGAAGTAGTTAGAGCCTGGATAGACCCGTCGGTAAAACACCCGCGGACGATTCATCATCTCGGCAAGGGAAACTTCATGGTTGCCGGCCGGACGATGAAGCTGCCTTCCAAGAAGAAATAGCGCGCCTTTCGGAGCGGTGCCGCAATCGCCGGCTTAGCCCCACCAGGTTTCGCCGGGGGCCAAGTGCGCCTTGGCTACGTCGGGGTTCAGCTCGATTCCGTAGCCGGGTTTGTCCTGAATGGTGAAATAGCCGTCCTTCCAGAACGGTCCTTCGCGCACCACCAGGTCCGGCCACCAGTCCACCCAATTGGCCAATTCGTGAATGCGGAACTCGCGCATGGCGGAAGCGGCGTGGGCGGAAGCGGTGGTTCCGACCGGGCTGGCCGGGTTGTGGCAGGCGGTCCAGATGTAATAGAGATCGGCCAGATCGGAAATCTTCTTCGATTCGGACAACCCGCCGGACTTCGGAATATCGATATGGACGCCGGAAGTCGCCTGCAATTCGATCAGCCGGCGGAAGCCCTGCCGCCCGTAGAGGTTCTCGCCGGTGCAGACGGGAACGTTGAGGGCGTGGGTGACGCGCGCCATGGCCTCGATGTTATCGGGCGGCACCGGGTCCTCCAGCCACATGGGCCTGACCGGCTCCAGCTCGCGTCCCAGACGGATGACGTCTTCGGTATCGTAATGCCAATGGCATTCGATCGCGAAATCGGCATCGGGTCCCAGGGTTTCGCGCACCGTCTCCATGGCCTTCACAATGCGGGCATAGTCTTTGTGGGTAAGGTTGCGGGAGTAGGGGTCGTGCCCGGGTTCGGCGCGCCGTGGATCGGCCCGGGGCGGGATCCCATCGCCCTGAAACTTGAAGGCGGTCCAGCCCCATTTTTCGGCGCGGGCCGCCTGCACCTGGTCGCGCCACGGCGCCGTATCCTCTACGTTGCCGCGGGGAACCTGCAGGGTGCGATAAAAACGGACGCGGTCGCGGAAACGTCCGCCCAGCAGGTTGCAGACGGGCGTTTCCAGAATGCGGCCGCACAGGTCCCAGAGCGCGATCTCGATGCCGCTCGCGGCTGAAACCGTGACGCCCGCAATGGCGCCCGCGCCCGCGCTCTGCATCAGCATCTTGGTATAGAGCTTGTCGACGTTGAGGGGATCTTCGCCCACGATGATCCCCTGCATCTTGTTGAGCACCAGGTCCTTGACGCCCCACCCCCAGTAGGCCTCGCCAATGCCGTAGAGCCCGGAATCGGTCTCGATCTTGATCAGGTTCCAGTCCCAGGTGCCGCGAACGATCATGCACTTGACGCCGGTAATCTTGACCTTGTTCTTCAGCGCGGCAGCCAGCCGCTGGTATGGAGCGGGAAACAGACAGCCCGCGGTAACTCCGGCCGCGGTCTTCAAAAAGTCGCGACGTCGCATGTGGTTCCTCGTTGGCTCAGAAATACAGTTTCAGCGCAAGCTGCAACTGCCGTGGCGTATTAAGCTGGCTGCCTGCTCCGGCCAGCACTCCGAAGGTCGAACTCTGCAATTGAGCGGGAGCACAGATACCTCCGGTGCAGCCCGCGCCGTCTCCGAACCTCACCCGGTTGAAGAGGTTGAACGCCTCCGCGCGGAATTCGAACCGCATGTTCTCCTTAAACCGAAACTCCTTGGTCAGCGACATGTTCTCGTTCAGGTTCGGGAACAGCCGCAGTTTCGGGTTATACCGCGTGTCGTTGCCGATGCTGTTGAGCGCCGTGCCGGAGCCCTGAATCGGGAACGGACCGGTGCCATACGGCACGAAGAAGGTGTCTTTGCTAGGGTTGAAGCTCCCGCTCCAACTCGGCTGCCAGCCGGTATAAGAAGTGATGTATGGCGGCACGCGTCCAGCCGCGCTATTGGCGTAAATCGGCAAAGTCAGAGAGGTTGAGATGGCTACGGGCACGCCGCTGTCGTACACGTTAATACTGGCAATCCGCCAATTACCCAACAGCCATGCGGCCTTTCCTGTCGATAGGTACCGTTGTCCCCTGCCGAAAGGCAATGTGTATTCGCCCGCAAACTTGAAATCGTGGGTCACGTCGAATGCCCCGATCGATTTCTCCAGCCCGCGGTCGAATAAATTGGCGGCGTAACTCACACCGGAGAGCGACAGGCTGCCTCCGGCGGCATCGGAATCGGTGAGTAACTTCGAAAGCACATACGATGCCTGCACGGTCAGGCCTGCCGACAGCCGTCGCTGCACCTGCGTGATCAGGGCGTGATAGGTCGAGTGGCCGCTGTGATCGCCTTCTCCGGCGTAGGTGTCGATGTAGGTGTACTGCGGATAAGGCCGCAAGGCCTGCGCCACCGTGGCTCGCGATCCCCACAGAGTGTTGAAGCCGGGGAACGGCGCTGTAATTCCATACTGGTTGGCTGTCGCCGATCCCACCAGGCTGTTTAGCACGTTAGTGCTTTGCGCCACCGAGCCGAACGCCGTCAGCCATGACGGGTTGAGCTGGTTGTATTGCAGTAACTGGGCTTGCAGGCCGTCGCCCAATACCCCGCTGTAACCGACATGGAGCACCGTCGCATTCCCTACTTGCCGCTGGAGGCTGAAGTGCAGGTTGTCGAACGCCGGCAGCTTAGTGGCTTCCGTCCCCTGGAACCAGGCGATGCTGGTGCCGTTCGAGACCGATGGGTTGATGAACGGCGGCGCAGTCCAGGGCGGCATGCCCTGATCCATTGTGTAAGTTGGAGTAATGCCGTTGGTGCTGTTACTGAACGTCTGTGTGAGCGTAAACCCACTGTTGTGGGTGGAACCGCTCTCCGCATAAAGCGCTCCGTACAGGCGCGCGTACGATCCGCGGATCACCGTCTTGGCGTCTTTCGAATACGCAAACCCCACGTGCGGGCCATAACCCTTCGTCCACATATCCGTTAGCGTCCGGCTCCCCACGCAACCCGTGCAGTTGCCGGCGAAGATCGCCGCGCCCGGAATGCCGCCCGCGGCGGGGTTGGGCGTGGTCGGCGAAAAATTGCTCCAGCGGTTGTCGAGGCCGGTGGGCGGCAGGTTAATGTCATACCGAAGGCCGAGGTTCAGCACTAGCTTCGAGGAAACCCGCCAGTCGTCCTGCGCAAATCCGCCGACGTAATAAAACTGCTGGCCGATAAACCGCACCGTGTCGATCTGCCCGCTGTCCGCCAGTCCCATCAGCATCGAGGCGAACGCGTTGCCACCCGCGTTCGGATTGGTCCCTCCCGGCGCGCCGGTTTCCTCATAGCTGAAGCCAATGCACCCGGCTTCGCACTGCCGGCCGAAACCGTTGTAGTGGTTGATCTGGAACATACCGCCGAACTTGAGAGTATGGTTACCCTTGATCCAGGTGAAGTCGTCGTTGTAGGCGTAGACCGTGTTCTCGCTTCCGTTGTCGGCCTGCCCGCCCCACGCACTGTAGGTATCGCCGGTGCCGCCATCGAACAACTGCACCAGGTTCTCGTTGCAGTTGGGCACGTTCGTCAGGCAGAACTTACTCTGCCAACTGCCGAGATATTCCTGCGGCGGCTTGTGGTCCTGGTGCCAGTCGTTGCCGCCGGCGTAGAAATGGTTCAACTTGTTGGGCGCCATCGTCCAGTCCCAACTGAAACGGATCACGTAGCTTACCTGCACCAGGTCGTTGTAGTTGCTGTAGAGCCCGGGCAGCGTGGGCGGGCCGTCGGGGCCGAAAGTCTCGTGCTCGTGGTCGTCGCCGAAATAGCCCGAAATCCGGTGCTTATCGGTGAAGATATGATCGACCTTGATGCTTTCCTTGTTGACCGGGTAAATCTGCGTGCCGCTGCTTTCCAAGTAGTTGTTGTTCACATAAGCGGCGGTGCCCGGCGTGGCGCCGGTGTTGGGAGTCAGCATGCCGCTGCTCTGAAAGACGCCGATGGCCTTCAGCGCCGCCGGGCTGAACAGGCTGGATGGAATCTGGTTGCCGGGAAATGGCGTGCGGGTGTAGCTTCCGTTTGAGTTCTGCACCTGGCTTAAGGGATTGTAGATCGGAATCTGCGTTCCCGTCGAGGTCACCCAATTGCTGAAATTGCCGCTGTACATCTCCGGCGTTGGTATCGTAAACACCGTTCCGTTGGCGCCGGTGCGGTTGCGGAATCCCTCGTAGGAGAAGAAGAAAAACGTCCTGTTCTTGCCGTGATAGAGCTTCGGAATCCATACCGGTCCGCCCACCGTCGCCCCGAAGTCGTTCTGCTTATAAATCGAGTTGGCGATGCCCGCTTCATTACTGAAGAAGTTATTGGCGTCGAAGTCGTTGTTGCGCACAAACTCGTATGCCGAGCCGTGGTAATTGTTGGTCCCGGATTTCGATACGTAAGTCAGGTTGCCGCCGCCGGCATGCCCGAATTCGGCCTTATACCCGTTCGTGTCCACCGAAAACTGCTCGATGGCTTCGACCGAAGGCGAATTGGACTGCACCCAGCTCTTTTGCAGGGCCCGGCTGGTATCGGTCGATACGCCGTCGAGCGACGAGCCATACGCCCCGGCCTGCCCGCCGCCAAGGCTGAATCCGTAGTCGCCACCCAGGTTCTTGGCGTCCGGAGTCAGCGAGGCCAGGTCGAACGGCGTGCGCACGGTCCCGTTCACCACCAGCGGCAGGTCGTTCACCAGCGCGTTCTGAACCGTGGTGCTGAGCTTGGCATCCTCGCTCTGCACCTGGATCGACGAAGCCGTCACTTCGACTGTCTGGGAAGCCAGCCCGACCTGCAGCGTGGCATCGGCCCGCACCGTCTGGGCCGCGTTGAGAACCACTCCAGTCACCGCGAACGAGCTGAACCCGGGCTTGTCCACGCGCACGGTGTAAAGACCCACCGCCAGCTCAGGCGCGGTATATTCACCCGAACCATTGCTGGTTAACGAGACGTTCACTCGCGTGGCCTGATCGGTTACGGTGACCTTCGCACCCGGAACGATGGCTCCGGAGCTATCGCGAACGACACCAGTGATAGTTCCGCGTTCGGACTGTGCGAACGCGGCTATGGAGACAAAAAGAAGGCAAACGGCTACTCGGCCAAGAGACATAACCCTACTCCCCTCTAGGAGGCGAGTATATTAAATGTCCCACCGGGGTTTCAACTGGAAAGTTTTCCCGGGGCGGATAACCAGCTAGTAACGGGGTTAGGAGCCATGCGAGAGGTTTGTGCTCGTTCGCACGACTCATCGGCCGGCGAAGTCAGTGAGCTTGCAAACGCTCGAGGAGTCTGACGGGCTTGATATGGCTAGCGCTCGGGCTGGTCGTAGCCGGCCAGCCTGCGGATCCAGATGTTGCGATAGCGGACCTTCATATCGTGATCCTGCAACAGCAGCGGCATGTCGCCGTGGGGCGTATATTTGCCCAGGGCGCGATGCTCGGTGTTGCCCATCAGGTCGCGATGAATGTGCGCCAGGACACCGTTGAAGAGCAGAGTGACATAAATGGGCTTAACCAGCTTGTCGCCGTCGAACCTGGGCGCTTCCACCACGATATCGTAGGTGTTCCATTCGCCGGGCCTACGAATCGGGTTGACCAAGGGCGGCCACTGACCGTAGAGCGCGCCCGCCTGGCCATCGGCATAAGTCACGTTGCCGAACGAATCGAGCACCTGCACTTCGTAGCGGCTCATCAGGTAGACGCCGCTGTTGCCGCGGCTCTGGTCGGAGCCGGTGACGTCGCTCGGCTCGGACCACTCCACATGAATCTGGCTATCGCCAAAGGATTGGCGGGTGAACATATCGCCGCTGTGCGGCGCCACTTCGAAAGTTCCGTCGCGCACGACCCATTTGGGCGCCACCAGCTTGCCTTTATCGGCGCCGCGTCCCTGCTGGGCCCACTGCGACAGGTCGCGGCCATCGAATAGGACAACGGCATCGGAAGGAGGCGCGCCGGGGGTCGCACCCGGAGTCACCAGGCGCGGATGCGGCCGGCCGGAATCGTGTACGTGCCAGGGCTGGCCCGGAAGCATGGGCGTATCGAGATAGCCGGGCGTCTTGCCCGCGGGATGGCTCTGTTGACAAAGCAAGGCCGGCAGGAGCACGGCCGCGGCGCTAATCAGGCGTTTCATGTGTAAGCCTCAATCCTTCGACTTGGGAACGACCAGGGCGACGCGGACCGGTTTCGAGCCCGCCGGCACCTTGGCGGTTTTGGTGACTAACTGCAAGGCCGCGGCGGCGGAGACCACCCTGGTCATGGCGCGGCCGGCATCCACGCCCGTCAGTACGACGACCTGCGGCGAGGGCAGAAAGATCTCCATCACGCGGATTTTGTCTCCACCGGCGTGGCACCAGACCATCAGCTCTTCGTCGTCCTTGAGGGCCTTCTGCATGGCCTGAATCTGGCCCGCTAAAACGGGGCCCGCGGCATCCAGCGCGGCGGCCGGGCGAGGCGCAGGCTCCGGTTCCTTGGTCGCCGACAGGATCATTTCCTGGGCTATTTGCTTGG
Source organism: Bryobacteraceae bacterium (assembly GCA_049509915.1). Lineage (GTDB taxonomy): Bacteria > Acidobacteriota > Terriglobia > Bryobacterales > Bryobacteraceae > JBEKYD01. Next base: position 4,455 of record JBEKZL010000124.1, on the reverse strand, counting down.
TAATATCGACCAGGGCCATTCAGGGTTGATGCTAGCACGCGGAGCGAATGGGCGGCGCTACGGGTCAGCAGCTGGGTCGAAAAGATCTTCGAGCGGAACGGCGATGTCGGGCCGTTCGGTGCGCAGCACGCCGTCGCGAACTTCGCGCATCAGATCGCGGGTGTAAACCCATGCCTTGCGCGTCTGCGGATCGATCACCCACACGTAAGCCACGCCGAACGCCAGGTAGTCGTCGATCTTCACCTCGATCTTCCGGAGAGAGAACTTCAATGCAAAGAAACGGAGGGCTGGTGAAGATCTCCTCGTCCGGCTCCGGCCCCGCGATCACGCATACATCCGGCACGCGGAATCCGGTGCGCGAAACCTGGACGCGCGTTTCCTGGATGACGAAGATGCCCCATTGGCCGCGGCGCTGCCGCAGGTACACCAGGATTTCCTGCTGCAGTTTGGCGTGACTCTTCTCGCCTACGTGTCTCTCCAGGATGGCGCCGTCGACATAGTCGCAATCCGGATCGTACACTGTGCGCAAGTATTCCTGGATCGAAACCAGTGCGGGCAACGCGCTCATGTCCACGATTATGCCACGCCGGGATCAATGCCCAGGGTGGCGCAACCGTGTGGCAAACGCGGCGCCTTTGCCAAACTCCTCCTGCAACTGGCGGGTGCGAAGGTTTTCGCGCAGATGCTCCAACTCCTGGATATAGTCGCCGAGGGCGCGGGCGATGTGATCGGTGTTGGTGGCCACGATGTCGCGCCACAGATCGTAGGAGCTCAACGCCAGGCGGGTCATATCCTTCAAGCCCGGCCCGTACAGCGGCGGAACGGCGCCCTGCCATTGGGCTTCGAGCACGGCGGCGAGCGCGGTGGAGGCCAGTTGCGGCACGTGCGAGGTGCGGGCAACCAGGCGGTCGTGGGCGTCGCAATCGAGCACGGCGATGCGCGCGCCCATCCGCTCGAGCCAGCGGCGGAACTCGCGCGCTGCGGGAGTTTCGAGCTCGTTCGGCTGGTCGGGCGTGAGCGCCCAGGGATGGCCGCGGAACAGCTCGGCATCGGCCGCCGCCGCTCCCCGGCTCTCCTTGCCGGCCATGGGATGGCCACCCAGGAACTGGCAGCGGGTCAGAAACTGCCGCGCCAGATCGACGATTTCGCATTTTGTCGATCCGGCGTCAGTCACCAGAGCACCGGGCTTTACCAGCGGATCGAGACGGCGGATGGTATCGAGAATTCTGCCGATGGCCTGAGAGAGAAAGACAAGGTCGGCTGCTGGCACCGCTTCGGCCAGCGGCGCGCCGCGGTCGATGGCCCCGCACTCGACGGCCGCGGCCAAGGCCATGGGCGAACTGACGCCCACGATGGCGCCGTCGAACCCCGCTTTCTTTAGGGCCAGGCCGAGCGACGCGCCGATCAATCCGGTTCCGACGATGGTTACCTGGCGCATCGCGGCCTCTGTGGGGCAGGCTCGCAGCCTGCGGCGGCCTCCCAGGCCGCCTGACGGCCAGAACAATCAAGCAGGCGGAGGGTGGCGAACAGGCTCGGGAAGGCGGTCTTTTCAGGCTCACATTTGGACAGTGTAGTGCGGCGAGGCGGCCTGGGATGCCGCCGGCTGGGAGCTTGCCCCACAAATTCTGAAACCGGCTCCCGCACTATACGCTCCGGCCGACTGCGCTCGCGATCTGGCGCAACTGCGCGGTCAGCTCTTCGAACTGGCGCGGGCCCAGCGCTTGCGCGCCTTCGCTCAGGGCGCGATCGGGATCGGGATGGACTTCCAGGATTACCCCGTCGGCGCCGGCTGCTACGGCGGCGCGGGCCATCGGCGGGACCTTGTCGCGGCGACCGGTGGCCTGACACGGATCGGCCAGGATCGGCAGGTGCGAGAGCTTTTTCACCACCGGAATGGCGGAAAGATCGAGCGTGTACCGGGTGTAGGTTTCGAAAGTGCGAATGCCGCCTTCGCTCAGGATCACGTCGTAGTTGCCGCCGGCCAGGATGTGTTCGGCCGAGAGCAGCAGATCCTCCACGGTGGCGGCAATGCCACGCTTCAACAAGACCGGCTTGGACTGCTTGCCCAATTCGTCCAGCAGGCGGAAATTCTGCATGTTGCGCGAGCCCACTTCGAGAATGTCGGCATAGCGCGCGACCAGCGGGATCTCGGTATGGTCGATGACCTCGCTCACCACCAGCAGGCCGTGGCGATCGGCCGCCTGGCGCAGCAGCACGAGCCCCCGTTCACCGGGGCCTTCGGCGCCGTAAGGCGAATCGTTGCGTAGATAGACGCCGGCGCGGAGGAGGGAAGCTCCAGCCTGGGCCGCGATTTCCGCCGAGCGCTCCAACTGTTCGCGGCTTTCCACTCTGGCTGGACCGGCCAGCATCACCACCCGATTGCCGCCGATCTCGACACTCCGATCGACAGGGCCGGCGCGGACCACGGTCCCTTGCGGCCGAAAGCCGCGGCTGGCCAGCTTGTACGGCGATGCGATGCGATGCGCTTCCTTCACGCCATCCATTACTTCGAAGACCGAAAGATCGGATTCGGTCTTGCCGCCCACGCCGCCCAGCACGGTGTGGACCACGCCGGTGGAGCGGTGGACGTCGAAACCCATCTCCACCATCCTGTCGATGACCGCTTCGATCTGTTCGTCGGTGGCGCCGGCTTGCATTACGATTATCATTACTTGGCTCCGTCCGATTCCATGCGGATACGCTGGATGCGGCGCATCTCGTCGATGACGCGCTCGAAGATGCCGCGCAATTGGGCGTTGGTGAGCGGTCCCTGGTTGGCCGAATTCACGTTGGCGAAGACCAACTCTTCGCGCTTCGGCTCGTAGATCGGCAACTGGGCTTGGCGCTTCACCCTGCCGATGTCCTCCACTACGCGCGTGCGCTGGTTGAGCAGGGCTACGATCTGGCGATCCACTTCGTCGATGTGCTCGCGCAACTCGTCCAGTTCGAGGCGCGCCTGTTCTTCCGTCATGCCTTCACCCTCGCGGCGGGGGATTCGAAGCCGGCCTTGAGCTGGCGCGCGAAATCTTCCAGATGCGCCGCCAGGCTCGGGTCCCCGCCATAGCGTTCAATGAGGCGGACGATGGCGCTGCCCACCACCACGCCTTCCACCTGCCGTCCCAATTCAGCGACGTGTTCCGGCTTCGAAACGCCGAAGCCAACCGCCAGCGGCACCTTGGTGAATTGGCGCATGGCCTGGACCAGCGGCGCTACCGAAGCGGAAATGGAATCGCGCTCGCCGGTAACGCCGGTACACGAAACCAGGTAGACGAAGCCGGTGGAGTAGCGCGCCACCAACTCCAGCCGGCGGGGCGTGGAAGTGGGCGCGGCCAGAAATACTGTGTCGAGCCCGGCTCCGTGCATGGCGGCGACATAGTCGTGAGCCTCTTCCACCGAGGCGTCGGTGAGGAGACAGCCATCGATGCCGGCGGCCGCGGCATCGCGGGCCAGTGGTTCGAGGCCGTAGCGTATTACCGGATTCAGATACGTAAACAGCAGCAGCGGCACTTGGGAACGGTCCCGGATGCGGCGCGCGGCTTCCAGCACGCCGGCCAAAGTGGCGCCGGCGCGCAAGGCGCGTTCTCCCGCCCGCTGAATGACCGGACCGTCGGCGATCGGATCGGAGAAAGGCACGCCCAGTTCGATCAAGTCGGCGCCGCCGCGAACCAGCGCTTCTACCAGCGCGGGCGTGGCATCGAGCGACGGATCGCCGGCGGTCAGATAGGCGATCAGAGCCTTGCCGCCGTCGCGGGCCAGGTCTTCAAAAAGCTTGCCGATTCTAGTAGGCACTTCGCACGCTCCGGCGCCCAACGCCATCTTGATGGGGCGGACCCCCTGGTCCGCGGCCGGCCCCCTGGCCGGCTTGCTGGCCGTGGTAAGCAGTTGATGGCTCGAAGGAAGAGCGGGTCCAGTGGGACCCGCGCGCACCAGGGGGTCCGCCCCACCACCCGAGCGGAATCCCGCATTTGCGAAAACTAGGCGGCACCGCGCACTCCTGCGAGCCGCTCGTGCTCCCGGTAGGATCGTCCGGTGCAGGGCCGACCACAAGAAAGATGGGCTGCCCCACGGTAATCTGCCCATGCGGACTCGTCATGCCTGATCCAGTTCTTTCAAATTTTCGCGGTAGATGTCGATGTCTTTGTCGCCGCGGCCGGAGAGATTGACGAGGAAAACCTTGCCAGCGGCTTGGGGCGCGCGGCGGAAAGCCTCGGCGAGTGCGTGCGCCGATTCCAGCGCGGGGATGATGCCTTCGACGCGCGAGAGCTGACAGGCGGCTTCCAGGGCTTCGGAATCCGACGCGGCTACGTATTCGGCGCGGCGTCGATCGTGGAGCAGGGCGTGCTCGGGACCGATCATGGCGTAATCCAGGCCGGCCGAAATCGAATGCGTCAGCGAAACCTGCCCGTCGCCATCCTGCAGCAGGTAGCTGTAGGCGCCCTGCAGCACGCCGGGCGA
>JBEKZL010000123.1:0-21608 GCA_049509915.1 Bryobacteraceae bacterium | reverse complement strand
GAATCCATTGCGAGAACCCGCGTCTTGATTATCCCAAGGTCAAGGACCGCAAGGATGGCATCGTCAACAAACACTCCAGCGGGGTGGGCCTGCTGCTGAAGCGCGCCAAGGTGGAGCGGCTTACGGGCTACGCCACGCTTAGGGGCAACGGCAAGGTGGAAGTTGCTTCCGAGAGCGGCACCCAGACGCTGGAAGCGCGGAACATCATTATCGCCACCGGCTCGGAAGCGCGCATGCTGCCCGGCCTCGAGCCCGATCCGGAATTCATCCTGACCAACGTCGAGATTTTGGACCTGACAGCCGTGCCGAAGAGCCTCATCATCATCGGCGCCGGCGCGGTGGGGGTGGAATTCGCTTCCATCTTCAAGCGCTTCGGAACCGAGGTGACGGTGCTCGAAATGCTGCCGCGCATCGTGCCGGTGGAAGACGAAGACATTTCCAAAGAGCTGGAGCGCAACTTCCGCAAGCAGAGCATTCGGGTGGAGACCGGGGCGCGCGTCGAGCGGGTGGAAAAAACCGGCCAGGGCGTGAAGGTGCAGGTCACTTTGAAGGACGGCAAGCAGCAGGCGATCGAAGCCGAAAAGCTGCTGGTGGCGGTGGGCCGCAAGCCCAACACCGAAAAGATCGGCCTGGAGAATACCAAAGTCGAGCTGGACCGCGGATTCATTAAGGTGGATGCCAACCAGCGCACCGCCGAGCCGGGCGTCTACGCCATCGGCGACGTGGTGGCGGGTACGCCCCAACTGGCCCACGTGGCTACGCGCGAGGGCATGATCGCGGTGGCGCATATGGCCGGCAAACCCGCTGTGCCCATCAACAAGCGCCGCATTCCGGGCTGCACTTACACCGAGCCCGGCATCGGCAGCGTGGGCTTGACCGAGGCGCAGGCCAAGGCCGAAGGCTACAAGGTAAAGGTGGGCCGCTTCCCGTTTGCGGGCAACAGCCGCGCCACCATCTTGGGTCACCACGAGGGCTTCGTCAAAGTGGTGGCGGAAGAAACCTACGGCGAGATTCTGGGGGTGCACATCATCGGCCCGGAGGGTTTCGAGCTGATCGCCGAAGCCGTAGCCGCCATGGAAGCCGAAGCCACCGTGGACGTCATGATGCAAACCGTTCACGCACACCCCACCCTGTACGAAGCGGTGGGCGAAGCTTTCAACGCCATCTATGGGCTCTCCATCAATGCCTGAGCGGCGCCGCTGCGAAGTGCGCGACCTGGGCCGGATGGGCTACGCCGAAGCGTTGGCGCTGCAACAACAGTTTTGCGAGGAGCGCAAACGCGGCGAGGGCGTGGACCGGCTGCTGCTGCTCGAACACCCCCACGTCATCACGCTGGGCCGCAACGGGCACCTGGAAAACCTGCTGGCCGGAGACGAGATTCTGGATCGCGCCGGCATCGGATTTTTCCCCACCGACCGGGGCGGCGACGTCACTTATCATGGGCCGGGCCAATTGGTGGGTTACCCGATTCTCGACCTCAAGCTGTGGAACCGCGACGTGGGGGCGTACGTCCGCGCCGTGGAACAGACCATCATCGATACGCTGGCGGACTATGGCATCGAGGCTGGACGCATCCCCAAGCTGACCGGGGTCTGGGTGGGCGATAGCAAGATCGCGGCCATCGGAGTACACTTGAGCCGGTGGGTGACCTCGCACGGTTTCGCCCTGAACGTCTCCACCGACTTACACTATTTTGAGTACATCGTTCCATGCGGATTGACCAAGCCGGTGACCTCGATGGCCGCGCTGGGTGTTCGTGCAAGCCTGCAAGAAGTGGGACAGAGACTGGCCGGACATTTCGGCCGCATATTCGATTGTGAGATAACGGAACTGATCTATGACTGACGTCGTGATGCCCCAAATGGGCGAAAGCATTGTCGAAGGCACCCTCACGAAGTGGCTGAAGAAGCCGGGCCAGCACGTGGAGCGCGACGAGCCGTTGTTTGAGATCTCTACCGATAAGGTGGATACCGAGATCCCTTCGCCCGCGGGTGGCGTAGTGAGCGAAGTTCTGGTCGAAGAGGGAAAGACGGTCGCCATCAACACCGTGGTGGCGCGCATCGAAGAAGGCGCCGCGGCCGCCGCCGAACCAGCGGCTTCCGCGGGCGCTTCGGTAACCCAGGCGCCTGAGCCGGCCGCGGTGGAGCCGCCCGCGCCTGCTCCGATTGCCGCGGCACCGCCTGCACCACCACCGCCAGCACCGGGGCCGGAAGCTGTCTCCGAGCCCGGCGGCCCGATGTCGCCGCTGGTGCGCAAAATGGCGCGCGAGCACAATATCGATCTGAGCGAAGTGAAAGGGACCGGCGCCGGCGGACGCATCACCAAGCAGGACTTAGAAGCCTACCTGTCGCACTCCGCGCCCCCCCCGGCGCCGCCAGTCGCTCCGCCTGCGCCGGCTGCGGTGGCTGCCGCTCCGGTTGCCCCGGCTCCGCCGCCGCAATCCCTGCCGCCTTTACCGCCTCCCAGTACGGCCAAAACCCGTGTGGAACCGCTCAGCATCATGCGCACCAAGATTGCCGAGCACATGGTTCTCTCCAAGCACACCGCCGCGCACGTCACCACCATTCATCGCGTGGATATGACCGCGGTCGCCAAAGTGCGCGAGCGCAGCAAAGCCAATTTCCAGGCGAATTACGGCCTGCCGCTGACTTATCTGCCGTTTGTCACCCGAGCCGCGGCGGTGGCGCTGCGCCACTTCCCCCTGCTCAACGCCTCGCTCGATGCGGCTAATATTCTGTACCACAACGAGGTCAATATCGGCATCGCCGTGGCGCTCGAAAACGGTCTCATCGTGCCTGTCATCCGCAACGCCGACGAAAAGAACGTGCTGGGACTGCAGCGCACCATCGTCGACCTGGCGGCTCGCGCCCGCTCGCGCCAACTCAAGCCCGACGAAGTCGCCGGCGGCACGTTCTCCATCACCAACTTCGGCAGCTTTGGAAGCCTGGTCGGCACGCCCATAATCAACCAGCCGCAAGTGGCCATCCTGGGCGTGGGCACGGTGGACAAAACGCCGGTGGTGGTGAACGACGCCATCGCCATTCGCTCCATCTGCCATCTCTCGCTCAGCTTCGACCATCGCCTGATCGATGGCGCGCTGGCGGATCAGTTTGTCGGCAAGATCAAGGGCGTGCTGGAGGACTGGGCCGAGGAAGTCCTCTGAGGGTGAAGGCCGGCGGCGTCACCCCAACACGAGGGAAACGCCGCCGTGTTCCTTGCGGGCCGGCCTCACGGTGACCTCGACATCCTGCCCCAGCGCGGTCAAAAAGTCCATCAATCGCTCGACGGAAAAATTGCCGGACCGGCCACGCATGAGGGCGGAAACGTGCGGCTGCCTGATGCCCAGTATCGCCCCGGCCTTAGCCTGCGTCAGTCCCCGGCCCTTGATCAGGCGGTAGATTTCGAGCGTGAGGCGGGCCTTGAGCAGTTCCCGCTCTGGGTTGGGAAAGCCGAGGTCGGCAAAGACGTTACCGCTGCTTTCCTTCACCGTGGTCTCGTTGTTCCTCTTCATCTCAGTTCTGCCTTCCTTAGGTCGCCCCGAGATTTCGCGCTGTTCAAGAAAATGAGCTGAGGCCGGCGCACTGCGTTGCGTGGGGCAGGCCCTCGGCAGGCGGCGGCCTCCTCCCAGGCCGCCCTGGCTGCGGCCAACCGATCCAGCAGGGTGGAAGGGTCACATGTTCCTTTCAGTATCGCGTTTGAGTGGTGCGCTGCCGTGGGGCGGCCTGGGAGGCCGCCGCAGGCCGAGGACCTGCCCCACAAGTTCCACCTCTGGGATGCAGTGGCTGGAATCGAGCGTATCAAAGCCGGTATTCGGATGGCTCCGCCGCTACGGCTTCAGGTTCACAAATTCCGAGCAGCAGGGTTTCTGGACCGGTTTCGGCTCCATCAGCTCCGTGCGGGTAAGATCGGGGTCGTACAGGTTCAACTGCCACTTGCCGTCGCGCCCGATCTTGGGTTTCTCGGCCTTAAGATCGACGCCGCGGTCCAGCAGCTTCTTATAGCCGGCCTCCACGCTGGGAACTCCGAGGGCCAAGTGGTGCATCACGCCCAGCGTCTTCGGCGATGGGTTGGCGACGTTGCACATGTACTCCAGCCAGTCGGTGCCCTCCGGTACGCGCATATCGATCCAATCGGTGCGGTCGTCGCGCATGCCGCCGTGCCAGGTTTCGCGGAACCCCAGAATGTCCCGATAGAATTTGTCCGCCGCGGCGGGGTCGGCCACCGTCACGCCGACGTGAATGATGTGGTCGGAGATACGGGTCTCGGAAATGAACTTGCCAAAGTTCCGGCTATGCAGCGAGCCCGGCATGTACTGGACGAATTCCACGTTGTGCCCGTCCGGGTCTTTCAGCATCATGCTGAGATTGCCATCCAGTCCCGGCTTCAGTTCGGCCGGAACCTGCACGCCGTGCGCGGCCAGGTAATCGCGCAGCTTACGGGCATCGGTGGTTTCGAAGGCAATATGCGAGAGCCTGTCTTCGGCGGCCTCCCGCAGCTCTGGAAATACCTCGATGTACTGATGGTCGTTCACCTTGAAATAGGTCAGCATCAGGCCGCCGGCCGGCTTGTCCACGGTGAAGGGCTCCAGGAACCCGAGGTCGTGGCCGTAGAATTTACGCGCCGCCTCCAGGTTACTGGTTTTGAGGCCGATGTGCGCCACGCCGACGATGGGAGGACGATCGGCGCCCGCGGCCCCAAACGCCGCCAGGGCCAGCAAGAACGAATAACGCTGCACCATGCGGTCAGTATATCGCGGGGCAATCAAAACCCCAATCGGCGAAACCTCACGGCGCGCCGCGGTATTGAGCCAGGGTCTTCTCCAGGGCCCGGCGGGTCGGAGTCGGCGCAGGTTCAATCAGGGCGAGCGCTTGTTCGATGGCTTCGACCGCCGATTGCCGGTCGCGGTTGAGCCAATACGCTTCGCCGAGGATCTCCTGCACTTCGGAATCTCTGGGATCGAGGGCCGCGGCCCGCTTGGCCAGTTCCAGACCCAGCTTGGGATCAGCCATGGCCGTGACTTTCGTTTCCAGCAACGCCCGCGCGGCGATAGCCAACTCCACCGGGGACGCCTGGGGCCCGGAGGCGATTTCTTTCAGCGTGCGAAGGCCCGCCTGCGCCAGGCGGAGAGCTTCGGCGGACCGTCCCACGCCGGCGCTAAGATCGGCGGCGTCGGACTGCAGCTCCGCTTGCGCGAAGCGGTAAGCCTGGTTGGCCGGGTTCTTCGCCATGAGCCGGTCGTAAATCTCGATGGCGATCAGAAAGTAGCGCAGCTTCGCGTCAGGATGGCCGGCATAGCCGCTGACGATTCCCAGATCGCGGTACGGGATCGCCCGGAAATATAGCGCCATGATGTTGGCCGGATCTTCCGCCGACATGCGGTCGCGAATCTGACGGGCTTCCTCCAGAGCCGCCAGCGAAGCTGTGAAGTCTCCCAGATTGCCCAAATTCCAGCCCAGCCCGAGCAGCGCCGAAGAACGCGCATTGCGCGCTTGGGGCGTATCCCGTTCCTTTTCCGGAATCTGGTCCAGAACCGCCCGCGCCTGGCGAAAGAAAGCCGTCGCGGCGGGCCGGTCGCGCAATTCCGTCAGGTCGCCCATGCGCTTGTAATTGCTCCCCAGCGAGATAAGGACTTCGGCTATACCAGGGTGGAGCCGGGCCGCCGCGGTCGCATTGTCGATGGCTTTCCGCATCGCCGCCAGGCCGGCGTCCAGGTTCTGCGCGTTGACATAGCCGTTGTTGGCGCTCACGGCGGTAGCGAGGGACTGGAAGGCGATCGCGGCCTGGCTGCGCACCTCGAAGTCGGCGGGCCGGCGGGCGGCCATCCCGTCGAACTCCCGCGCGGCTTCCTCCACCAGCCTGAGACCCGCCGGCGCGCTCCCGCCGAAGCCGATGCTGCGCCCCAGCTCCAGCTTCGACCGTGCCAGGCTCACCCGCGCGCGCAGATTGGTGGGGTCCTTGGCGGCCAGCGGCTCCAGAATCGCAATCGCCTTGCGGAAGCTATCCCGCGCCTTGCCCGTCTCACCTAGATTGGGCTGGAATGGGCTCCCCAGCACGGCGCCCAGATCGGCATACCCTTCGCCCACCTCCGTGCGCAGAACCGGGTCGTGGATCTTCTGCGCCGACAGCCGGTCCAGATAGTCCAGGGAGTGGCGGGCCATGTCGGCCTCCACCGGTGTGGAACCGGGCAGCTTGGCTACCGACTTGCGAAGATCATACTGCAGATAGTGCGCCAACTCGTGGGCATCCGCGAAACGCCGCTCCGCCACCCGTGCTTCCCACAGCGTTGCCACCAGGCCGGCCACCAGCGAGAGCGTCACCAGCGTCACCGTCGCCACCACGGATTTGTGCCGGGTGACGAACTTCCGTGCCCGATACAACCGCCCCCTGGAAGCGGCCTGCACCGGATGGCCATCGAGGTAACGCAGGATGTCGTCGGCGAACTGCTCCACCGATGCGTAGCGATCGGCCGGGGAGCGCGCCAGCGCCTTGGCGGCGATCGCCTCCAGGTCGCCCCGCAGAAGGCGAGCCAGTGCCGCTGCGCCCATACCGCGAGCCGCGGCGCCTTCCCCGGTCACTCCATGGCTGAGAGCCGGCGCATCGGAAGAAAGCACCGCCTGGATAATATCGGCCGGCGTAGTCCCGCTCGCCCCGAAAGGGCATTCGCCATTCAACAACTGGTATAACAGTACCCCCAGCGAATACACGTCGGCGGCCACCGAGACCGCCTGGTTGCGCAGCACCTCCGGGCTGGCATAGAGCGGCGTGAGAAAGAAATTAGAGGTGGCCTGGGCGCTGTCGCCATCCGCTTCCAGCGTTCGGGCAATGCCGAAATCGAGCAGCTTCGGCTCGCCGGCCGGCGTAACCAGGACGTTGCCCGGCTTCAGATCGCGGTGTACGATGAGGCGCTGGTGGGCAAAGCTCACCGCCGCCGAAACCTTCAGAAATAGGTGCAGGCGCCGCTCGATGGAGAGACAGCGAGAATCGCACCAGGTATCGATGCGCTCGCCCTCCACGTATTCCATCACGAGGTAGGAAAACCCTTCGCCGGTGACGCCGCCGCCTAGAAAGGCGGCGATGTTGGGATGGTAGAGCTCGGCCAGAATCTGGCGCTCGCTTCGCAGCCGGTCCTCCAGCAAGGGAGAGTGATAGGGCGAGGCGATGGCCTTGACGGCCACCCGCTGCCGCACTTCGCCGTCCTCGCGCGTGGCCAGGTAGACCGCGCCCATGCCGCCGGCGCCGATCAGTTCGCGTGCCTGGTAGATACCAAAACGGGGTAGCGGCGAAGGAGCCGGCGTCCCCCGCCGCCGTACCGCCGCATCCGACGCCAGCAAACGGACGACTTCCTCGCGCAGCCCGGCGTCGCCGCCGCACTTCGTGTCCAGCCAGGCCTCCCGCTCCGTCCCGGGCGGTAGCGTCACGGCCTCCTGGAACAACAGGGCCAATTGCCGGAATCGCTCTTCGGGGTGGACAGTCATGGCGAGACGTGCCCCCGACGGCACCCCGCTTCACAGACGACGGCAACCGGCATTTCGCAAATCATACACTAACTGGACCGCCATCGCCAAAGCGGGACGGGACTATTTTGTGGGAAGTATTATCGGTCCAGCCGGGTGATCCGATTATCGAGCGCGGCGATTTTAGAAATGATGTCCATCTGATACGTCACCATCTGGGAGAGGATGGCGGCGTCTCCAGCCTTGATCTCGGCCAGAAGGGTGTCGTTGATGTCGCCCAGCCGGTCCTTCATATCGACCAGCCGGTGATTGTTCAGGAGAATCCCAATGGCAATCACCAGGATGGTTGGGACCGTGGCAAGTGCGATGGTGAGAAGTTGCGCTTCGCTCAACATCTGCTTTCTGTTCTCGATTCTACAAGTTCTCCACACCATCCCGCTTCACCCCGTCGGGCCCAGCCGCTGGTGCAGCCACGCCAATGAGAAGCGCACTCCGCGATCGACCGTCGAGGGCGAGATGCCCAGCACCCCCGCCGTTTCCTCCACCGTGCAACCCAGAAAGTAGCGCAGTTCCAGCGCGCGGGCCTTTTCCACGTCGGTGGCTTCCAGTTCGTCCAATGCCAGCGAAAGATCGAGCGTGTCGGTGCCCGCCGGACCTACCCAGCAAAGCTCAGCGTTCAGCGGGATACGGTCCAAGGCCAGCCACCGCTTGGAGGCTTTCATCCGGCGGGCGTGATCGATCAGGATACGGCGCATCAGTTTTGCCGCGAAGGTGAAAAAGTGAGCCCGGTCGCTGAGGGTCACGCGATGGAGATTGACCAACTGCAAAAACACCTCATGCACCAGCGCGGTCGGCTGCAGCGTGTGGTCCAGCCGTTCGTGATGCAGCAGCCCGTCGGCCACCTTGCGCAGTTGGTCGTATACTAGCGGCGCGAGCTGCTCCAGCGCCTGCGTCTCTCCCTGCGACCAGCGCTCCAGCCACACGGTCACTTCCCCGGGACCATCCACCACGCCTTCGATTTTATCATCCCGCCTGGCGTGATTTGCTTCGAGATTGCGCCGTATTCGATAGAGGAGAATGCGATATGAAAAACCGTTGGAACCACCTGGCCCGCGGGCGGCTGGTTCGCTTTACTGCGCTCGTGCTCGCCTGTGCCGGCGCCTTGGCCGCCGCTCCCGCCATCACCGGAGTCTATAATACCGCATGGATCCCTCCGGGCTTGCCCAATTCCGGGATTGCGCAAGGCGCTTTCTTCGCCCTTGTTGGGACCGCGCTTGGCCCCTCCACTCCACAGCAGGTCCAGGCCTATCCATTGCCTACCACGCAGGGTCTGAACGGAACCACGGTCCGGGTCACGGTCGGCAGCGTGACCGAAACCTGTATTATGGACTACGTCAGCGCCACCCAGGTCAACGCCATTCTTCCTTCGGCGACGCCCACGGGAACCGGGACGATTACGCTCTCCTACAACGGCGGAACGAGCTCGATTTCGGTCCAGGTTCTGGCCGCGAACTTCGCCATGGTTACGTTGAATAGCGCCGGTACCGGGTCCGGGGTGGTTACCGATCTGAGCTACAACGTGATCACCATGATCAACCCCGCCCATCCGGGCGAGGACTTGATTCTGTGGGGCAGCGGCCTGGGTGCGGTGACCGGCGACGAAACCGAGCCGCCGACCCAGGTCGATTTGAAAACGGGTGTGGAGGTCTTCGTCGAAAGCCAACCGGCGACGGTGCTCTACGGCGGACGGGGCAGCTCCCCGGCGCTCGATCAGATCGACTTCACCGTACCGACAGGAGTCAGCGGCGGGTGCAAGACGTCCATAGCCGTTCTGGTCAAGGGAGTGACAGGCAACGTCACCACCTTACCCATCGCCCCGGCCGGGCAAACCACTTGCAACGACGGTTTTGGCTTCCTGACCTCGGCTAACCTGCAAACGGCGGTCGCCAAAGGCTCTCTGAACCTCGGGGGCGTCGTCGTCAGCCGCATCGCCACCGGAAACGACAGTCTGCTGGGATATTTCGGGACCTACCCTCTTAACAGCCTCATCCGGTCGTATGGAGGCTATTACGGCCCATCCATCGGCAGTTGTTTGGCCTATGAGATCGGGGGAAGTTCGATCGAGACGGCACTTGTGGATCCGATTCAGCCGACCTATCTGAATGTGGGCCCGGACCTGGCGATTACCGGACCCGGCGGAACTCAGACCGTCCCGGTGAGCTCCGGGGGTTACTTCGCGGCCGATCTCGCCATCGCGCCGTCCACCTATATTCAACCCGGAAGTTATACGGCTGCAAACGGCTCCGGCGGATCGGGCGTTGGACCTTTCAACTGGACGTTGACGCTTCCTCCCTACCTTGTGCCCACCAACATCCCCGCCACCGTCAACCGCGCGCAGGACCTGACCCTGACGTGGACCGGAGGCTCGGCATACCAGGTGGCCAGCATCTTCCTGATCAGCGGCCTTCCGGTGGGGTCGCTCAACTCCTGGGCCTTCATCGTGTGCGACGCCGATGCCGCCGCGGGAACATTCACGGTTCCCTCCGTGATCCTCAATCTGCTTCCCACCAACGGTTATGGAAGCTCTAACCCGATCAAGAGGGGAGTCAATGTCTCGATCGCGGGTATTCCCGAGACCACCTTCACCGTGGCCGGCTCGCCGGGACTCGATGCAGGCATCTTCACCGTGTTTGTATCGAACAACACAGTGGCGACAATCCAGTAAGGGCTCGTCCCGCAATCACCGCGCCGACGGCGGTAGCGCCGGTTGGCAGACGGCGCCGGCAATCGCGGCGAGCCGTTGAAACAGCGGCTCGTCGATCCGGACTTTCAGAACTTCGGCGATCCCCTGCGTCCAGCCGTGGAGGAAATACAGCCAGCCGTCCTCGACGCGCACTTGCCGGGTTTCGTGCTGCGCCAGCGCCTGGTGCAAGAATGGAAGCTCACCGCGATAGTTCAGCTCCCACGCCACGCCACCAACCGGAAACAACCCGCGATCGGTGATGGGCGATCCCGGCAAATCCTTTCCCATCCCGGTGGCGTTGATCACCACCGAGGCCGGCGGCAACTTGCCCATCAGTTCGTCGTTGAACGCCCCCAGCACGTTGCAGTGGTACTCGAACTCGATATCCGTGTCGAGCCCGGCTACCATTCGCGCCAGCGAGTCCAGTCGGCCCGCGGAGCGGTTCACCACCACCATGCGCCGCGGCCGATCCGCCTGGTCCGGCTTGCGGGCGAGATGCAAGGCGATGGCCGTGGTCGATCCACCGGCCCCGAAGCACAGCACGTGCGCGCCCGTCCGGGCAAAATAGCCTTTGCCCAGCACTGCATCCAGGCTTAGCCCGGAGGTGACCGGATCCTTGGCATGGCCAGCGAGCGACGTTCCATTCTTCGATATGCTCGATACCTCGCCGCAGGTTGCCGCAAAGGGGTCGAGGTAATCGAACATGTCGCGGGCGGCTTCGAGCAGATTGACCTTGTGGGTGGTCACCAGCGCTCCCAGCGAGAGCGGATCGTACTTGATTTGCGCCACCGCGCGCCGGTAGTTTTGCCGGTCGTCGTGAAGCTCGAAATCGACGCCCTCAATGACAGCATCTTCCCGGCCGAGTTCCTTCATCCACAGCGGAAAGACCTTCATAATGGACGATTTGGCCGTGGTGACGCCGAAAAAATACATGGTGGGCCGGGTCTTGGTAACGCGCGGCGGCAGCCAATTAAAGTTGTCGACCACCTGGTACCGGCCCTCCCGGCTCACCACCCGCTTGCGGAAGCCGTGCCGCTCGATGGTGCCATAATCGTGCCCCGCGTCGGCCGGGTAGGTGAATAGCGTCGCCAGGTCTTCTTCCTCGCCGGTGTTGATCGAGCGGTGCGCCCAGCCCGGCGCCACGTATACGGCGCGGCCAGGCAGCAGTTCCTCAACGTGCCAGTCCCCCTGCAGGTTCTCCATCAGCAGCAACCCGCGTCCCTTGACGCAGTAATAGGTTTCCGCCGTATCGACCACCGCGTGGAAGTGCCCCTTGGTCATAAAATACTCGTCGCCCACGCGGCCGGCGTGAACCACCGAGAGCCCCGTGCGCAGTTCGCCGGCGACCTCCGGCCGTGCGATTTCGTAAACTTCGTAGATGGCTGGATCGCCGGATTCGATCAGGCGCCGGCAGGCGTCGGGATTCGAATACTGGCCCCGCATCGAGGAAAGGCGCCGCTCGATGTGACGGTCGAACCGCGACAGGCGGCTCGCGTCCAGCAGGACGTCGAAGGCAAATGGCAGGTTCAAGATTCGTCCTATAATGCTATAATCACAGGATTAAACGGTAGCAACCTGCGAATCCTCCTGTCAATGCCGCGAGACACGCGGCCGGGCTCGAGGCGCAATAAGGGAACGGCGAGAATGAACGCGACGCCCGCGAGGGAACCGAAAATCGCTCAAAGCGTGCCGTTCGACGGCGCGGGAGTGATCCAACAGCGAGACCCGGTCCCATACTATTTTCAGCTCAGTACCTACGTTGCCGCCCGGGTGGAGTCCGGCGATTGGCGGCCGGGCCAGTTCCTGCCGAGCGAGCAGGAGATGTGCGCCACGCTCGGCATCAGCCGCACCGTTGTCCGCCAAGCCCTGGTCGACCTGGAGCGCAAGGGATTGGTAATCAAGCAGAACGGCAAACGGACCAAAGTCGCGTCGCCGAAGTATGAGGGCGGCCTGATGCAGAACCTTCAGGGGTTCCAACAGGACGCTGCCGCGCACGGGCGGAAAACCTCCACCAAGATCCTCGGCTGCGAGGTTGTCCCGGCGGACGCCGAAGTCGCCGAGGTTTTGAAAATTCTCCGCGGCGATTCCGTCCTGATGCTGAACCGGCTGAGATTCCTTGATGGCGAACCGCAGGTGCTGGTAGTTTCGTATTTGCCGGAAAGGCTGTGCGCCTCGCTGGCCCGTGAGGACCTGACCGACCGCTCGCTCCACGAGACCCTGGCCATCGAATTCGGTTTGAGAATCGTCCGCGGTTTTCGCACCATCGAGGCGATCAGCCTGGACCGGGCCGACGCTCGTCTGCTCCGCCTCAAAGCAGGCAGCCCGGCCCTGCTGCTCAAGAGCATCGGCCTGGTCGCCGATGGCACCCCTCTCGAATACTTCGTCGCCAAGCACCGCGGCGACCGCACCAAGTTCTACGCTCAGCTTGTGCAGCCGGAATAAACGGGGGCACCTTCCGCCTCCGATTTTCCGTTTAAAATAGGCAGAACCCGCCATGAAACTGCGCTTTCTAGTTCATTGCGCCCTGGCCGCTGCCGCCTGGGCCCAGTCCGGCAGCCGTCCCACGGTGCTGCATGCCGCCCGCCTGGTGGATGTGGAAAACGGCAAGGCGGTTACCCCCGGGGAAGTGCTGGTCGAGGGCGACCAGATCGTCGCGGTCGGCGCCAGCGTCGATCGTCCCGCTTCGGCCGAGGTGATCGATCTCGGCGGCCGCACCCTCGTCCCCGGCCTGATCGACGCCCACGTGCATCTGTTCCTGCACCCGGGCGCCGAAGACCTCCAGACCGTTCAGGAATCCGTGCCGCAGCGCACCATCGGCGCCGTCCTAGCCGCCCGCGACGACCTGATGGGCGGCTTCACTGCCGAGCGCGACATGGGCACCGAGGGCGCCGGCTCGGCCGATACCGCCGTTCGCAACGCCATCGACCGCGGCCTGGTCCCCGGCCCGCGCCTCCGCATCAGCGGCAACGCCATCGATGTCCTCGGCGGCCACGAAGACGCCGCCGGCTACAATCCCGCCCAAAACGTGCTCTCCAACGCCGACATCGCCAATAATGCGCTGGAGCTGGTCACCGTCATCCGCCGGCAGTTCAAGGAAGGTTCGGATTTCGTCAAGATCTACGAAACCGGCCGCGACTCTGTGGCCGGCGGCAAGCTGCACACACCCTATCAATACACCGAAGCCGAATTGACGGCCGCTGTACAGGAGGCCGCTCGCGTCGGCAAGCGCGTCGCCGTGCATGCCAGCGGCGAACCCGGCACGCTCTACGCCGCTCGCGCCGGAGTGGCTTCCATCGACCACGCCAACCAGCTCAGCGACGAAACCATGCGCCTCATGCATGAGCGTGGCATCTTCGCCGTCCCCACCTTTGCCATTGTGACTTACTTCGCCGAACAGGCCGCCGACCCGCGCACCGCCGAGCGGGAACGCCAGTCGATCTCTCTCCATGCCGCCGAATTCCGCAGACAGCTCGCCGCCGGCGTGCCGATGGCCATGGGCTCCGATGTCGGCCCATTTCCCCACGGTACCCAGGCACGCGAGTTCGTGCTGATGGTCGAATACGGCATGAGCCCGCTCGAAGCTCTCCGCGCCGGTACCTTAAACGCCGCCAAGCTGCTCGGCTGGGAGGGTCGGATCGGCGCTCTCCACGCCGGCTATCTGGCCGACATCGTGGCCGTCTCCGGCGATCCGCTGGCCGATATCGCCGCGCTCCAGCGGGTCGACTTCGTCATGAAAGGCGGCGTAGTTTATAAAAGGCCGGCGAAATAAAGTAAATGCTCAATCCAGGAATTACGGCCACTTACTGACCCACCGCTCGCCGCGATTTCCCCCCCGGAGTTTGTTGGCGAACTATGGAGTTTTGTCGCCAAGCGAAAACTAGCGCTCCATTTCCGGCGCTTGGATGTATAATTGACCACCTACGGAGCAAACCGTGGAATTCGGATTCGCGTTCCGGCACGCTGCGCGCCGGACCGAATCGAGTGAAAGGAGAACCGAACGGCATGAACATCGGATGGATGATCCTCATCGTGGTTGTTTGCGGAGCCGCGGGCGGCTTCGTCAATGTTTTCATAGGGGACAGCGGGCTGCATCTGCCAAGGGTCGAAAACGGCGTGCTCCAGCCCGGCTATATGGGGACGGTTTTTGTAGGCGCCGCGGCCGCGGTTGCTTCCTGGGGAATGGCGAAAGCATTTGTCTTCTCCGCCTCAGCCGGCCCTCCGCCCACCTTCTCGACGGCCGATATTGCCAATGCGCTCCTGCTGGGATTCGGCGGCGCGAAGTGGTTTAAGAGCGAGACGGAAAAGGACGTGCTGCAAAAAACCGCGGCCATCGCGGCCGGTAAGCCCGCCGACGCGGCAGCAGCCCTCATGATTGCCTCGGCAACGCCAAACCAAGCTCTCGCCGCCGCGGCTGGAATGCATTAGCGACCGCAACCGGGCTCCGTCCAAGAGCCCTCCAGTTTCTGATTTCGCACACCGGCCGAGGCGCCGGTTGACAACCGAAGGTGCTAGGTATAGGCGGAAGCGGAAGGGCCTGCCCCACGGCCCATATATGGCAACTCCCTCACGGTCGCGGCACTTTCCGAACCCGTGAGAGAGCGGTTGCGCACGAATACTTCCGGCAAGCCGCGACGGACGCGAAAAACCATACGGTGCCCGGATGGAAGGTCGACGTATAATTGCATCAGCTAACGACGGTATCGGGGATTCCGACCATCCGGAGAAACTGGGAGAGTATATGAAGAACCTGACGGTGTATCTATGCGCCACCGCACTTACAGCGGCACTAAGCCTGCTTTCGGCCTCCGCTCAAAAAGATGAAGGGGCAACTTCCCGCTCCGGCTCGGCGGGTCAGGACCGGTTGACGCGCGAGGTGCGCCACCAGTTGGTAATGCTGCCCTATTACAGCGTCTTCGATAACCTCGCATATCGTGTGGACGGCAACGTCGTAACACTTTACGGCCAAGTCGTGCGGCCCACCTTGAAGAGCGATGCCGAAAACGTGGTGAAAGGCGTCGAGGGTGTGGAGCGGGTCAACAACGAGATCCAGGTTCTGCCTCTCTCGCCGATGGACGATCAGACCCGGCGGGCCGAATATCGCGCGATCTACGGCTTCGGCGACCTCTACCGCTACGCCCAGCAGGCCGTCGCCTCGATCCATATCATCGTGGATAACGGCAAAGTGACGCTGGTAGGAGTGGTGGATTCCGCCGCCGACAAAAACCTGGCGGGAATCCGCGCCAATTCGGTTCCTAACGTGTTTTCTGTGACGAATGACCTGGTGGTCGGGGGGCGGTAAAGCCGGATCGCGGACCCTCGGTCAGCTTCGCATGCGCAGCAGCAGGTACAGTCCGGCGAGTCCGAAGAGCACGTCGGGCGAGAAGGCTGCCATTGTGGGCGGCAGCAGGTTCGCGTCCCCGACCTTCTCGAACAGGATGCCCAAGCCGCGGTAAGAAACCCCAATCGCCAGGCTCTGCCCGATGCCCGCCATGGCGCCGCGGTTACCCACGCGGAATCCGAACGGCACTGCGATCATGGCCATGATGAGCGCGAACAGCGGCGCGGCGAACTTCAGGTACAACTGCACGTGCTGCTTTACGGTCGGGTAACCGCGCTGCTCCAACTCGCCGATCAGCCGCTCCAGTTGCAGGAAGGTCATCTGCTTCTCCTGCATTCCCTGCGGCAGAAAATAGTCGGGAGGCTCGGTCAACTCCGGAAAAGTCGCCACCTGGTTGGGGTCGTTTTCGCTGAACGGGGTGAAGTGGCTGCAGGCGGTGTTGTCGAAGGTGCAACTCCAGCCGTTTTCGAACACCCACGTTCGGATCGAAGGATTCCAGGTAGCCCGCTGGGCGACGATTTCCCGCTGCATTCGGAACGCTCCGGGCCGCGGGTCCAACTCGAATACGTTCACCCCCAACATCACGTGCGCCGAGGTGTCGAAATAGCGGTAGTAGTAGATCCGGTGCGCCCCATAGCCCATGATCCACTTGCGGTCGGTGCGATAGTAGGTCTGCGTCGGCCGGTTCTTGATCACGTCCCGCAGCGCGTCCTGCTTGAGGTTGGCCCCTGGCACGTAGTAGTGATCGAAGGCGAACAGACCTCCCGAAAACAGCACCCCCGCCACCAGGATCGGCGTGGCCAGCCGGTACAAGCTCACCCCGCAGGCGCGAAACGCGGTGATTTCGTTCTGCTTGCTGAGCACCCCCAATTGCACCAGCACCGCCACCAGCACTCCGAACGGAAACAGTTCGTAAATCAGCTCCGGCGTCAGGAAAAACAGGTAGGTGAACATCTTGCTGAGCGGGATCCGGTTCTTGACCATGTCGCCCATCAGATCGAAAAAGTTGTACACCAGCAGCATCGACACCAGGCTGGCCAGCATCACGGCCAGGTAGAACAGGAAGCTCGACAACAGGTAGGTATCCAGAATTTGCGGCAGCAGCGGCAGGCGGCGGCGCATGGTACGCGGCTCCGCCCGGATTTCGCTAGCCGCCGCCGGCTCATCGCCCGGCGCGACCTCTTCCACGCGCGGCGCATTACGCTTCGCCCGGAACAGTCCGGTCACGCGTCCGAAAACATCGTTCAGCCCGCCCAACAGATCGCGGTCGCCCGGCGATTCCATCCGATAGAGAAAGACGACGCCGGCCACGAAAAACGCCGCGTTGGGCAGCCATAGCGCCACTGGCACCGGCAGGGTGTGCTGTTTGGCCACTCCGATCAAGGCCAGCGACGACAGGTTGTAACAGAAGAACCCCAGGAACAGCGCGATCACGTACCCGGCCGATTTGCCCCCCTTGCGCGTGGCCACGCCCAGCGGAATTCCCACCAGCGCCAGCGTGATGCAGGCCAGCGGGAGGGAAAAGCGCTTGTGCAACTCGATCTGGACTTCGGTGTAGTCCGGCCCGTTGCGCGGATACCGCATCAGCTCGCGCGTATTCATGGCGCTCGATCGCAGTGTCTTCAGATCCGGGGGCGAGGCATCCAGCGCCTGCACCCCGTAAGGGGCCGAACTGTCGTTGGCACGCCGGTCTTTGCCCATTTCGTGCTGGGTGTAATCTTCCAGGGTCAGCTCGATGCGGTTGTGGCGCGGGTCGGAAACCGCGATCGCCTCCCGCGCCAGCGTGATCATGGGCCCATCGGCCTTGTCACGCATCCCGTTCTGCCGTTGCTCGGGCGGGGTGATATCGGCGACGAACACCCTTCTCCACTTGTCCACCGACCCGGTGACGACATCGTCCACGTACAGAATCTTATTGGGGAAGTTCTCGTTGAAGACGCGCGGCTCGATCGCCGCCGAAAGCTGCGTGGCCAGAATGTCGTTGAGGATGTGCGTGCTCTGGCGATAGGCCAGCGGCGTCAGCCGCAGTTCGGCGTACGCCGCCATGCCCATCCCCAGGGATGCGAATGCCAGCACCGGCGCGATCACCGTGCGGCTCGAAACTCCGGCCGCCCGCATGGCCACGATTTCGCCATCCGCCGCCATCCGCCCCAGCCCGATCAGAATCCCCACCAGCACGCCGAACGGAATGGTGAGGGGCAGCACCGGCGGCAGCGTCCATCCCAGCAGCGCCAGCACCGTCCCCACGCTCACGTTGTTCGAGCTCACCAGCGCCGCGAACAGCTTATCCGCGTACTGCAGGAAAATGATAAAGGTCGCCAGCAGCGTGCCCAGCAGGGCGCTTTCCACCACTTCGCGGAAGACATATCGACCGAGTATTCGGAACACAGGGCTTACTTTACCGGCTCCGGCGCGACCGGCCCTGCCTCGATCGATTCGGGCGCCGGCACCACCGGCAGCTTGGGCAGTTCTTCCTCAACCGGCCGAAGCTCCAGATCGTCGACCAGCACCGATGGCGCCACCACGCACGCTTCGATGGTGAACGAGCCGGCGCCCAGCACCGCCAGCGGGCCGCCGTTGTCCATGTACTCGAAAACGTTGGCGTCGTCGCCCGCCGCCAGAATGTCCTTCAGCGAGCGCGCGTT
Source organism: Bryobacteraceae bacterium (assembly GCA_049509915.1). Taxonomy (GTDB): domain Bacteria; phylum Acidobacteriota; class Terriglobia; order Bryobacterales; family Bryobacteraceae; genus JBEKYD01. The sequence goes on along the minus strand of JBEKZL010000123.1, from coordinate 3,428 downwards.
CAATCCCTTGAATTCGACCCCGCGAATCAACTCCTCCCGCCCGTCGGGATACACCTTGTACGCCAGCACCGGTGCGCTTACAGGCTGCGCCATCCCCGAGGTCTCGCTCAACAGGCGCCGCACTTCGTCGAACGGCGCCGACGAGGGAAAATCCAGCTTGCGCACCAGGATGCCGTACGGCTTACTCCGCGCCTGAATCGCCTCGATCAGTTTGCGTTTCAACTCGCCCGCCGGCGTCGCCTCGCTCGACCGCACAAAGAGATTGCCGATCCCGGCTTCGGCCGCGCCGTATGCCCCCGGCAGACGCCCGTGTCCGTTCGAGCCCCGCATGCCTTTCACCGGCTGGCGCGTCAGCAGAAAGGTTTTCAGCACACCCTGTTCGATCAGGCTCACCGGTTGCGCCGCCACCCCTTCCCGGTCCACTTCATAGGCGCCGAACAGCGGCCGGCCGCGCCATACTTTCTGGGTTGGATCGTCCACCACGTCGAACGATTCCGGCAGCACCCGCGAGCCGACCCGCCCTTCGTATTCGCTGGCCAGAAATGCGCCGCCGCGTCCGCCTTCGGGCTTGCGGGCCAGGACCACGTTACGGCCCACCACTTCGGCCATCAACTGCGCCCCGGCAGTTCCCTCGAACAGCACCGGCCCGTTGTAATCTTCGCCCTTGGGCGCCGCCGCCAGCGCGGTTACGTTGGCCGCCGCATGAAGCGCTCCCGCCACTAGTTCCGTGTCGCCCGGCATCCCGGCCGGTTCGATAGCGTGAAAGCCGGCCAGATCCCGCACCGCCGATCCATCCGCGCTCAGTGCCATGGCGCGAATGCGAAGAAACGTTACGTCTTCCGGCACCCTCACCTCGGTGCCTTCGGAATTCACCACGTAGTAGCCGCCCGCGTTGGCTTCCAGGTCGACCCGCGAATCCTTCACCGCCGGGTAGGACGCGAACACCCTCGAAAGCATGCGCACCCGCGCCGCCCAGGCGTCCTCGTCGATCGACAAACGGCCCAGTTCGCGCACCGCCTGCAGCGGCGCCACGCGGCCGAAATCGTCCAGCCGGCCGCCGCTCTCCGCTACGTTCCGCAGCGCCGCCCGCTTGCGCGCAATCGCTTCCACCGCGCTCTTGTAAGCTGCGTCGGTGGCCAGCCAGAAATGGCGCCGCACCAGGTCGTAGGACGCTTCCAGCGGCAGACGGCCCTGAAACCTTCCACTGAATCCCGCCCCGGCGAAATTGCCGTTGTCGAACTTGTAGTCGCCCACCCGCACGTGTACTTCCGGCGCCCGAAGCTGTTCCCGGTTGCGCGAAAGCAATCCGCCCAAGGTCGCCGACACGCTGAACACGTCCTCCTGGTCCAGCACGTACTCCACGAAGTACGGCTTTTCCAGGTTCGCCACCGCCAGCGTCAGCGAGCGCATAGCTTCGTCGTGCATGGCTTTCAGCGTCTGGCCGGAATCCGCATCCTGGGCATAAATCGCGGTCGCGGCTGCCATCGCCATCGCTACGCCCGCGGCCATTTGGTGCAACCCCCGGCGGTTCACCGCGCCCCTCCCTTCGGCTCCATCGAGGTGGGCTGCGGCAACAACGGGGGCCGGTCGTTGGCCTTGGCTTTCTTCTCGATCTCGATTTCCGACACCAGAATCGCCGGCGATACCGCCGATACCGGCACACTGCCCGACTCCGCCCCGCAGTAGCCGTTGAAAACTTCCGCATGGTCGCCCGTCGCCAGAATCTTGGCGAAGCTCGCCAGTGGCGTGCCCACGATATCGGCGCCCCGCACCAGTTCGTCCGGCCGCCCGTCCACGTACACCCGGTACACCACGGTGGGAATCACCTTGAAGGCCTGCAGGCCGGCCCTCTGGGTGGTCGTAAATCCGCCGGTGATATCGCGGAAATAGAGTCCGTACGGCTTGTTCTGCCGCTTGGCTTCTTCGATCAGCATGGCCCGCAGCCGGTCGCCGGAAACCGCGTGCGCGCTTTCCACAATCAGGTTCGATTGCCGTGAAACCGGCTCCAGCCCCGGCTGCCGCCGCCCGTGGCCGTTGGAATGATCGAAGCCCTGAATCGGCGAGCGCGACATCAGGAACGTCTTCAACACCCCGTTCTCCACCGCCATTACGGGCCGGGCCTTCACCCCTTCATCGTCGTAATCGTACCAGCCGTTCAAATCCACCCCGCCGATCTTCTTCTTGGTCGGGTCGAACACCACCGATAGAAAATCCGGCAGCACCTTTTCCCCCACGCTCTTGGTGAACGTCTGGCCTTCACTCTCGTCCTTCTGCCGGTGCCCTTCCACCCGGTGGCCGAAAATTTCGTGGAAAAACACGCCCGCCGCCTTGCCCGAGAAAATCGCCGGCCCCACGAACGGCTCCGCCTCCGGCGCCTGCAGCAGCGCGGCCACGTCGCCGGCCACGCGGTCTATCGCCGCCTCTAATACTTTATCGTCGGGTAGCCCGTCCGGCTGTAGAGCTTCGAACGTCTCGAACTGGCTCACGTCCGTCCCGTCGGCCGCCTTGCCCGACGCCGAAATCAGCACCCGCGCGTAGCCCCGCCCGAAAGCCAGCCGCGAACCCTCCGTGTTGACGAAATAGCGCGTTTCGTCCTGGCACCATACCGTCACCCGCGAGTTCAGTACGCTCGTATAGTTACCGAACCGCGCCGACAGCCGCCGCACCCGCTCGGTCCAGTTTTCCCGGTCGAACTGCAGCTTGTGCGCCTGCTCCACCTGCACCGAGGGCGGCTCGCTCGAAAAGTCCGCCGACGTGTCCCGGCTCGCAACCTGCACCTGGCTGTTGGTCTTGATCCGGATGAAGCGCTCCGATGCCGCCCGGTAGGCCCGGTCCGTATCCAGCCACAGACGCTGGCGAATCGCGTTGGGGTTGTCTTCGAACGTAAGCATCGCCCCCGACGTCACCTGGCCGCTGCCCGAGCCCCGCCCGCCCAGGTTCACCGGATGATAGTTATCGAGCTCCGGCGAACCCACCCGCACCGAGGTGTCCAGGGTCCGGCTCTTGACCCGATTGGTCCCTTCGATCGCGCCCAGCGTGCCCTCGATGGTGGCGTAATCGGTCTCGGTCACCTCGTAGCTCAGAAAGTACGGCGGCGGATCCGCCTTTTGCTTCAGAATGTTGAAGTTGCGGCTCAACTCACCAGCCATCGTATCGAGCAGAACATTGCCTTCGGCAGCCCGCAGTCGGGCAGCCGCGGCGAGGGCGGCCAGGACCAGGATCGCCGCGCGGAAAAAACGAAAGGGGATCAAGACTTAAGGATAACAGAGGTGGCGCGGCCGATCCCCGCTCGGGTGTATAGCTAGGCCTAGCCCCAATACTGTTCACTTAACAGCATTTTAATGCTATTCTGTTTTAGGGCTGATGCCTCCAGAAGGAGGTTGTCCTATGCGCGTTGCGACCGTAGAATCAACTACACTGCTGACGGT
>JBEKZL010000122.1:0-21825 GCA_049509915.1 Bryobacteraceae bacterium | reverse complement strand
CGCGGCTCGGTTTCGCGCGTTTCCGAGCCGCGACCGTCAGGGAGCGGTTGCCGGGAAACTAGACCGTAACCGCGACGCAAGTCTCACCGGTTGCTCCTACCCCATCGAAGGGCTCCTCCGGAATACGTTCACCGTCTTCAGACATGCTCTCGACAACCATGCGGACGACCTCGTTGATGTTCTTGAGGGCTTCGTCCCGGGTCTCGCCTCACGTCGACCCGCCGACGCGCTCCAGCGCGGGGCAGTAGACGTGCCATCCCGCGGGATTGCCGTCGAAGTCTTCATCGGGCTCGATAACTACTTTGAAATTGTAGGTTTTCATCGCCATCTTGGCAGCACGTGGCCCTAACTATCCCGGCCGACCGCCATGACAAAATACTCGGCCGGGCCGGGACCGGGGTTGCGCCAGCCATGCTCTTGGCTGGACGCAGTGATGACCACCGATCCGGCATCGATACGGCTGGTTTGGGAGCCCAGGGTCACGTCCAACTGGCCGGTTCGCAGCATGAGGATTTCTTCGTGAACGTGGCTGTAGGGAGGGTGCGGCTGCTGGCCCGGCCCGAGCTCGGTCATATGCAGGTCGATGTGATAGCCGCTATGAGTGGTGCCGTCGAAAACCGCGCGCGTTTGGTTTGCTCCGTTGGTTTTCACCGGCAGGTCTTCGTATTTGTAGGCCTTGGCCGCCAGCGGCTCATCCCGCTTGGGTGCCTGGGCGTTTTGTGCATGCGCGGCCTGGGCTGCCAGCAGCGGCAGCAGCGTGGCAATGTCTCGGCGCGAATAGTTCACGGGGCCTCCTGGAGAGATGATAGCGAGGTTCCGGTGAGGATGATCTCCTGTCTGCCAACTATTCCTACAGGTCGAACCGAATCCCCTGCGCCAGCGGCAGTTGCTCCGACCAGTTGATGGTGTTGGTCTGCCGCCGCATGTACGCCTTCCAGGCGTCGCTGCCGGATTCGCGGCCGCCGCCGGTATCTTTCTCCCCCCCGAAGGCGCCGCCGATTTCCGCGCCGCTGGTTCCCAGATTGATGTTGGCGATGCCGCAATCGCTGCCGCGATGGCTCAGAAAGGTCTCGGCGGAAATCAGGCTGCCGGTGAACATGGCCGACGACAGGCCCTGCGGCACGCCGTTGTGCCAGCGCACGGCCTCGTCCAGGGTGTCGAAATCCACCAGGTAAAGGATCGGGGCGAAGGTCTCCTCTTTGAGAATCGGCATATCGGGCCGCGCGCGCACCAGCGTTGGCTCGACGAAACAGCCCGTCCGTTTGCCCCCGCCGCTCAGGATCTCGCCGCCCTGCTCGCGAATACGGCGGATGCCGTCCATCATGTCGTCCACGGCGCAGAGGTTCACCAGCGGTCCCATCAGGGTGTCCGCATCCATCGGGTCGCCCACGCGCACCTGCCGGTAGGCGTCGACCAGGGCCTCCCTCATGCGCGGGGCGATACCGCGCTCGAGAAACGCGCGGCGGGTGGTGGTGCAGCGCTGCCCCGCCGTGCCCACAGCGCCGAACAGGATGGCGCGCAGGGCCAAGTCGAAATTAGCGTCGTTCATGACGACGACGCCGTTGTTGCCGCCCAGCTCCAAAATGCTCCGGCCCAGCCGCCCCGCCACGGTTTCGGAAACATGGCGGCCCACTTCGGTCGATCCGGTGAAGCTGACCAGCGGAATGCGCGCGTCGCCAATCAGCGCCTCACCCACCGTCCGGCTGGGCCCGATCACCAGGTTGAAGATGCCCTTGAGCCCATGGCGGCTCGTCACCCGGTTGCAGATCTTCTGCACCGCGATCGCCGTAAGCGGCGTCTCCGACGACGGCCGCCACAACACGCAATCCCCGCACACCGCCGCAATCAGCGCATTCCACGACCACACCGCAACTGGAAAATTGAAGGCGCTGATCACCCCCACCACCCCCAGCGGATGCCACTGTTCGTACATGCGGTGGCCGGGCCGTTCGCTGGTCATCGTCAGGCCGTACAACTGGCGCGAGAGGCCCACGGCGAAGTCCGCGACGTCGATCATTTCCTGCACTTCGCCCTGTCCCTCGGCCAGGATCTTGCCCATTTCGAGCGTCACCAGCGCGCCCAACTCAGCCTTGCGCGCGCGCAGTTCGTTGCCGATTTCGCGCACGATCTCGCCCCGCTTCGGCGCCGGCACCATGCGCCATTCGAGGAACGCCGCGCGCGCGTGTTCCACGACCCTCTCGTATTCGGCTACCCCGGCGATCCGCACCGCAGCCAGAGTTTCGCCGGTGGCAGGATTCACGGAAGCAAGTTCGGCGCCGGCAGGACTGGCAATCCAGTCGCCGTAACAGGCGCCCGAATTAACAGGCTCAATTTCGAGCCTCTCGAGGGTTTCGGAGATGAAAGCGTTGGCGGTTGGCACGGCTTTATTGTAATGGGCCGACGAGAGGGGGATGGGAGCGTATTTAAGTGGCCCCGGCGTTCCACGGCCAGGTGACACTCCAACCACATGCTCATCCGCGTAGTCGTCGGGATTCACCTTACACCCGGCCCAAGCCGGTCTAATTGTGGGATTGTACGGCGTCAGTTAGACTGAGGATGACTTCAAGGCTTCGATGCGAAGAAACTCGGTATTGCTCTCAATTGTCCTTATTGGCGCGAGCTTGCTTGCTACGCCGAGCCGGGCGGCCCAGCCCTTCATTACAGCCGCGATCCAGTGGCCAAGCGGTAAGGCTCAGTTCTTCTTAAGCGACGGCACATATGTTCGATACGATATCGCCGCCGACCGCGCCGATCCGGGATACCCCAAACCGGTTACCGACCGGAGTTGGCCGGGCGTGGGGAGTTATGGCCAGCAGATCATCGCCGCAGTCAACGGCGCCGATCCTAACAAGGCCTATTTCTTTCTGGCGGACGGCACCTACCTCCGGTACGACATAGGACAGGACAGAGTGGACCCGGGTTATCCGCAGGCGGTCGACAATCAATCCTGGCCCGGTCTTGGGCCGTATGCTACACAGTTGTACGCGGCTCTGAATTGGGGCGCCAACAAGATCCAGTTCTTTCTGAACGACGGCACCTACGTTCGTTACGACGTCAGGGCCGATCGTGCGGATCAAGGATATCCGAAGCGGATCGATCGAGCTACCTGGCCCGGACTCTCGCCGTATGCTTCGAACCTGTCCGCGGCCGTCAATTGGGGCAATGGCAAGGCCTATTTCTTCTTGAGTGACGGCCGCTATTTGCGCTATGACATAGCCGAGGATCGTGTCGACGACGGTTATCCCAAAGCGATCGATGAAGGTACTTGGCCCGGACTGCATGGGTTCTTCCGCCGCCGGTAGGAGCGGCCTGCACCCGAAAAACCGCGACTAAGTCCCCGTTTTGCGTCGAACCGGGTCGCCGCGTCCGCTGCGCGGAACACGTGGCAAGAGCAGGCGAAATAGCCAGCCCCCACCCAGTGCCACGGTGTTATTCTCGGAAAAACCATGCGAAAGTCGATTGCGATCCTCCTTTTTCTGCTTCCCCTCGGCGCACAGGACTTCGCCCCGAAATTCTATGCGGGGCTGCGGTGGCGCTCGATCGGGCCGTACCGCGGTGGGCGGACGGTGGGAGCGGCGGGCGTCCCCGAGCAGCCCAATGTGTTTTATATCGGCGTCAATAACGGGGGCGTGTGGAAGACGGACGATGCCGGGCGCACCTGGTTTCCGGTGTTCGACGATCAGCCGACCGGCTCCATTGGCGACGTCGCGGTGGCACCGTCGGATCCCAACACGGTCTACGTGGGCTCGGGCGAAGGGCTGCAGCGACCGGACCTTGCGGTTGGCGACGGCATGTACCGCTCGACTGACGCGGGCAAGACGTGGCAGCACCTGGGACTGCGCGACGGGCAGCAGATCGCCCACATCATCGTCGATCCGCACAACGCGAAACGTTTGTTCGTGGCAGTACTGGGGCACCCTTACGGGCCGAACACGGAGCGAGGCGTCTACCGCTCCACCGATGGCGGCGACCATTTCGAACGGGTCTTATATAAGGATGAGCACACTGGCGCGGTGGATCTGGCTTTCGACCCGCGCAACACCGCCATTGTTTACGCGGTGCTGTGGCAGGCGCGGCAGGGGCCGTGGGAGAACGGGGCGTTTTCGGGGCCGGGCAGCGGATTGTTTCGCTCCACCGATGGTGGCAACAACTGGAAACAACTCACCGGCGGGTTGCCGGGGTTCGGCCAGGGGCTGGGGCGAATCGGCATCGGCGTCGCGCCATCGAACGGCGACCGCATGTACGCCCTGGTAGAAGCGGGGAACGACGCCGGCGGCGTGTACCGGTCCGACGATGCCGGCGCCACCTGGAAGCGGGTCAATCACGAAAACCGGATCTACGGGCGAGGCTCGGACTTCGCCTGCGTGCGGGTCGACCCACGCAATCCCGACGTCATCTACATTGCCAATACCTCCACCTATCGATCGACGGACGCGGGGCAAAGCTTTACGGCGATTAAGGGTGCGCCCGGCGGCGACGATTATCACACCATCTGGATCAACCCGCTCAATCCCGATATCATTCTGCTGGCCGTGGACCAGGGCGCGACCATCACTGTCAATGGCGGCCGCACCTGGAGTTCGTGGTACAACCAGCCCACGGCGCAGTTCTACCACGTGGCCACCGACAACGAATTCCCGTACAACGTATACGGCGGGCAGCAGGAGAGCGGCTCGGCGATGGTTTCGAGCCGCGGCAACGACGGCCAGATCACGTTTCGGGAATGGCACCCGGTGGGGGCGGAGGAATACGGGAGTATAGCGCCCGATCCGCGGGATTCCAATATCGTTTACGGCGGCAAGGTGAGCCGCTACAACCGCGTGACGGGTGAAGTGAAACAGGTGGGACCGGGCCGGGGCAGCTACCGTTTCCTGCGCACGGCGCCGCTGCTGTTTTCGACGGTGGACCCGCGGGTGCTATTGCTGGGCGCGCAGGTGCTGCTCAAGACTAGCAACGGCGGCGAAGCGTGGAGCGCCATCAGCCCGGACCTGACGCGCGAAACTTCGGAGGTGCCGGAAAGCGTAGCGGTGTACGCCGACGCGGCGAAGAAGCAACTGGCGTCGCGCCGCGGGGTGATCTACGCCATCGCGCCATCGCGCCGCAACATCGATACGATCTGGGTGGGCACCGACGATGGGCTGATTCAGCTTACCCGCGACGGCGGCAAGAACTGGAAGAACGTGACCCCGCCGGAGCTGACCGCCTGGAGCAAGATCTCGCAGCTCGACGCTTCCTGTTTCGACGACGACACGGTGTATGCGGCGGTGAACCGCTTCCGCCTGGACGATCAGCGCCCGCACATCTATCGCACCCACGATGGCGGTGCCACGTGGCGGGAAACGGTGCGGGGATTGCCCGCGGGGCCCGTGAACGCGGTGCGCGAAGACCCGGTTCGCAAGGGCCTGCTGTACGCCGCTACGGAACTGGCGGTTTACGTTTCTTTCAACGGCGGAGACGACTGGCAGCCGCTGCGCCAGAACATGCCGGCGACGTCGATTCGGGACCTAGTGGTTCACGACGACGACCTGGTGGTGGGCACGCACGGCCGCGGCTTCTGGATTCTGGACGATATCTCGCCGCTGCGGCAATTGACCGCGGAAACGGCCACGGCCGCCGCGCAGCTTTTCGCGCCGCGGTTGACCTACCGGTTAAGCCGCGACACTAATACCGATACGCCGCTACCGCCCGAAGAGCCCGCCGGGCAGAATCCACCGGACGGGGCGATCTTGTATTACTACCTGCGGACCGCCGCTTCCAACCCGGTGACGCTGGACATTCTGGATGCCTCGGGCCGCGTGGTGCGGCGCTTTGCCAGCACCGATCAACCCGCGCAGCCGGACCCGATGCTAAACGTGCCCACCTATTGGATCCGTCCCTTTCAGCCGCTTTCCGCCGAAGCCGGCATGCACCGGTTTGTCTGGGACCTGCACGCCGCGCCCTCCGGCGGGCGTGGGCGCAGAGGCGGCGAGTATTCGATCGCCGCCATCTACCAGGACACGCCCGGCGCCCGGGGCGAATGGATGCCGCCGGGCACTTACACCGTAAAGCTAACCGCCGGCGGCGCCAGCTATACCGAACCGCTGGTGGTGAAACCGGACCCGCGGCGGTAGAGTGCCCCTAGCCGAGCCGCGACCGCAAGCCGAGCGGTTTCCGCGCATAAACTACGAAATCCCCGTTCGGCTAAAGCAGCCGTCTGGGAGTTGGCCCTACCCACGCCGCATGTTATAAGAAAGGTTCGCGCATCGCCTCCCTTGCGAGCTTGCAAAATATGGAACCAACTGCCGATATCGCATTGATCGGTCTGGCCGTGATGGGTCAGAACCTGATCCTCAACATGAGCGACCATGGCTACCAGGTGGTCGCCTTTAACCGCACGGTTGCGAAGGTCGACGAGTTTCTCGCCGACGCCGCCAAAGGGCACCGAAACGTCGTCGGCGCTCACTCCATCGAAGAAATGGTGTCCCTGCTTAAGCGCCCACGCAAGATCATGTTGATGGTCAAGGCCGGCAAGGCGGTGGACGACTTCATCGAAACCCTTCTCCCGCACCTGGAACCGGGCGACCTGATTATCGACGGCGGCAACTCCCACTTCCCCGATACCATCCGCCGCGCCAAATACTTGGAATCGAAGGGCCTGCTGTTCATCGGCACCGGCGTTTCCGGCGGGGAGGAAGGAGCCCGCTTCGGCCCCTCCATGATGCCCGGCGGCAGCGTGAAGGCGTGGCCGCTGGTCAAAGAAATATTTCAGGCCATCTGCGCCAAAACCCCCGACGGCGACCCGTGCTGCGACTGGGTGGGCGAAGACGGCGCCGGCCATTTCGTCAAGATGGTGCATAACGGCATCGAGTACGGCGACATGCAGCTCATCTGCGAGGCCTATCAGCTCATGAAGGGCGGGCTGACGCTTTCGAACGAAGAGATGCACGACGTCTTTACGGAGTGGAACAAAGGCGAGCTCGACAGCTACCTAATCGAAATCACCCGCGACATTCTGGCCTACAAGGACGAGAATGGCGACGCGGTGGTCGACAAGATCCTCGATACCGCCGGACAGAAGGGCACCGGCAAGTGGACCAGCGTGGAATCGCTGGACCTGGGCGTGCCGGTCACGCTCATCGGCGAAGCGGTGTTTGCCCGCTGCCTGAGCGCCATGAAAGCGGATCGCGTGGAGGCCTCCAAGATTCTGGCCGGACCGAACTACACATTCGACGGCGACCGCAAGGCCTTCATTGAAGATATCCGACAGGCGCTGCTCGCCTCCAAGCTGGTTTCCTACGCGCAAGGCTTCATGCTGCTGCGCGAGGCTGCCAAAGAGTACAAGTGGAACCTGAACTACGGCGCCATCGCGATGATGTGGCGGGCTGGCTGCATCATCCGCTCGGTATTCCTCGGCAAGATCAAGGAAGCGTTCGCCCGCAATCCCAACCTCTCGAACCTGCTGCTCGATCCCTACTTTACCGGCGTGGTGGAACGTTGCCAGGCTTCCTGGCGGCGCACCGTCGCCACCGCGGTCGCGGCCGGAGTTGCCGTGCCGGCCTTCACCACTGCGCTTTCCTTCTTCGACGGATACCGCAGCGAACGCCTGCCCGCCAATCTGTTGCAAGCCCAGCGGGATTACTTCGGTGCCCACACCTACGAGCGCGTCGACCGTCCACGCGGCCAGTTCTTCCACACCAACTGGACCGGCAAGGGCGGTAATGTCTCGTCCAGCACCTACAATGCTTAGCCCCGCGGAGCTGCTCAGCCGCGCGGCCTCCATTCGGCTGCTGCTGATGGATGTGGACGGCGTGTTGACCAACGGCAAGCTCTACCACGTGCCCAGCCCCGATGGCAAAATGGCCGAAACCAAGGGGTTCGACTCGCAGGATGGCATCGGCCTGCAATGGCTGAGCTGGTACGGTATCCCGACCGGCGTGATCAGCGGGCGCGTCTCCCCCGCCACCGAGGAGCGCGCCCGCCAGGCCAAGATGAAGTACGTCTACCAGGGCCACATCGAGAAAATTCCCATCCTCACGGAGATTCTGGCCGATGCCGGGATCGACTCGAATCAGGTGGCCTACATCGGCGATGACTTTACCGACGTCGTCATCATGCGGCGCGTGGGCCTAGCCATTGCCACGGCCAACGCCCGCGCCGAAGTGAAGCAGGCGGCCCACCACGTCACCGAAAGGTGCGGCGGCGATAGCGCTGTGCGCGAAGTGGTGGAACTGCTGCTCAAGGCCCAAGGGCATTGGGAGGCGGTTCTGAAGCACTACGAGATCGGGTAGAGCGTGGGCCTCATTGGCCCGCACAGCTAACTCCGGCGGGGTGATGGGATGCGAGAGAGGCCGACACCGCCCGTGATGTGATATCGTATACGATGTGAGATTGGTATTGGATACCGATGCCGTGGTGGCGGCCATGCGGGGTCCAACGGGCGCATCCGCCGCCATCGTCCGGGCCGTACGCAAGGGGCGGGCTACCTTGTTGTTGAGCGTGCCTCTCGCCCTGGAGTACGAGGCCGTCTGCCGGAGGTCCGAACACCGGCTGGAGGCCGGGCTTTCGGATAGGCAGGTGGAGATCTTCCTGGACGCCATCATTGCCATGGGAGAGCCGGTGCCGGCACATTTTCTATGGCGGCCTCAGTTGCGCGATCCAAACGATGAGATGGTTTTGGAGGCGGCGGTCAATGGCGGGGCCGATGCCGTGGTGACATTCAACCTGCGGGACTATGGAACCGCCGCGTCCCAATTTGGGGTGGAAGTCCTACTCCCGCGGGAAGCAATAGCGAGGATCAAACCGTGAAAGAGACCCAAACGTATCCCCTGAGGCTGCCGCGTTCGCTCAAAGAGACGGTTGAGCGGCTAAGCCGGGAAGACCGGACTAGTATCAACCAGTTCGTGGCTACGGCGGTGGCGGAGAAGGTTTCGGCGCTTCAGACGGCGAAGTACTTCTCGGACCGGCAGGCGCGAGCGGATTTCAAGGCTTTCGACAAAATCATGAGGCGGAAGGGCGGAAAGCCGCCCCGGAAAGGCGATGAAATGCCGGCGTAGGCCCTTGGTGGCGCGCTGTGAAATCAACGATGTCAGCCAACGGTTGAGCGGGATTCTTAGAAGGCATGGACCGCGTCGTGCAAAATACTCGCCCGGAGCAAAGGCTTCAGTGTACGCCGATTTACGACGTCGCTGGAGCCTTCGAGGAGCTCGTCGATGTACAGTTTCGTCCTGGCATACTCGAAGATGCCCATCGGCCTGTTCTCGTCGAGATCCACGAGCACATCGACGTCGCCTTTCGCGCCAGCTTCGCCCCGTGCCACCGAACCGAATACGGCTGCATGCGCGACTCCAAGCCGCCGCAAGTCCGCCTCATGTGCCCAGAGTGTGTCGAGAACGTATTGGAGATCGGATCTCATAGCCCATCACGACTTTACTAAACCGTTACTTGCGTTGGCGCCGCAGACGGGACTTGCGCAACGATTGTCCGTCTGGAGGATGTCGATTTGGTCGCGCGTTTCACGTTGCGCACGCGGGCGATCCTCCAATCGGCAATCGACCTTACCCGGAAGAGGACAGATCGGAATCTATGTTTTCTTCCAGGCGGTGCTGAACCCGAGGGATCGGTAGACCTGGAAGGGGTTTTGACAGTTCACCCCGAAGTGGTTGCACACGTCAGGGACTTTTCGGTTCTGGCGCTTCTTGCTTGGCGAGCTGACTTCAACGGTGACAACGCAACGCTCCACCGTCTTTGCTAGAGCGTAAGCTATCAGGAAAGGGTCCTGCCCGATCTCGATGAGTTCGTCATCGTCAGGTCTGGGGCGTACCCTTCGGTGACTACCTTGTTAACCAGTGATGGATCAACCTTTTCCTTGAGGCGCGGACGTCCTTGTGCGCAGTTATCCAGTGCAGGAGCGGGTCTTCCCTTTTGCTCCCCGCAAGGACCTCGTCCAGGACCTCGACGGGAAGTTTGACGCGTCCGTTCGTTGCTTGGTGGTCGATCCACTCCCAGAACTCAGGCACCCCGTCGAGTGGGTAGTACATGTTGCTGGCGGTAATGAGAACGTTCGCGTCGAAAAGGTGCAACACTTTCTTAGCGCGCACCTCCTATCGATAGGAGTGGTTCCACGCTGCGCGCCTTCACCCCGAGGACCCTGCCTGCTTTGGTGTACGTAATCGTTCCTTCATCCAGCGATCGGCGCACGAGCCCTAGGATCGCGTGGCCGACACGGTGCCGGCGCACGATGTAGTAGTTCGGTCCGCCATCGGCTTTCTTGTTCTTTTCGGCCTCGCGCTGCTTGAACTGCAAGTACTCATCTTTGAAGCGCTGGTCGAGTGCTGCCCACGTGGTCTTGCCGATCATGCCGGCCCGGTAGAGCTTGAACGCAACCATTGCTCTGCTCACGCCGTGCGCTTGCGCGAATGGTCCGATCTGTTCCGCGACGGCCGCGACGCTCAGCTTCAGAACGGGCCCGAGTTGTCCTACATCGCTTGCGGGGAGGAGGAATTCTCCTGCGATGTCGTTGCAGTACCGCTCGATCTTATTCTCGCTATCCGTCCCGCTGACCCTGTCTGTCCCAGCCAGAGGTGCGCGAGTTCGTGCAGTGCGGTGAAGGACCATGCCGTCTTGGCGTCCTGATCGTTGATCACGATCAATGGGGCGATATTGTCGGCGAGGGCGAACCCACGGAATACTTCTACGGGGATGTTCGTGTGATGGCTGCCGAGGTTCCCAGGAGGAGGACGTAGACGCCACGGGCCTCGATCGTCTCCCGAAGGTACGTGAACGCTTCGTCCGGGGTTTTGGTGTCGCGATACCGTGCCAGGCTGAAGTTGAGTCGTTCAGCCATCCGCGCCGCGAGCTTGGGAGCGGGGGTTTCAATCGTTGCCGAGTTGACGAACTCTAGTGGTTCGGCCTTGTCGTCTTCGAGCATCGACCGGATGAGCCCCTGGCGTGCCTTGATGTCCCGCAGGAGGGCATCGAGCTCAGGGTTGAACTTCTCATGGCCGGGCAGGGTGCGGAAGTCCTGTCCGCGATCTCCCGCTTTGGGTGGTTCTGTCAGGTAGAAGACCAGGAGTGGCCGACGGTACGTCTTGGCCATCTTCAGCAGGACGGGGTGTGTTGGTTCGTCCTCGCCAAGCTCCATGGCTTCAAGGCGCTGCCTACCGGTGCGTCCGCGGGCATCGGTGAAGCCGCACGTGTGGCATCATCGAGCGACAGACCGGCAGTCTCCCGTGCCCACGTCAGGATTTTCGGCTGTATCGCGCTCATAACGACGGGCCTATAATTCTATTAGACCGTAGTCCCTCCCTGGAGATTATAGCCGCCGGCTCACCGCGTCGTGAGGATACGCACAGCCCGTACGGACCGCTAAGGCGTGACGATAGGCCTTTCCGCGGCTCGCGGCTACCCCCGCTCTACAATCCTGCCGTCCCGCATCTGCACCGTCCGGTGCCCATAGGCGGCGGCCTCGGGGTTGTGGGTAATCATGAGGATGGTCTGGCCGGTGCGCTGGTTCAGGTCGCGGAGAATGTCCAGCACGGCTTGGGAGTTCTCCGTATCCAGATTGCCGGTCGGCTCGTCCGCCAGCAGGATGGCGGGACGATTGACGATGGCGCGGGCGATGGCGACGCGCTGCTGCTCGCCGCCGGAAAGCGAGTTGGGCTTGTGATCCAGACGGCCCTCGATGCCCAGCAGCCGCAGCACTTCGGCGAATTGCGCATCCGGCCGGCCGTCGTTTCCGCCTAGAAAACGCGCCACCGCGATGTTGTCGCCCGCCGTCAGGTTGGGCAGCAGGTTGTATTTCTGGAACACGAAACCGACGGTGCGTTTGCGCAGGCGGGTGCGGTCCGCATCCGTCATCGAAGCCAGGTCCTGGCCGCCGACCTTCACTTGCCCGGAAGTGGGCGGCGTCAATCCGCCGATGATATGAAACAGGGTCGATTTACCCGAGCCCGACGGCCCCACGATGGAGAGAAACTCGCCCGAGGGCACGTCGAGGTTCACCCCGCGCAGGGCGGGCACGTCCACCTTGCCCAACCGGTAGATCTTGCGCAGATCGCGGATCTCGATCATGGAACCGGCACCGTTACTCATACGCCAGCGCCTCGATGGCATCGTGGCGGGCGGCGCTCAGCCCGGGGTAGAGAGCGCCCAAGGCGGCCGTGGCCAGAATGATGACCGCGGTCCGCGGCCACCATTCGTACACGATGGCCATTTGGATCGACGCCGGCACCAGCGTGGCAATCAGCCATTGGGCACCATAGCTGAACACGATGCCCAAGATTGTGCCGCCCAGCCCAATCAGTAACGCCTCAAAAAGAATGACGCGCAGAATGAAAGCGTTCGACGCTCCCAGGGCTTTCAAAATGCCGATCTCGCGCGTGCGCTGCATCACCGCCATGTACATGGAGAGCGCCACTACGGCGACGCCGATCACCACGCCGATGATCACCACCACTACCGTGAATTCCTGGATCGCCGGGATGTTCTGCACGCTGTACATGGCCGTCCACTCGGCCATCGTGTTGATGCCATAACCGGGCAGCAAGGCTTGCAGCTCCTTAACCACCGCGTCGATGTGCGCGGCATCGTCCACCTTGATGTAGATCTGCCCGACCTTGCCGGTAGCCGCATCGAGCTCCTGCAGGGTCGCCAGGGGCACTGCCAGCCGCGCCAGTTTGCCCGGCTCGACGATCCCAGCCACCCGCCAGTCGTAATTCAGCAGCTTGATTTTCTGCCCGGCCGCGAGGTGGTGCTGCTGCGCGTAGTAGCGATCGATCAGAATATCGCCCGGGCCCTGGAACGGCCCGCCGGCGTCGTAGGTGAATCCACCCGTCATGCGGTTGAACTTGGCCAGGTCGATACCCGTGATGGCCAGCGGCAGATCGATGGCATGATTGATGACCCCCATCGCCAGTTCGACGTGCGGTTGGCGCTCGACTGCCGCGACCATGGCCGCCGGCATTGAGGAAGGGCTGAAGTTGATCACTGACTTGGCCGTCGAACCGCGAATCACAACATCCGCTCCGACCCCGCGCTGGCGGTTGCGCCCGTCCTCCAGCATGCCTTGCGTCAGCCCTACCAGGGTGAGAATCAACGTCACGGGCACGCCGATGAGCAGGATGCTCAGCAGCGATCGCATGGGGCGGTGCTTGAGATTTTCGAGTACCAGCTTACCGGTCACTAATGGTCTGTCTTTCCTTTGGGTGCGGCGGGAGCCGCGGTGGGCTTGGCGGTGGATTGACCGACCGCGCGCAGTGTCGTTCCCTCCGGCTGCTCCAATACAAATTTATCATCCGCGATGCCCTTATTGATATCCATTTTCACCAGATCGATAACCACCCCGTATTCGTCCTGCGGGCGGTTGATCTCGATGTGCTTGGGGAAAGCCACGTTATCGTAGGGTTTCCACTCCGAATAGCGGGCGTCGGTCAGAATGTTGCCTTTGTCGTCGAAGATCAACTGGCGGGAGATTTGCAAGTTGAGGCGGTTGAACCAGACGGTGCGGACGAGCTGCAGTATACCGCCGCGCTCACGGATTATGTGGAGAATGTAGGAAGCCTGGTCTTCGTCGGTCAGGTTCTCGAGCAACACCTTTTCCGTCTTCAGGTCCACAGGGCGCACCAGCAGCGCATCCACGAAGTGCTGAGGGCGCAGGTTTTCCAGCTTGTTGGGCGAAGGCTGGACAATGTCGTTGCTACCCACTACGAAGGCGTTGCGGGAGGGAACGTACAGCTTGAACGACGCGCCGTCGCTGGTCATGTCGAAAGCCTTGCTGCGCACGACCGGATAAAGACCGATGATGCGGATGGCGGCTGGCTTGCGGAAAAGGATATAGGCACGGACGTCCTTGTATTCCGTAATATGGTTTTTTTCCGCACTGCCGAGAGCCGGGACCATGTCTACCGTAGCGTTGAAATCGCGGACGGCCCGGTATTCGCGGGCGATGCTCTCCAGCAGGGCGGATTCGTCGGCCACCTGCAGCTTTTGCGCGGTGTTGCCGCCCTGGCGCGAGATGACCCGCCGCCGGATGGCGCAGGAGGAGGCGGCAGCGAGGAGACCAAGCACGAGACCCAATCCAATCGAGCGGCGCAGTGCTGCGGACTTGGCGGGCCAAGGGGGCATCGTTCCATTGTAGGTGGCTCACGAATGGGCCTGTCAATCGGAGAGATTCGGGGAAGGTCAACCTGCTACAATCGAAGATCCTGCTGACGGATTAAGTGTGGAGCTGGTTGGGAGAGGATAGATGGGTGAAGCGTTAGGCATGATTGAGACCAAAGGTCTGGTGGCCATGATCGAGGCTGCCGACGCGATGGTGAAGGCCGCCAAGGTGAACCTGGTGGGCTGGGAGAAGATCGGGTCCGGGTACGTGACCGCGATGGTTCGCGGCGACGTGGCTGCCGTGCGTGCGGCCACTGACGCGGGCGCCGCCGCTGCGCGCCGCGTAGGCGAGCTGATCGCCGTGCACGTGATTCCGCGCCCGCATCAGAGCCTGGAAGACGTGCTGCCGATCGGCAAGGCCGGAAAGTAGCCGGTCTTGAGGTGCCGTCATGATTCTCGCCCGCGTTGTGGGCACGGTGGTCGCCACTCGTAAAGATCCGCGCCTGGAAGGCAAGAAGCTGCTCATCCTGAAGCCGGTATCGCCGGAGGGCGCCGACGAAGCCGGCTATGTGGTGGCCGTCGACACGGTCAGTGCGGGTTTCCGTGAGCGAGTTCTCGCGGTGTCGGGCAGTTCGGCCCGCATGGCGGAGGGTTGCAAGGACACGCCGGTCGACACCGCCATCATCGGCATTGTAGACGAAGTGCAACTGGACTGAATGCCATGTACCTGGGCCGAGTGGTGGGACGCGTCTGGTCTACAGTGAAGGACGAGAACCTTCGCGGCCAGCGTTTCCTGATCGTGCAGCCCGTTACACCCGGTCTCGAAAGCGCCGGACGGCGCCTGATCTGCACCGATTCAACGGGCGCCGGCCCCGGTGAGCTGGTCTATTGGGTGCGAGGTAAAGAGGCCAGCTTCCCGTTTCACCCCGCCGAACCGCCCACCGATACCACCATTGTCGGCATCGTCGACTCAGTTCACCTGGGCAAGAACCCGCCCGCAGGAGATCCCAGCTAGAGGCCCTTTTTTATGCTGATTGCGCGCGTCATCGGCGAATTGGTGGCCACTGAGAAGCATCCCAGTCACGAGGGTCGGAAATTGCTGCTGGTGCAGCCGCTGAATCTGGATGGCAGCGACCGCGGACAAGCCGTGGTGGCTCTCGATGCCGTGGACGCCGGGGTGGGCGATAAAGTCCTGCTGGCGACCGAGGGCTTCAGCGCCATGACGGCCGTGGGAAGGCCGCAGTCACCGATCGATATGGCCGTAATCGGCTTTATCGATCACGTGGACCTGCTCCCAGGGGTCTCGTAAGCGGCGCGGGCTTCCGGACAGCAGGACCGTGGCCAGCATGCATCCGGCCCCCAGTTTGACCAGTTCCACCATCCGGTAAGTATTGTGCAGGACCCAATACTCGTTGCGTTCGCCGGAATGGAGGTCGGGGCGGATAAAGTCGATGATTTTCCCCAGCCCGAGAATCTCCGGGGACAGCAGGAACCGTTCCGCCAGCGCCACGGCAAGCATTCCCAGACACAGACCGAGCGACAGTTTGCCTTCGCGCGTGCCAAACAACAGGAAAGCGAAGAACAAGGCGCCCCAAAAAACCTGCACATCTTCCCAGATTCGCTGGTACCAGCGGGCTTGTTCATTGGCCTGATAGGTCAAAAGCATGCGCGCGTCATCCGGCGGCAGAGCCTTCAAACGCAGCGACGCCGCGGGGCTACCGCCGTTCAGCACGGTATCTACCGACCGCGCTCTTTCCCAATCCACCCAGGTCATCAACAGGATGCCCGCCAACCACATGCCCAGCAGCAGGCAGGCGAACCTACGCGAGAGCATAGTAGCCTCGATTCTAGCAGCCTGACGAGGGAGCGCAGTAGCAGGAGGCCAATAACGGGAAGCGCGCCGCACTTACAGAAACTCGATCCGGCCGATCATGTCCTCGGGCGACAGCAGGTCGTGAAGCAAAACCAGGCGCCGCAACAATTCTCCGATGGCCATCGACTGCTGGTGGCAGTAGGCGATCCCGGCGTGGGCCGCACCCTGCGCATGCAGGCGAAGGAAGTCGTCGTCGTGCGTCACCATGACGCGGCGCTGGGCGGAAGCGAAAGCGAGCTGCTCCATGTCCGTTGCGCCAATCAAGCCGGAGCCCGCAGCCGTGGTTACATCGATATTGCGCCGGCGTAAACCCGCCACAATACGGAAGGAGATGTGCTCGTCAAGATGAAAGCGGACGAACACCCTCTCAGGACGCTTCTTCCAGGCGTGCCTGGCGCAGTCGGGCTTCCAGCAGGGAGGGATGATCGCGCCGAACCTGCGCCACAAACGCCATCTCAGCCTTCATTTCCTGCTGGATCTCGTCGATGTGGTCGAAAAAGTACGCAAGGGCGGCGTGGACGTCGGCGAGAGTGATGCTTGGAATGTGGTCGACGATCTCATCGGGTTTCATGCCCATGTGCTCATGCCAAATGACAATATCGAGCACACGCACACGATGACCGACGATACAGGCCTTGCCGCCGCATACGCCTGCCCTTCTGCCTATCCGGTCATCAACGGCCATACTTCAGTATAAGCGCTCCAGTACCCACGTCGGCGCGACGGCTGCTACTGCTTGGCTTTCAGCACGTCCACCAGTTCCTGGACCGCCGCGGCGCTCTTCGCCAGCAGGGCTTTTTCCGCTTCGGTCAGTTGAATCTCGTAGATCTTCTCGATGCCGCCGGCGCCCAATTTCACGGGCACGCCCACGAAGACACCATGAATGCCATATTCGCCTTCGAGGAGGGCGGAACAAGGCAGCACTTTCTTCTTATCCTTTAGAATGGATTCGGCCATTTCCACCGCCGCGGCCGAAGGGGCGTAGTAGGCGCTGCCGGTCTTGAGAAACTTGACGATTTCGGCGCCGCCATTCTGGGTACGGGTCACGATGGCATCAAGCGTGGACTGATCGAGCAACTCGGTGAGAGGAATGCCGGAAACGCTGGACAGGCGCACGAGCGGCACCATGGTATCGCCGTGCCCGCCCATCACCACGCCCACCACGTTCTCCACCGAAACCTGCAGTTCCTCCGCGACAAACGTGCGGAAGCGGGCGCTATCGAGCACGCCTGCCATGCCGACCACTCGGTTTCTGGGGAACCCGGAAACCCACTGCGCCGCCTGCGCCATGGCATCGAGAGGGTTGGTGACGACCACAATCACGCTGTTGGGTGACCGCTTGGCAAACTGTTCGGTGGCGGTCTTGATCACTTCGTAGTTGGCCATCAACAGGTCGTCGCGGCTCATTCCGGGCTTGCGCGGAAAGCCGGCGGTAATGATGGCGAGGTCGGAACCCTCGGTGGGCCCGTAGTCGTTGGCGCCAGTCACCATCACGTCATAGCCCTGCACGGGGCCGGATTCGAGCAAATCGAGACCTTTTCCTTGCGGAACACCCTCGACGACGTCGACTAGCACGACGTCGGCCAGTTCCTTCTCCGCAATGCGCAACGCGCAGTTGGCGCCCACATTGCCGGCGCCTACGACCGTAACTTTCTTTCGCACAGAAGCTCCTTGGTTTACCTGATTCGGTTCAGTTGATTCGAAAGCCGATTATAACAACCGGCTACGCGCTGCCCCGCGCGGGGATTACACCGATCGGCAATGAGTCGAGCCTCAGTTCGCCCTCAAGCTGGGAGTAAGGGAGACCGTTAAGCTGAAGGGCCAGTTCACGGTGAGGATGGATCTGGAGGCGGAAGCCGCCCGGGCATTGGCCGAAACGCCCCTGAAAATGGCCGACTGGTTGGGGATAGCTTAGGCGGTCATTTCAGAATGCGCTAAAGCATTCCACGAGCACCGCTCCCTTGCGGTCGCGGCCCGGATGAGGCTCCCTACCGAAGCTCCCTACCGAGCCCGACCGCAAAGGAGCGGTTTTTCCCACTGGGTGCGGCTCGGTTTTATACTTGAGTTTTGCCGAAGAAAAAGCAGATACAATACCGCGACGCCGGCGTCGACATCGACGAATCCGATCGCGCCGTCCGGTCCATCAAGAGCCTGGCCCGGAGCACTTTCACGCCCGGCGTGCTTACCGAAATCGGGAGCTTTGGAGCCTGTTACCGCTTGTCCGGCTTCCGCGACCCGGTTCTGGTCAGTTCCGCCGATGGCGTGGGCACTAAATTGAAGGTGGCCTTTCTCGCCCAACGCCATGACACCGTCGGCGAAGACCTTGTGAATCACTGCGTCAACGACATCGCGGTGCAAGGGGCCGAGCCGCTATTTTTTCTGGACTACTTCGCGGTGGGAAAACTGGACGCGAAGGTCGCCGCGCAGGTGGTTTCGGGGCTGGCGCGAGGCTGCCGGAAAAACGGCTGCGCGCTGATCGGCGGCGAAACGGCGGAAATGCCGGGTTTGTACACTGGCTCGGAATACGACCTGGCGGGGTTCATTGTGGGTGCGGCCGAGCGCCGGCGCCTGGTGACCGGCAAAGACATCCGCGCCGGCGACGTGCTGTTGGGCTTGCCCTCGGAGGGCTTGCACACCAACGGCTATTCGCTGGCGCGCAAGCTCTTGTTCGAGGTGGCCGGGTACGGCCCGAGTACGCCGCTTCCCGGAGTAGGCAAGACGGTTGCCGACGCGCTGCTGGCGCCGCATCGCAGCTACTTGAAACCAATCCGCGCCCTGCTCGCTTCCGGCCTGCTGCATGGCGCCGCGCACGTCACCGGCGGCGGCATTACCGACAATACGCCGCGCATCCTCCCCAAGGGAATGGGGGTCTTCATCGACACTTCTTCCTGGAAAATACCGCCCCTGTTCGAACTCTTGCGGCGCATCGGCAACATACCGGACGACGACTACCGGCGCACCTTCAACGTGGGGGTCGGCATGATTCTGGTGGTGCCTCGGACCGGCGCCCGGCGGGCCGAGGCCGCACTGCGCAAATTGAAAGAGAAGCCGTTCCGAATCGGTGAGGTGATCGCGGCCAAACGCGGCGCCCCGCGGGTGGAATACCGATGACCCGGCTGGGTATCCTCATCTCCGGACGCGGTTCTAACTTCGAAGCCATCGCCGATAACATCGCCGCCCGAAGGCTGGACGCCGAGATCGCGGTGGTGATCGGCAACCGGCCGGAGGCTCCCGGTCTGGAAGCTGCCCGGCGCCGCGATTTGACAGCCGTCTCTCTTCCCTCCAAAGGCCTGGACCGCCAGATTTACGATGCC
Organism: Bryobacteraceae bacterium; assembly: GCA_049509915.1. Lineage (GTDB taxonomy): Bacteria > Acidobacteriota > Terriglobia > Bryobacterales > Bryobacteraceae > JBEKYD01. The sequence goes on along the minus strand of JBEKZL010000122.1, from coordinate 2,562 downwards.
CGCTTGCTGTCCGAATTGAAGCGGCACGCCGTGGACCTGGTGTGTCTGGCCGGGTTTATGCGGTTGCTGAGCGGCATGTTCATCCGGGAATTTCCCAATCGAATTCTCAACATTCACCCTTCGCTGCTGCCGGCCTTTCCCGGACTGGATGCACAGCACCAGGCGCTGGAGTACGGCGTCAAAATCAGCGGCTGCACGGTGCATTTCGTGGACGAAGCGCTCGATTCCGGCCCGATCGTCTTGCAAGCCGCGGTACCGGTGATGGAGGACGACACGGTAGAGTCGTTGTCGGCGCGAATCCTCGTTGAAGAACATCGTATTTATACCGATGCGATTCACCTGGTGACGACGTACCCTTACACGTTCGACGGCCGCCGCGTGGTCTTTCGCTGAAGAAACTCGGACATCTTCATGGGCGGCCCGGGACTTTTCTCCATTTGCTTTTCGACAGTGCGTAGATAGCGCCGCAAAATTTCGCTTCGCCGCCTGGCTTCCATCGAGCAGGCTTCCATGTCGAGCAGAATTTCCACCTCCCACGGCTCGAAGACGTTGCGCCTGACGTTGCCCCGAATAACATCCGCCACCAGTTTGCGGAAGCGGTTTAACATTCGCTCGGTCTCGATCAGGTCGTCGCCGCTCATGCTCCCATTCATCGGCTGAACAGGACATAGAGTTTAGGGGGTGAACCGATCTGGGCATGTCGCAGCTTAGGCGCGGAAACCGCTCCCTTGCGGTCGCGGCTCGGTTAGGGGTGCCGCGTTTTCGCAGTCATTTACCGAGCCGCGACAGCAAGGGAGCGGTCGACGGGAGCTGACCTTCCCCGGATCGGTTACGCGCCGCAGTTTAGGGAACCTTTCCAGTTTAGATTGGCGATATCATCTAGGAGGCGGAAGTCTCTCTCCGTGAAAGATTGTTAACGAAACTAGCCTGATTTATGTCACGTCCATTGAGCATGTCTTACCCGAGTGTTGCGGTTGCCCGTTCACGCGCCTTACTGGTGCTGTCGCTCATATTGGGACTCTCGGCGCTGCCTGCCTTCCCTCAACAGGCCGCGTCCAAGCGTTCCAGCGTCCAGGTGAAGCGTTCCACCGTGCGGCGAACGGCGCTAGCGGGCCGCTACGTCATGGTGCTGGCGGATACACCGGTTCTGGCTCGATATCATACGCCCGAGGAGGCTGCCACTGCCGAGGGAAAGGCCTATCGCGCTCAGATTGAAACCCGCCAGCAGGCCATGATCCAGACCTTGCAGGCGCGCAACATTCGGGTTACCACCCGGGTTTCGAACGTGCTCAACGCGCTGTTCCTGGTCGCTCCCGGACACACCATCGAAGAACTGCGGGCCATTCCGGGAGTGGCTTCGGTCACGCCCATGCGCCGGGGTAAGTTGAGTCTGAACCGGGCCGTGCAGCTTGTCAATGGGCAGACGGCGTGGACGGCTGTGGGCGGATCAACCAACGCGGGCGCGGGCGTCAAGATCGGCATTCTGGATACGGGAGTGGAGATCTCGAATCCGATGCTTCAGGACTCCAGCCTGAGCATGCCTGCCGGCTTTCCCATTTGCAGTCCGACCGCCAGCGAGTATCCCAGCGGATGGTCATATAACGCCAGCTCGACCGCCGACTGTGCCTTCACCAACACCAAGGTGATCGTGGCGCGGAGCTACGTGCGGCTGCTGGCGGTGGGCACGAGCCCGAATTATGCCGCCGATTCCGAACCGGACGACTACACGCCGCGCGATCGCCTGGGGCACGGCACGGCGGTAGCGTCGGTAGCGGCCGGCAACGCCGTTGCGGCGCCGGCGCAGTCGTCCACCGGTGGTGCGATCACGCTCCGGGGAATGGCGCCCAAGGCCTGGATCGGCAACTATAAGATCGGAAACACGTTCGGCCAGGTCACCGACGAAACCATGATCAACGCGGTGGAGGACGCCGTTGCGGACGGCATGGATGTGATCACCACTTCGGTGGGCTTCACGGCGCTCGGTCCCGCCTCCAGCGATCCGGTGGCGATGGCGTTCGAGAACGCGGTGCTCCAAGGCGGAAAAGTGGCGCTGGCGGCGGCCGGCAACGACGGCGAAGATGGCTACGAGGATGGATTTAATTACCCGGCTTTCAACACGATTTTGTCTCCGTCCATCGCCCCGGACGTGATCTCGGTCGGCGCCACCATAAACTCGCACGCCATGATGCCCGCGGTTTCGGTGAACGCCTCGGGCGCGCCGTCCAATTTGCAGCACATCCAGGCCGTGATGAGCGACTCGCTATTCTACCCGTCTTCCTATGGCGCCAACGTCGCCCCGCTCGTCGATGTGGATTTGCTCGACGGCACCGGCCTGGCCTGCGTGCCGCTTGCAGCCAACTCGCTGAATGGTGCGTTCGCCCTGATTAAGGTGACCGCCAGTTGCCCGGTCGCCAATGCCGCCGCCAACACGGTCTACGACCAACAGGCATTGAACGCCCAGAACGCGGGCGCCATCGGCTTCATCTGGTATCAATCCAGCTCGACTTCGATTTACGGCACGGCCAGCCCGCCTTTAGCCGAGGGCATCGACGAGATTGGCCC
>JBEKZL010000121.1:0-27516 GCA_049509915.1 Bryobacteraceae bacterium | reverse complement strand
AGATGACCAAGATCGTAAGCGTGATAGGCCGTGAGATCCTCGACTCTCGCGGTAACCCCACAGTTGAAGCCGAAGTCGCCCTCGATGGCGGCGCGGTAGGCGCCGCAGCCGTTCCTTCCGGAGCTTCGACGGGCGAAAAGGAAGCCGCCGAACTGCGCGATGGCGACAAGAAGCGCTACGGCGGCAAGGGAGTCAAAAAGGCCGCTGGCCACATAGGGAAGGAACTGGCCGCCGCCGTTTTGGGCCACGATGCCACCAACCAGCGGGCCATCGATCAGGCCATGATTGACGCCGACGGAACACCGAACAAGGGAAAGCTGGGTGCCAACGCCATTCTCGCCGTTTCGATGGCCACCGCCCGCGCCGCGGCGAACGCTCACCGGCTGCCTTTGTACCGGTACCTGGGCGGCGCCAACGCCTGCATTCTTCCCGTGCCCTGCATGAACGTGCTCAACGGCGGCAAGCACGCCGACAATACCGTGGATTTCCAGGAGTTCATGATCGCGCCGCACAACGCGCCATCGTTTGCCGAATCGATTCGGATGGGCATGGAGACCTTCCACACGCTCAAGCAGGTCCTGAAGGGCAAGGGATACAGCACCGCGGTGGGCGATGAGGGCGGCTTTGCTCCCGATCTGAAGTCCAACGACGAAGCCGTCGAGCTGATTCTGGAAGCCATCTCCAAGGCCGGCTACCAGCCCTCCACCGATATCTCGATCTGCCTCGACCCGGCCGCCAGTGAGATGTGGGACGACGGCAAATACGTGCTCTTCAAATCCAGCAAGAAGGCCATCACCTCCGACGAACTCATCCAAATCTGGGAGTCGTGGGCCCGGCAGTATCCGATCGTGCTCCTCGAGGACGGCATGGGCGAGAACGACTGGGATGGCTGGCGGAATTTGACAGTCGCGCTCGGGAACAAAATCGAGTTGGTCGGCGACGACGTATTCTGCACCAATCCCAAGATTCTCCAAGAGGGAATCGAAAAAGGCATCGGCAACGCCGTTCTCATCAAGTTGAACCAGATCGGTACGGTGACGGAGACGTTGGAGACCATGGAACTGGCGGCGCGCAATGCCTACCGGTGCTTCGTCTCTCATCGATCCGGTGAAACCGAGGACACCTTTATTTCGGACCTGACAGTTGCCACGGGCGCGGGCCACATCAAGACCGGTTCCGGCTGCCGCAGCGAACGGGTGGCAAAATTCAACCAGTTCCTGCGCATCGAGGAGCGGCTGGGAGCCAGCGCGCGATTCGCCGGCCGGTCCGCTTTCGGACGCTGAAGCGCGCCGACTGCGGCCCGGGCCGCGCCGCCGCCAACCCGCTATGCCATAATCCGACTGGATGAAAACTCGTTACAAGGTCCTTTTTTTCCTTTTTGTAGTTTCGACCATCAGTTACCTGGATCGGGTCTGTCTGTCGGTGGCCGGGCCGTCTATGCAGTCCGCCCTCAACCTGAAGCCGGCCCAGTGGGGATGGGTGGTCGGGTCGTTCGTTTTTACCTACGCGTTGTTCGCCGTACCGACGGCTTCTTTGGGAGACCGGTTCGGCGCCCGCCGCGTGCTTGCCCTGATCGTGCTCTGGTGGTCGGCCTTCACCTTTCTCACCGGAGCGGCGATCGATTACCGGATGCTTCTGATCACCTCGCTGCTATTTGGAATTGGCGAGTCCGGAGCCTATCCGAATGCGGTCGGAGCGCTTTCGCGCTGGTTCCCCAAGGCGGAACGCGCCAGGGCCGTAGGCGTGGTCTGGATGGCCGCGCGCGTCGGCGGAGCAGTGGCGCCCATCATGGTGGTTCCGATTCTAAAGGCCCATGGATGGCGGGTGCCGTTCTACATCTTCGCCGGAACCGGCCTCGTGTGGGCGGCGTTCTGGTATGGGTGGTATCGGGACAATCCAGCGGAGAAAAAAGGCGTCAAACCAGCCGAGTTGGAGGAGCTTCTCAAAGAGCCGAAAATCGCTGCCGGCGGCGGCGCGCCGTGGGCCCTGGTGCTCGCCAACCGCAACGTCCAGTACCTGATGGCGATGTATTTCGCCTACTGTTTCGGGGGCTACTTTTACCAGTCGTGGCTGCCTACTTACCTCATCAAAGGGCGTGGCTTCAGCCAGGACCAGATGGCGGTCTGGTCCTCACTGCCATTCATTCTGGGCGCTTGCGGCAACCTGATCGGCGGCGCCACCAGCGACTTTCTCGGCAAGAACTACGGGCTCAAGATCGCCCGGCGGACGGTGGGCGCGGCAGGGCTGGGCCTCGCGGGGCTGCTCGAACTGGTGGCAGTGATGACCCACAGTGCTACCCTGGCGGCTATCTTTCTGGCCCTCGGCTTCGGTTTCATGGATTGCATGATGCCGGCAAGCTGGGCCGCTTGCCTCGACATCGGCCGAAAGTACGCCGGCACCGTCAGCGGGGCCATGAACATGGCGGGCCAGGCCGGTTCCTTCCTCTCCTCAATCGTCTTCGGCTACATGGTCACGGCGTTCCATAGCTACGACCTGCCGCTGGTGCCGATGGCCATTGCCCTGTTTATCGCTTCCTCGCTGTGGTTGAAGATCGACCCCACCAAGTCGTTGGCTGGAGGTTAGTGGAGGCCTGAAAAATCAAATCGGCGGTTCGAAGGCCAAGCCCTCGGCTTTCTCGACGAATCGGAATCGGGGCGCCCTTCGCCACGCGCCCGGAATGGACGTCCTGGAGCTGACCAACCCTTACGGACAATTAGATTCACTTCGTACCAGTCGACAGCAGCGCGTCGCCGGTCTCGGGCACATAACTTCCGGTGTCAGGGGTTTGCTTTCCCTAATGTGCGGCCCTTGTTAACCCGCATTATGGTTTCTCAATACCCTCATATGTGGGGTTGTAGAGTACCGTTATCTTTGGTCCACTAGGGTTAACCCTATGCTGATTCCAGAATTGGCTGGTAGGACGACATTGGCGACGCACGGGCATCCAAACGTGGAAGACCTGCAGCGTTTACGCCGGGACCGCGAAATCCTGACGATGGCCATTACGTGCCTGGAAGAAGTCTGGCGGCTGCGACGGAACCGCCTCGAATTGGTCAAGGCACGGTCGCGGGGCCACGGCAACTTCCAGAGCGCTGCCTGACGGGCGCTTGGCCGCGCGGGGGGTCCTATGGGTCCTATACTCAAGGAATGCCCGGCGTGCTTTACCTGGTGGCGACGCCCATCGGCAATCTGGAAGATATCACCTATCGCGCGGTGCGCGTATTGGGTGAGGTGGACCTGGTCGCATGCGAAGATACGCGCGAAACCCGCAAACTGCTGGATCGCTACGGTATTCGTAAACCCACCATAAGTTACCACGAGCACAACGAAACCGAACGCGCGCCGGAACTGGCCGCGCGCATGCTTGCCGGTGAGAAAGTGGCCCTGGTTTCCGATGCGGGAATGCCGCTGGTTTCCGATCCCGGCTACCGGCTGGTGCGGGCCGCGATCGACAATGGCATTCCGATCGAGCCGATTCCGGGAGCTTCGGCGGCGCTGACCGCGCTGGCCGCTTCGGGGCTGCCCACCGACGTTTTCCGTTTCGGCGGTTTTCTGCCGCCCAGGACCGGCCAGCGCGAACGGCTGCTCCAGGGCCTCGAAAACGAGCAGGCCACGCTAATCTTCTACGAAGCGCCCCACCGTATTCTGGAAGCCCTCGAGACCATCGAATCCGTGCTGGGACCGAGGCCGGTGGTGGTCGCGCGCGAACTCACCAAGCTCCATGAGGAGATTCTGCGCGGTACCGCGGCCCAGATTCACACCCTGCTGGCTGCCCGGCCAGCCATCAAAGGAGAGATTACGCTGCTGATTGGCAAGGCCACCGCACCTCCCGCCGACGATGGACCGGTAAAAGCCGCCGTCGAGGAACTGGTCCGCGCCGGCAGCGAGCGCATGCAAGCTATCAAACAGGTGGCGCGCCGGCGGGGTCTGTCCAAAGGTGAGGTTTACGAGCGATTGCTCGACGAGCGCTGAAGCCTGCGATGCGGCACAATCTACATATATGAAGATCGCGCGTCTGATGTGCCTGTTGGTTTCGATCGCGGCCGCGGTGCCGGGCCAAAAGAAGCCGGACGAAAAGAAGCTCGACGTGCAGGTATTGGAATTGAAAGCGAAGCAATCGCAGCGCCAACTGGCGCTGGACGGCCGGGTACGGGCGGTTGCGCCGAAATCGATCAGGGGCCTGACGATTTTCTTCGACTTTCTGTCGGACGATGGCACGGTATTGGCTAGCGAGAAGACCAAGGTGGACGAAGAACTGCTTGCGCCGGGGGCCGAATCCTCCATCCACGCCGATACCGATATCCTCCCCCGCGCCGTGGCCGTGAGGTTGCGCGCCGCTGATTTTCGTCAGCGCGAGCTCGCCGTCGGTAACGCCGGTCCGTTCACCATCGAGTAATCTGGCCGAAGCAAGCCCGCCGGCCGACCTTCACGATAAAATGAGTCTGCCATGTCGAGGGGATACACTCCGCTTACCGATCCGCTGGCAGCCTACGTCGCTTCGGTGACACTGCGCGAGCCGGACCCGTTGCGCCAACTGCGCGAATCCAGCCAGGATCATCCGCGCGCTTCCATGCAGATCGCGCCCGAGCAGGGCCAGTTCCTGCACGTGCTGGTGAAGCTCATACACGCCCGTAAGGCCCTCGAAATCGGGGTGTTTATGGGGTACAGTTCGACCTGGGTGGCGCTCGCCATGCCCTTGGGCAGCCGCCTGGTGGCTTGCGAAGCCAGCCCGGAGTACGCCGCCATGGCGCGAAACACCTGGAAGGCCGCCGGCGTGGACGAAAAGGTGGAACTGCGCATGGGCCCGGCGCTCGATTCGCTCCGGCGCCTGCTCGACGAAGGCCACGCCGGGACCTTCGATTTCGTTTTCATCGATGCCGACAAGGCCAACTACTCCAATTACTACGATCTGGCCTTCGAGCTGGTGAAACCCGGCGGCCTGATCGCGGCCGACAACACGCTCTGGGATGGCGACGTGGCCGACCCCACGGTCCAGGATGCCGATACCGAGGCCATCCGCGCCTTCAACCGCAAGCTGTACACCGATTCGCGCGTGGCCCTCACCCTGGCCACCATCGGCGACGGTGTGACATTGGCGTGCAAACTCTAGCTCCGACCCTGTTTCCCTGCTACGCGGCAGCCGACCGCGCGGCAGCCGAATGCATTTGCGCCTTCCTCGAGCGCGGCGCGCGCGTGCGCGTCTTCCTCGAAGAAGGCCAATTGCGCGAGGGCGAGAGCCTGGCCGCGAAAGCCGGCGAAGGCTTGGTGGCCGATCTCCTGCTGGTGCTGTTTTCCCGCGCCTCCATGCCCTCGCGCTGGCCCCGCGCCGAGTGGGAAGACGCCCTGGTAAACCAGCCGGCCGCCGCCGCCGTGCGCGTCGCCTTCGCCCGTCTGGACGATTGCGTGCCTCCCCAAGTGCTGCGCCCCCGCTTCGAACTCGCCGGCCTGCCCCTCGGAGTGCTGCGTTCGCTCAAACGCTGGGTGCGAGCCGGCGGCAAGCTGCTGGCGGAATCTGCTTCACCCGGCGGGGACCTCGAAGTGCTGGGGATTACCGCCGCCCGATTCGTCCACGCCTTTCGCCCGGATTTCGATGCTGTGCTGCATCTGCGCTGTGGCACGCGCTCGCTCGCCGCTCTGGGCGGTCTCCTCGGCCTTCAGCTCGGGCTGCGCCTGGAAGGCGACCTCGAAAGCAACTGCCGCAAGCTCGCCGCCTTCTGTTCCGAGCGCCGTTTTCTGCTCGTGATGGAGGACGCGCCCGCCGCCGTTCCCGAAGAGCTGCTCTTTTCCGGCTTCTGCTCGGTGCTGCTTTGCCCGGATTCCCTGCCCTCGGACGACCCTCCCGATCCTCTCGACCAAGTGCAGCTTGCCTTCGCCTCCGCCCCATGGCCCGAGCAATGCGCGCTGGCACGCGCCGGCTGCCGCCTGGCCCGCGACCAGGGCCGCCTGGCAGAGGGCTACGAGTTGATGCAGCGCTGGCACGCCGCTGCCGAAGCCCACGCGGATCGCATCTCGCTCGACCAATCCGCCCGCGAAATGGTCTGGATCCTGGAAACCTGGGGCCGCGACGACGAGGCCCGCGCCCTCGATTACCGTCGCATCGCCGAATATAGCGACCAGTTGCCGCTGCCCTTCTGAAGTGACGAATTTTCGTGGCGCGGGCCTCCGGCCTGCGGCGTCGGCTTTCGAGCCGACGTTTTGGTGGGACGGGCCATCGCTTTTTGTGGCCTGTCACTTGTCTCCGGCCGCGTGGCTGGCTGACAGGTGATAAAACGCGATCGTCCGAACCCTTCAAAACCGCACGCTCTTACGTTGTTCTCCGCTTCTGCTAGTGGTGCTAGGATGGTGGCTCGGCGAACAACAGGGCGCGCCGAAACCGCGAGCGTGGTGCCTGACTGGATAAGACCATGGTCGATCAAGAAGAACTTCTGGCAGCCGAGGTCCGCAGAAAGGCCGGACATTACGAGGTACTTGGTGAGACCTACGCGAAATTCGAGTTTTTCGAGCACGGCTGGAACTCATACAGCCGCTTCCTTGATGTCGATAAGGTGGACCTGATTCTGCGCCGGAAGGTCTCCGGACGGATAAACTATCGCGAGGTCCAAGTCAAATTCGGCAAACTGTACGAAGTCGGGCCCGCGTGGGAGCGTAGGCTATTTGACTTCACCTCGTGGCGTTTCTTCAAGGAGGACGAGTTTGCCGGCCATCTTGAACAGAACGAGTTTTTCATCGCGTACGTTCTTGCTCGGGACATTGGATACCGTGGTGACATTTTCATATTCCCCGTCCGCGATTTTGCCGAGATAATCCGCAGTGGCATCCCCAGCAAAGGGCAACGCAAGGTGTATATCTCACGATTGCACGGCGCGGCAGAGCGTTGGGTCCTACGTCGAGCAACCCATTTCACGGCGGTCACTGACGAGTCGTGCCTGGACGTTTCGAGATACCGGCGCGATTTCGCCGCGCTACTGCAAGCATGAGGCTTTGCGCGTCCGTGCGCACTCTCTATCGGCTGGGCCTGCAGCCGTCAACCCACCGATGTCGCCTCGGTCCGTGAGCCGATAGATGCTGTCGTCCGTGTCACCATCCTGTTTGCCGCCCTTGCCGGCTAAACACCCTCAAACCATTTCTCGTCGACCTTGATGGTCTCTATCAGCTCCTTCCGCACTCCGAGGCCCAGCTCTTTGAGGTGTTCCGCAAATTCGTCTCCGTCGATCAAATCTATCGGCGGGGCCCCGTCCCTTGTGGCCTCTCTGACCGCTGCCGGAGTGAATGCCCCGGTCGTGATGAAGAGACCCTTGTCTGCCCTGCCCACCATCGCCCCCCGAAAATCCCTGACCTCGCCGGGGCCGACTGAACCCTTGTAGCGCTTGCACTGGAACAGAACGTGGAAGCTCATCACGCTATTGATGCGGGCGATACCGCGCCCGTCAATGCCACCATCGCCAGTCCGGCCCGTCACGTCGACCTGTGTGAAACCCAATTCCCGCAACATGCGTTGCGCCAGTCTCTCGAAAGCTCCGGGATCAAGGCTGGCCAGCACGCTATTGAGCTTCGACTTCCACGCCTCCTCTTGGGCTTCTTCGTGCAACAACTCCTCGGGGACTCCCCGCGGTGTAAGCGGCTCGTCTGTCTCCCCTCCGCTCCTTTTGCTCAGCGCTCGGACGGCGCGAACAACCTCCGGAGGATTCACCTTTTCGAGCCCTTTCGCTTGCGCGGTCAAAGACCAGATGCCCCTCTTGGAGTTCTCCAAAAGGCCGAACTTCTTCAGGAATGAGCGAGCCCATGCGAGCCGGTACGCCACCTCGGTTGGGCTGCTTTTCTCGGGGCCGTGCAGTTGCGAGAGAACGTCATTGGGAAATTGCTCCAACTCGACAACTTTGTCGTAGATTTCTTCAATCCGACCAGATCCTCCAAGCACCCGCAGCGCCCGGAGGAGAGGATTCATAAGCTGGTCGAAGGTGGGTAGCTTACTGGACATTGTTCTATGCTTTCTTCTTGAAGGTGCTCGGATCAGCGGATGCCACGACCGCCAAATACGGCGAACCCAGTTCGAGCACTGCACTGAAGCTTCGCATGGCTATCGTGCCGCCTGGCCGGATGAGGTACTCACCGCGGGTCGGAACTCTGGTTTGGCGCCAAGGGCCTTCCCTGAGGGAGAACCACTCCACGGCAGGTCCGACGAAAGTTTCTGCTGGGTGTATGATTCCCTGCACGACGAATGCGGACGCCAGTGTCTTTCCTGGCCGAAACGGATGGGGAATTTTGATTCCTTTAGGCGTTGGCCGCCATTCGGCGCCTTTCTCCGGAACGAATCGGTAGCTCTGACAGTTGGTCGCGGGGACCCCGTCCCTGGCTGGGTCAACGGCTCCACGGCCTTCCGAGCAAAACACAAACACAGCATCCGGCCCAGCACCCGATATCTCGCGGTGCCAATCATAAAGCATTCGGCGGTGCTGGAAGGACCACAACGTCCATCCGTTTGCAGCGATTTCGCTTCGCTTACGCTCGATGATTTGTTTCGGAGTCTCTCGACCATGTGGCCCGAAGGGATGCCAAAATGCAAGTTCGAATGTTGTGTAGCTCATACCTTGGCGGCCTCCGCCGACCTCGCGCCGCCCCCCAGGCAGTTCTCGAGGAACAGCAGCAGTTGTCCCCACTCGGTGGTTGCCTCGAACGGGCCGGTAGCCGCCTTGTGCCATCCGAGAGTGAAGCACCGGCAGCCGATTCGCTCGCTTGAAATCGCCCAGCGGTAGCCGCGGCGCTCCTCCAGAGTCAGGTACGCATAAGCAACGCCCACCATATGGAGGCGTTCGAAGTCACTGCGGACCTTCAGGATTGTAGCCTCGCCGAAAGATCCGCTATTCTTGACCTCCAGCGCCACTGCTACCTGCTGCGGCTCGTACATTCCACCGAGTAGGGGTCCTTGGCCGCGATGCGGGATGATGAGATCGACCTCGATCGGCACGCCGCGTACGAAAACATCGCGAGCGGACGTGGCAATGCCGGCCTCGGCGAGCGCCTGCCGCACAAGCTCCACGCTGAGGGCCCCGGCGAACTTCGAGCACTTGGCGCCGAAGGCTTCCTTCATCTCACGCGCCCTGGCGATGATTTGCTCAGCCGTCCTCCTGCTCTGAGCGTCGTCGGGCAGCTTCATGGGCCTCCCCCTAGTGAACTATACCGCGTGCCGGCCCGGCGAAGGCCCGCCGGGCAGGCCGATTGCCCGTATCAGGGACGCAAGTATGGCTTGGCGAGATCGGCCCCGAAATCGGGGGCACGCCACTGCGCCCTACTCGTGACGCAGCCCCGTCGAGGCGTCTGACTTTGCCGCACGGGCGGCCGACACAAACGTCAATTATCTCCCCGGTTCCGGAACCGGTACTTGGTACCAGTTTGACGTCGGTTTCAAGCCCACGCTCTTTTCCTCGTAGCACCGGCGATCTTGTCGTCGGCGTTTTTCTCCCGTAGCCATGCTTCGCGATACGCCGTTTCCCGGCCACGGTCACAACCGCTTTTGCTTTGAATACAAAGCACTTCCGCTCGCCCGCGACCCTCCGTTGTATCCTGGCCGCAGGGGGGACGACAACTCTGTGGCAATCCAATCTTCCAGCCTGAGCGCGCCTGGGATTCGCCGCCGCCGCCCACCCCGGCCTTTGGCTTTCCCATCCGGAAGAATTACCAAACGAAGCCACCGAGCTACTGAAAATAGAAGGTCGGTGGAAATAGCTTCGGCCGCCGTCGTCTCCCAGCCGACCGTTAGGTCGGCCGCCGGATTTGCACAATTCTGCACAAACGGATACCGGCAGCCACCCGGGCAAACCGGCAGATTGTCCTGCTAGGATGCACAAAAATGCACAAACCCAAACCGCCGCTACCGAACGAAGCCAGGAAGTTATTGAAAACAATAGTCGGGAGAATTTCGCGGCACCCGGACGAAGCCGCGCCCAGCCCCCGCCTCGCCTGGCGTGGCATAATGCGGTCGTGGTTTGGATGCTCCCCCTCCTCGTTTTTCTTTCCGCGCTCGGCGGTCATCCGCTCTTGGCCCAGGACGGTCCCCGGCTGAAAAACGAGGTCGAAGGCGATCGTGCGCTAAGACTCGGTTTCGAAGCGGCACTGGCTGGCAGCCTGGACGCCGCGCGTCGCAGCCTCCCCTTGGTCGTCGACAAGCCATGGCTCGGGGAAGTGGATTTCCGGGGCGCTTGCGCCTTGGCGCGAGCGGTTGAGCAGGAGCCCGGGGATGCCGCCTTAGCCGAAAAGCTCGTGCTTGCCGCCGGACTCCACAATCCGGCTTTGGCGCTCCGCGAAACCGGCCAATATCTGCCGCTCGCGAACGGAGGCCGGCTCTTCGAGCGATTCGTGCTGGCCGCTCCGGACCAGGCGATGGGCTTGGCTTCGGGAACCAGTCTGTCGGCGCGCGCCGTGCGGGATCTGCTGTCGGCCAGTAAGTCGCCCGAATTGGTGCTGCTGACGCGCCTGGCCGCCGATCCGTCAATCGATCTGCCGCGCCGTTCCCGGTTGGCCATCCTCGCCGGCCGCATCGCGCGCGGCGAGCTTTCCTTCGACTCGGCACTCGGGATTTCTGCCAGCACCCCACGGTTCTTCGCCACCGTGCTCGATATGCGCGCAGCCGGTGGCCAGGACGCGGCCTATCTGGAACGCGTGCTCGAAAACGAATCCCTGGTGCTGTGTCAGGCCGCCCAGCAGGATCTCGATGGGGTGCTCGCCGGAGACCTCGAGCATTTTCGCGCCGTCGATCTTTACGCCCTGCTCGCGCTCGGCCGCGCCGAAGCCGACCCACGCGTCTTCAGCGCGGTTCTCGACCGGCTGCTCCTGCCCAAATGGAAAACCGAAAGACCTATGGGAAACTCGTTCACCGGCTTACTCGATCGGACCGGGAATTGGGAGCTGCGCAACTTTGCCGCGGGGGCGTTGGCCGCCGGCCGCTTCGACCGTCTTCTCTCCGTCGCGGGTTTTGAGGTTGTCAGTCGCCTGGCTCGCGGCGTGGACCGGACCGCCGACCCGCTTGCTGAAGCCATGCGCCTGGCCGAAATCATCGATGCCACCCGCGGCACGGCCTTGCGCGAACAGTTGGCCGCGGTCGTCTCCGGCGAGTTCGCCCGCTGTCGCGACGCTGGCGACCTGCGCGGTGCCACTCTCTACGGCGTGTTGGCGGCCAAGCTCTCGATGGATATCGGCACGAGCGCGGAGATCGCCGGCATCGCCGCGCCGTATCTGCCGTTTCTGCGCGCCTCCGAGTCGCTCGATACCGCGATCTTGTTCGGCGCGGCCAACGATTGCATCGAACGCTATTTCTTTTACGACGACGACGATGGCATCGAGTCTTTCGAATCTTTCCGCCAGAGTTACCAGCACGATCCTTCTTGGGAGATCGAAGATCGCGGCCAATATGTCCACCTCACCGGCCATGGCCCCGAGGGCCGCCGCATCGAGATCTTCGCCAACGTACCGGTCGATACTCACCTCGCGAAGAATCGCGCTCTAGAAGGCGAAGCCGAGCGGCGCCAGCGAGCCATCGCGGCGCTGCTGGACGAGCGCGGCCAGGTGCCGACTGTCATGGTTCACCGCGGCCATAGCTTCTGGGTGGAAAAAACCCTCAGCTATCTGGCCAAAACCACGCGCCTGGTGATCCTGGGCAGTTGCGGCGGGGCCACCGAGATCCACCACGTGATCGAAACGTCGCACGATGCGCAGGTGATTGCGACGCGCGGCATCGGCGAAACCGAAATCAACGACGCCATCCTCAAGGCCGTCAACGATCGTATCCTCGGCGGCGATCCGACACTCCGGTGGGACGGATTCTGGCGGGAACTGGAAAGTCACTGGGGAAAGAGCGCTCTGTTTCGCGAATATGAGTCGCCCGACCGGGATTCCGGCACGATTCTGATGCGGGCGTATTACCGCTTCCTGGATGCCTGGAATTGAGCACCCGAAACAAATCCCGCCGCGCGGTGTCTAAACCCGAATGACTGCGGACGTTGCCGGCTGTGTCGAGGATCTGCGCCACGCGGCGCGTGCCCTGTTTCACAATCCGGTCTACGCGCTGAGCGCGGTGGGAGCCATTGCCCTTGGCATGGGCGCCACTACGGCCGTCTTCAGCACCGTCGACCGCGTGCTGTTTCGTGCGCTACCGTACGCCCGGGAAGACCGTCTGATATCGGTCGGCATGATGGCGCCGCTCGATACCAACGAGTTCATGTTCGCCGATGAGCTGACCGACCTGCGCCACAATCCCGGCCCGTTCGCCGCGGTGACTTCGTTCGAAGCCGGCGCGCGGGCCTGCGATCTCAACCAGCAGAACCCGGTGCGCCTGGCCTGCCTCCGCGTGGCGGCGAATTTCCTCGAAACTCTCGGCATGCCGCCGGCGGCCGGCCGCGGTTTTTCCACCGCCGAAGATCTGCCCAACGGGCCGCGCGTCGCCATGATCTCCTACGGGCTTTGGCAAAGCCGGATGGCCGGTGATCGCCATGCCATCGGCCGTGCGCTGCTGCTCGATGGCGCCGCCGTCACCGTGGTCGGCGTCCTTCCGAAGGAGTTCGAGACGCCCACCCTGGTGCGTGCCGATGTGCTGCTGCCGCAGGCTCTCAATGAAGCCACCGAGCACTCCGGCCGCGCGTTTCGCGTGTTTGCCCGGTTGAAACCCGGCGTCGGCGTGGCGCAGGCTACCGCGCAGCTCGGCCCGCACTTCGCCCGCGCGCTGCAGACCGTGCCGCCGCAATTCCGCAAGGAAGTTCATCTGCGCGTGCGGCCGGTGCGCGACCGCCAGGTGGGCGACGCGCGGCTGGCGTCGTTGGCGTTATTTGGCGCCGTGCTGGCGGTGCTTTTGATCGCCTGCGCCAACGTGGCCAACCTGATGCTGGCGCGCGCGGTGATGAGGCAACGCGATATCGCGGTCCGCCTGGCCTTGGGTGCGCCGCGCTGGCGGCTGGTGCGGCAGGCGCTCAGCGAAAGCCTGCTGCTGGCTGCCATCGGCGGCGCCGCCGGGTGCGCGCTGGCGTATGGCCTGGTGCGCGCGTTCGTCTCCATGGCGCCGGGGGCGCTGCCGCACATGGAGGAAGCCTCTATCGACGGACGCGTGCTGGCCTTCACCGCGCTGGCCTCCATCGGTGCCGGAATTCTCTTCGGCATCGCGCCCGCTCTGCGATTTCCCTCCGGTACGCTTGCCGGCGGCTGGCGCTCCATCGGCCCGGCGCGCGGCGGATTGCGAAGCGTGCTCGTCGCCGCGCAGGTCGCCGCTTCGCTGGTCTTGCTCACCGGCGCCGGCCTTACCCTGCGCAGTTTATGGAAGCTCGCCGCCGTTCCGCTGGGAATGGAAACCGAGCACGTCGTCACCGCGCACTTCGTCCTCGGCCGCCAACTCTACCAGCGCGACGTCGATCAGCTCGCTTTCTTCAACCGCCTGGAACAGCGCTTGCAGACCTTGCCCGGCGCGCAGGCTACCGCCATCACCGACTCGCTACCTCCCATCGGCGGCACGCGCGGACGTCCGCTGTCCACGATCTTGGTGGAGGGCGTTGCCCCGCGCCCCGAAGGCACTGGCGGCATGGTGTCCTGGCGTTATGTAACGCCGGGTTACTTCGCCGCGCTGGGAATTCCGATCGTTCGTGGCCGCGGGTTCACCGAGGCGGATCGGGATGCCGACTCCCGCTCGGTGATTCTGGGCGAGTCGCTGGCGCGCCGCATGTTTCCCGGTCAGGACCCGATCGGCAAACATATTCTGCAAGATCTGGGAACGCACGGCCCCTGGTATACCGTGGTCGGAGTTTCGCGCACGGTGAGGAACCGCGGTCTGGCGGCCGATGCGGATCCCGAATTCTACATGGTACGCAAGCCGGTGATCGACGACAATTTCCGGCGTGGGGAACCGCCCACCGGATGGCGGGAAACCACCGTGGTGGTGCGCACTTCGCTCGCGCCCGCGCTGGTGGCGCGGGAACTCCGGCAGACGTTGGCATCGCTCGACCGCACGCTGCCTGTGGAAACCGAGACCATGCACGAGCGCCTGGAGCAGGTCAACGCCAGACCGCGCTTCTACGCCTGGCTGCTGGGTCTGTTCGCGGCCATCGCGCTAGCCTTGGCCGCCTTCGGGCTGTTCGGCGTGATGTCGTTTCTGGTGGCGCGCCGCACTCGCGAATTCGGAGTGCGCGTGGCGCTGGGCGCCACCCCGGCCGCGATCATGCGCGCCGCCTTGGGGAACGCCGCGCGCTGGGTCGGCGCGGGTATCCTGTGCGGCATTGCCGGCTCGCTCGTGGTGGCGCGCTCGCTGCGCGCGATCTTGTATGGTGCCGATGCGGTCGATCCCGCCGTGCTGGCGGCCGGCGTCGCCCTTCTCGCCGCCGTGGCTCTGGCGGCCGCCGCCGTTCCCGCCCGCCGCGCCAGTAAGTTGCAACCACTGGAGGCGCTGCGGGAAGAGTAGACGCTATACGTGGATCGGGCGGCGTTTGAGCTCAGTCGGTCATTTCAGAAATGCGTCAACGGATTTCGAGAATACGTTGCCGTGCTTATTAGTTACCCCAGGTACAAGACGTGGACGTAGATGCCCAGGCGGGTGTTGTACGCGAGATAGTAACCCACGTGGTCGGGGTCCTCGTAGATTACGATACTATCGGAATCCCATAGCCAGCCGTTGCAATAGCCGATATCGGCCGGAGCGACGGAAAAGAAGAACCCCCCGAACCCGAAACGCGACGGGCCGCCTCCGGCCAGGCGAAAGACGTGGCTGGGACCGAAACCGCCGCTAAAACGGCCGTGCTCCCAGGGGTGGTCCAAATGATACTTCGGGTCGTTCGCTCCCGTCGTGTGCCCTACCCACTTGTTGTTATCCACGTGGGGAGCGTCGGGGTGCCCGGCCTTTTCGTTAAAGTGCGCCGGAGCGGGCGCTTCGTGGCCAGCGCGAACCGGCGCCGGGCCCCGGGCAGGGGCTTTTGAGGGGGTGGATCCGTGCGCGCCGCCGCGCTCTTGCGCGAATCCGGCGCTGAAGGTGGCGAATACGAGTACAGTGAAGAAGCCGACGGCTGGTTTCATAGCTTTTGATCTTAACCCATTAGCCGCCATCTGTTCCAGGGCGCGGTAGCGGCTCGTTAAGTGATTGAAAACGCGCGGTGCCCGTAACCAAGCTGCGACCGCGAGGGAGCGGTTGCCGCGCCTAAACCACGAAATCCCCAAAATCGGTCAAGCGCCCTTTGTTCCACCCCACCTTGTACCGGCGGACCATTTCGCGGTAAGTTAGCAAAGAAAAGGCGAAAATGGAAATGAATCTGTCGCTCGGGTTTCCGGAATTCACCGAGGAGCTTTCGCACCGCTTCCGTCCGTCGCTGGATGCGGTGGTGGCGCGGTTTCGTGCCGCTCATCTGGAGCCTGATTCCCCGGTGCGGGCGGTTCACCACCAGGCGGCGAGCGAAGGGGTGTATGCGGAAATGCCCCCGGCCATCGACCCCCGCCTGCGGGCGGCGCTGAAGAAACGCGGCATCGCGCGGCTCTACTCCCACCAGGCGGAAGCGTTCGAGCGCGTCGACGCCGGCCGGAACGTGGTAATTGTCACACCCACGGCCAGCGGCAAAACGCTGTGCTACAACCTGCCCGTATGGAACCGGCTGATGCGCGACACGGACGCCCGGGCCATGTACCTTTTCCCCACCAAGGCGCTGGCGGAGGATCAGTTGCACGAATTTCAGAGCGCGGTGGACGACATGGGCGCCGGGATGCGCGCGTTCACCTACGACGGCGATACGCCGCAGGACGCCCGCAAAGCCGTCCGGCAGCGGGCCAACGTGGTGCTGACCAATCCGGACATGCTGCATTCCGGCATCCTGCCGCACCACACCCGCTGGGCCCGTTATTTCGAAAGCCTGCGCTATATCATCATCGATGAACTGCATTACTATCGCGGCGTCTACGGCAGTCACCTGGCCAATCTGCTGCGGCGGCTGCGGCGCATCTGCGAGTTTTACCATTCCAAGCCGCAATTCATCTGCTGCTCGGCCACTATCGCCAACCCGCGCGAACTGGCCGAGGCCGTCACGGAAGAAGATTTCGACCTGGTGGAGCGCAACGGCGCGCCTCGCGGCGAAAAGTATTTCATCTTCTACAATCCGCCCGTAGTCAACCGCCAGCTCGGCATCCGCCGCAGTTATATCCAGGAAACGCGCCGCGTGGCGATGGAATTTCTGGAGCGGAACCTGCAGACCCTGGTTTTCGCCAATAACCGGCTGGCTACCGAGTTACTGGTAACTTACCTGAAAGACGCGCAGGATCGCGGCCGGCTGCCCACCGAAACCGTACGCGGCTACCGGGGCGGCTATCTGCCAAGGGAGCGCCGGGAGATCGAGCGGCGCCTGAGGGACGGGCAGATTCGGGCCGTGGTGGCGACCAACGCGCTGGAGCTGGGGATCGACATCGGCTCGCTCGATGCCGTGGTGATGGCCGGATACGCCGGTACGATTGCCTCCAGTTGGCAGCGCGCGGGCCGGGCCGGAAGGCGGCAGGGAACGTCGGCGGCGGTGCTGGTGGCCTCGAGTGCGCCGCTCGATCAATACATCGTCGAGCACCCGGATTATTTCTTCGGCCGCTCGCCGGAGCACGCTTATGTCAATCCCGATAACCTCGAAATTCTGCTGGCCCACCTGAAGTGCGCGGCCTTCGAGCTGCCCATCCGCGAGGGCGAAAAGTTCGGGCGGCACGACACGGCTGAGATCTGCGGATATCTGGAAGAAGCCGGGTTCCTGCATCGCTCCGCTGGCGCCTGGCACTGGACCAGCGACACCTATCCGGCCGATGCCACCAGCCTGCGCTCGGTATCGAGCGATAACTTCGTGGTCGTGGATATTACCGGCGAAGCCGAGATCATTGCCGAGGTTTCCTTTACGACGGCACTTACTACTCTTCACGAGAAAGCCATCTATCTGCACGAGGCGCGCCAGTATCATGTGGAACGCTTCGATTACAAGGAGCGCAAGGCCTACGTGAAGCGGGTGGATTCCGATTACTACACCGACGCCATCGATTACACCCAGGTGAAAGCGCTCCAGGAGTTCGAATCCGAAGCGTTTCCATCGGCCGCGCGGAGGGTACACGGCGATGTGCGGGTGAACCGCCAAATCGTCGGCTTCAAGAAGATCAAGTTTTATACGAATGAGAACGTCGGAGCGGGAAAGTTGAACATGCCCGAGCAGGAGATGCACACCACGGCTTTCTGGCTGCACTTTCCGGCGGCGTTCCTGGCGCGGTTGGCAGGCGAATTCACCGCGGAGGAACGGCAGAGCGGGATTGCCGGCCTGGGCACGGCGCTACGCACCGTAGCGGCGCTGTTGTTGATGTGCGATCCGCGGGACCTGGGTGTGGCAACCAGCGAACAGGACACCGGCAGCCTGGAGGCGTTCGAGCCCAACCTTTACCTCTACGACGCCTATCCCGGCGGCGTGGGTATGAGCGCGCCGCTGTACCGTCTGGCCCCGCGGCTGCTGAGCCAGACGGCTGAATTGCTGACTTCCTGCGCGTGCGACAACGGCTGCCCGTCCTGCGTGGGCCCGGTGGGCGAAGTGGGCGAGCGCGGCAAGGAAGTGGCGCGGCGGATTCTGGCGGAGATCGTGGGGTGAGCGAAGGGCAGGCGGAACCGCCTGCCCCACAGCTCGGCTGCAACCGCTCCCTGACGGTCGCGGCTCTGACTCGCGGCTTAGTTATAGGTCGCGCCGATTCCGACCAGGACGGCGGCGGTTACATAGCCGAGATCGAGCCCGGAGGCGGTGAAGGTTTGCGGATTGGTGGAGTTTTCCACCGAGAGACTCCCGCTTCCCGCGGGCAGCGCCAGCAACACTGCTGGGGGAACGGTGAACGTCCCCGCGCTGGCCGGAGCGTTGCAGATGAAAGTGACGGTCACGGTTTGCCCGCCGACGGTAGCTGTCGAACCTCCGGAGATCTCGACATAGGTTCCCGAGGCGCCTCCCGACCAGGTAACTGTCGCTCCCTGCGACCGGGTTACCGTGCCGAGCGAGGCCGAGTTCGTCCAGGTTAGCGGATTGGTGAAATTGATCGACGTGTTGAAGGCGCCCACGTTTTGCCCGCCCGTGCCGTTGAACGTGTACGATCCGCCGGCCGGGGGAATGAATCCCGACGGCAAAGTGGCCTCATAGATACCTAGATAGCCGGGAATGGTGCTCAGGGTCTGGGTTCCGGCCGGACCCGTCACGCTGACTGCGCCGGCGTCCAGGCCAGTGATGGTGGGAATGGTGCCGTTCGAAGACGACGTAGTCGAGGCGGTCACGATGCAACTGCCGATCGAAGCGTAGCCGGAGCTGGCGCTGGCGGCGAACTGCGCGCCCGAGACGCTCTCAAAGATGGCCGTGGCCGAACTGGTGGTAGTGGGCGCGGAACTGGCGATACCCGGCTCCGTGGACTCGAGAATGGCCGCGAAGCCGTAATTCACGGTGGTCTTGCCGCTCAAGCTCGAGGCGGTAGTTCCGCCGATGCCGAGATTCGGATCGCTGCACGCGCCGCCGCCGGCATTAATCGGAAGCGTGATCGAATTACTGACTACATTGCCACTCACTGCCACCACCGAAACGTCGCAGCCGGTGGCGACGGTGGTCGGGATCGTCACGTTGACCTGGTCCACGCCAGGGAATTGCGAGCGCCCGCGATAGAGAATGGTGGCCGAGATGCCGCCGATATAGACCTGCATCGGAATGCCGGTCAGATTGTCCTGTTGTTCGGGGTAGACGCGGTCGGTATTGGCGGTGTCGGCGCCCACGCCGGAGCCCCATAGGATCACGGTCTGCCCCGGGCTGGCGGAATTAGTCGCGGTCAGAACAACGCCGTTGGCGTCGGTGACTACACCCTCGCCGGTACCGCTTCCGTAGAGCGTGTCGAGTCCCAGAGCGCTGGTCACGACCTGAATGGGCGCGGTCAGGCTGGGCTGTCCGCTGTTAGTCACTGTGATGGTCCCGGTGCCGACCGGCGTGCTGGAGGGAAGCACCACGCCGAGCTGGGTGGGAGATGTGTAATAGATCGGCGGCTGGACGGTGGTGCCGTTGACCGTCACCGAGACGCTGGTGCCGTTCAAGGTGAGAGGCAGGCCGGGTGCCGCGCTCGACTGCAGCGAGGAAAGCGGCTGGCTGCTCAGGTTGGTGCCCTTGATGATGAACAGGCTGCCAGGGGCAATCCCGTAGTTAGGCAATCCGGGCAGAATGTAGCTGTAATTGTTCTGGAGTTGGGTAACGGTGGGGGCCGGCGTAGTGCCCCCCGAGCCGCCGGTGGTGATGCTGCCGGCGCCGGTAAAACTCACCTGGAGGTTGGTTGTTATTGTTCCGGTGGAGGTGCCCGTTATGGTCGGAAACGAGCCAGTCGCTCCCGCATAGGTGCCTGTGCCTCCGGTGACCGTCGCCGACCCGGAGCCGCCGGTCTGAGTGCCCAAGAACAGCGCGGTCGGCACAATGAGGTTTCCGGTGATAGTGTTCGCGCCGCCGGTCAGGGTGATCGTGAACGGGGCGGTGACGCTGGTGCCAGTGACGTTGGCGAAAGGAACAGTCGCGGCGAACGTCCCGTTGCCGATGTTGGACAGCGTTGTAGACGGTCCGGCCACGGCCAGACTCGTGCCGGACAGAGTTACGGTCGCGTTGGTAACCGTGAGCGTGGTCTGAGTGGTCGTGGTGGCCGCATTGGCGATGGCTCCCGCCAGAACCGCCAGGGCACAGGTTTTCATTATTCTCGTCATTTTGAAATCTCCTCCGTAATACACACGCCGGAAAATGGCACCGAACGGCTCGGGTTCGCATGTTTTGTGAGAAACCTCACATTTTCGTGCATGCGAACGCGGGAATCCGGCGCTGACAAATTCTGGGGCTCTCAAATCATACAACACCGGCAGAACAGCTTGATCGGGTTTTCCCCGGCCCGGGTACCGAATCGATATCGGCCGCGAGCGTTCTACTCGCTCCGTAACGCCGCGGCGGGATCGATCCGGCCTGCCCGTCGAGCCGGCAGATAGCTCGCCAGCAACGACACGGCGACCAGCAGCGCGGCCGAGCCGGCCAGCGCAACGGCATCGGTCGGCGTTACCCCATAGAGCAGCTTTTCCGCCAGCCTCGCGAGCGGGATCGAGGCCAAGGCTCCGGCGGCCAGACCGAGCGTTACCCGCCAAAGTGTCTCGCTCAGGACACTCCAGACCACTTGGCCCGGCCGCGCACCGAGCGTCATACGGATGCCGATTTCGGCGGTGCGCCGGCCCACCGAATACGCCAGGACGCCGTATAATCCCACCGCCGAAAGCAGCAACGCCAGCGCGCCGAAAGCGGTTGCCAGGGTGGAAATCAGGCGTTCCTGCAGCAGGCTTTCGTCGAACTGCTGTGCGAGGGTGCCGGTACGAATCACGCGAATCTCCGGACCCAGGCCGCGCACCCGGCGCTCAAAGGCGCCGATCAAGCCCCGCGGGTCGCCGGCCGTGCGGATGCTCAGCGTCATGAAGGCACCCATATCGATGGGTTGCCGGACCGGAATATAGACGAAGTCTCCAGCTTCCTTCCTGAGATCCGCCTGCCTGGCATCCTGGACCACGCCGACGATCCGGTATTGCAGGCGACCCAACAGTGTCACGGAGGTTCCGACTGGATCGCGGCGGCCGAAGAAATGTCTTCGAGCGCTTTCATTAGGCAGCGCAACTCTTGGCGCACCCTCCCGGTCGCTCCCGGTGAAGTCCCGGCCTTGCAGTATCGATGTCCCCAAGGTCCTGAAATAGTCCTCACTCACGGTATTGAGGCCAATGCCGCTGTCCCGGTCGGAACGAGGCTGGAATCCGGGCACCGCGATACGCACACCGCGATCGCTGCCGTCGAGCGGCGTCATGCGCGAGAGGCCGGCGGACCGCACGCCCGCCAGGCCGCGGACCTCCGCCAGTATCCGGTCCCACCCGGCAATCCGGACCTCCGGTCGATGGTAGACAGGGTCGGGTAAGTGGATCAAAAGCAGGGCTACCCGGTCGGCGTGGAATTCCGCGGCCTTCGAGTAAAGGTTCTGCAGAGTGGCGAGAAATAACGCCGCGCCCATCAGCAGAATCAGCGACAGCGCCACTTGAAACGCCACCAGAAACTGTCGCAACTGGATGCCTCGCGCCCCGGTGGTGCGCCCGCCATCCTTCATCGCCCGGTGGGGATCGGCCCGTAGCGCTCTTAAGATCGGCGCCACACCGAAAATAAGCGCGGTCAGCAAAGACAAGCCCGCGGTGAAGCCGACGACGCGCCAGTCCCAATCGACCTCTATAAGGATAGGGTGCGCGCCGCCGGCGAAGAAGCCTACCACGGAGCGCGACGCGCACCACGCCACCGCGGCGCTGGTTACCCCACCGGCCGCGAATAGCAACCCCGTCTCGACTAACACCTGGCGGAACAGACGACCCCTCCCGGCGCCGATCGCGACCCGCACCGCGAACTCCCGCCCGCGCCTGTCGGCCCGCGCCAGCAGCAGGTTGGTGATGTTGGCGCATCCCACCAGCAGCACCAGTCCGACCACGGCCATCAGCGCCCAGAGCGGCCGGGAAAAACGCTCTCGCAACTCATCCAGGCCGCGCGACGCGGGACTGAGCTCCATGTTGCGAAGGTAATCGCGGCGGGCGTCGGCCGACGGCGGGTATTCATTCATGAAGGATTGGAAGATGGGATCGATCCCGACCCGCGCCCGTTCGTCCGTTATGCCAGGCTTCAGACGCGCGACGGCCCGGAAAAACCATGCGCCGGGGTCGCGAAGGAGTTTAGGCCCGGCGATGGTAAACGGCATGGTCACATCGTCGTGCTGGCCAGGCGTCAAGCCGTTAAACCCAGGCGGCGCGATTCCGACGATCGTGAATTTTGTGTTGTCCAGATAGAATGTCTTGCCGATGGCGTCCGCCTTACCGGCGAAGCGCCGCTGCCAGAACCCATAACTGATGACGGCCGCGGGAGGGTTGAGCCGGTCGTCGGCGGCGGTGAAAAGCCGGCCGGCGAACGGACTCACGCCGAGCAGGTCGAAGTAATTGCCAGAGACCGTCGCCCCATCCACCTGCTCCATCGGGCCATCGATGCGAATGCCGAAATCGTGAGCGGAGAACGCGGCAATCCCAGCGAAGAAGGTTGCCTGCGACCGGAAGCGTTCGAAACAGGGGTAGGGCGGCGATACGCGAACCCCGCGAGCGCCGGCGCTGTTCAGAAAGTACAGGCTCGACGGGTCTTTCACCGGCAGCGAGCGCATCAACACGGCATCGATCAGGCTGAAGATGGCGGTGTTCGCGCCCATGCCCAAGGCCAGCGTAAATACCACCGCCACGGTGAAACCCGGACTCTTGCGCATGCCGCGGAGGGCGTAGCGGAGGTCTTGAAGCAGGTGGTCCAACCACAGCGGGCGGCCTGTTTCGTAGAAGCGCTCCCGGGCCGCCGTCACATTCCCGAAACTTCTGCGCGCGGCGTTGCCGGCGTCCCGGTCGGCCAGGCCTTGGGACTTCCATTCGTCGGCTTCGAGGTCGAGATGCGCGCGAATCTCCTCGCCAAAATCGGCCGGGGACCGCTTCCGTCGCCAGAACATTCGTCATCCCTCCTGCTCTTCGGTGCCTAAAATCGTTCCGATGGCACGGGCGAGGCGCCCCCATTGGCTGGTTTTCGCCGAACTCGCCCCGGACGAGTTTCTGATCATGGGCTTCGATTCTTCGATGGAGTTCCGGCCGGCGCAAGGATCGAGTTACACGGCGGCGCAGTTACTCTCCAATGAAGAAGGCGCCTACGAGAACGGTGTATGGAAACGGACCGCGCTTGGGACAACCTCGCAAGGCGACTATTCCGGCCCTACCGTCAGATTGTCCTCCGAAGGTGCCATGATTCGAGTCAAGTTGATGAGGTATTGAAAGTTCCCATCGCGTACCTGCAAGTATTTACAAACGCGATGGCGCGGCGCGGTAATTGGCCGCGCCGCGCCGAGGGTCGCAATACGGCTTATTGGAAATACCCGTTGGTGTCGATGATGACGTAGGTGGTGTTCGTCACGAACACGTTGACGGCACCACCGGTCCCGGCCGGAACGATTGCCGCGTTCGCCACAACCGTGCCGGTGTAGGAGTTCAACGTCGATACCCCCGGCACGCTTGCTCCGACGGGCCAAATGCTCAGGTAATCGAGGTCGTCCTCATAGGGCTGCACCGTCACGTTGAGCGAGTACGCCGCCGCGCTCTCCGGTATCCCACAAGGGCCCTGGGACAGCGGGAACGGCCTAGTCGTAGACGACGTCATAATCGGTCCGGCGAATGTGCCGTCCGGCGTGTTGCGCGTATCTACGATGCGGCAGGGGGTCACGGTGTAGAAGTTGAGCCCGCCCGCGCCCGGCGCCGCGAAGTAACCGTTGATGTCCACCAGCAGGTCGGTCGTATTGGAGGCATAGAAAGTGACCGCGCCGCCGGTTCCAGCCGGTACGATCGCCGCGTTAGCCACCACCGTGCCGGCATAGTCGTTCAACGTGGAGGCACCGGGATTCGCCCCTCCAGTCGGCCAGGCTGCCAGATAGTCCAGCCCCCCCGCCGGCGGCGGCTGCACCGTCACATTAAACGCATAGGCGCCGGCGCCGCTGGGCACGTCGCACCCGCTCGACGGGATCGGGAACGACCGGGGCACGCCGGCCGCCAGAGACGGTCCGGCAAGCGGCCCACTACCGCTTCGCGTGTCCAGCACCCGGCATGGAGTCAACGGGTAGAACTGCAGCGATCCGGTGGTGTGCGGCACAAAGTAGCCGTTGATGTCGATCAGCAGGTCCGTGTCGTCGGTGGCGTAAACATCGATGGACCCACCCGTGCCGGCGGGAACGATGGCGGCATTGGCCAGAACCGCCCCTTCATACGAATTGAGCGTGGAAACCCCGGGTTCCGACTGGCCGGTTGGCCAGACCAACAGATAGTCCAGGGATCCCGTCCTGGGTAAGACCGTAACATTGAGCGAATAGGCCGCTGCGTTCGCAGGGATCCCGCAGGAACTGGACGGGACCGGGATAGGGCGGGTAGTGTTGCCGGCAATGTACGGTCCGCCGAAAGTCCCGGCTGTGTTGCGCGTATCGATCACGCGGCAGGGAGTGACTGGAATCAATTGCAGCGCAGTCGTGGTCGTGTTGGGAGTCAAGAGGTAAGCGAGGTTATTGCTTGCCACGGCGATAATTTGTCCGGAATCGTTGATCGCAGTGGCATATTCAAGGTATGCGCCACCGGGAAGGCCGGAAACTACGCTGTTCAGATCCGTCATCGTCGCGTCACTGTACACAAAAGCGTGCGCGATTGCGCCGGAGGAAGTGCTATACCCCACAATCTGCCCGCCGCTATTGATAGCCGTCGCGAAGCTGGTTACATAGCCGCTGATAACGCCCAGGTCGGTCATCCCGGTCCCAGCGGTGTAGAGAAACGCGTGGGCGGGCGCCGAGCCTGTGTTGCCGAATCCCACAATTTGCCCGCTGGTGTTGATCGCCGAGGCGATGCTCTGGTTTCCGCCGGAGAGAGTGCCCAGATCGGTCATCGACGTGCCGTTATAGAAAAACCCGTGTTGCTGTCCGCCGGAGGTACCGGAGGTATGAGACCACCCAACCACCTGCCCGAGGCTGTTGATGCCCTCGGCTAAGCTATCGGCACCTCCCAGCGTACCCAGGCCCTGCGGGCTTCCGCTGCCGCTGTACAGAAACGCGGTGGGGATACTCGGCGAACCGGAGCTAAGGGAATATCCCGCAACCTGGCCGCTGCTATTGACAGCGTTGGCGACGCTGTAGGGGTCGCCCGTAAGCGTGCCCAGGAGAGTCATGTTACCGCCGCTGTACACAAATGCGTATGTAGCCGCACTGCCGTAAGACGGGGAAGCAAAGCCAACAACCTCCCCGCTGTTATTGATGCCCGTTGCCTGGCTGTATAAGTCGCCGCTCAGCGAACCCAAGTCGCTCATGACTCCACTGCTGTAAAGAAACGCGTGGATTGCTCCGGACGAGGTATTGGCGTATCCAACGACCTGCCCGCTGGCATTGATGGCGGTCGGGTAGCTGGTCGATCCCCCGGAGAGGGTGCCCAACCCCGCCGCGGTGTAGGTTTGCCCCCACGCGCCTTGGGCGACAGTCATACACACCACCATTAAGCCGAGTCCTTTAACTTTGTCAAAAACCGTTCTGGAGCCCATCAAAATACTCTCCTCCGGATGGCCGATTACATTCTTGGCCTTTAGGAATCTTGACTCGGATCGCTTGTTTCGGATGCCGAGCCTCCGAATTGTACACCCGGCCAATTCACTGTTGCAAGGATCGGTCCCGTATCATTAAGACATAAAGGTAACGGCATCGGCATAAACGGTACTGGGCTTACTAAAATGCTGGAGAAATTGCGTCGGCGACACCCGGAATGACGCTGACGTCAGCCGCGCATCCGGCACACCGGCGTTCGCCGGACAAGCGGCGGCGCGAACGAAAGGGATGGACTAACCATGTGGATCGATCCATCGAAGGTGCAGGCGCTGGATAATCCCGCCGGAAGACGGGAGTTGGCGAGCGCGGCGACGGCCGCGGCACGCGCGGCCGCGCCGGCCGTGGACATTGAAATCCTGTGGGACGGCATGTGGATGCGGCGCGTGGGTCCCCACTACTTCCCCGACCCGGATCTTTTCCAGGTGGGGGAACCGAACTGGCAGCGATGGTGCCATGCCGCGGAGAAGTATCTGCGCGACGCCGGCGACTACTGGTTTCACGTTTACAAGCCGCAGGCGGGGGACGCGATCGTGGACATCGGCGCGGGGCGCGGCGAAGACGTGTTCGCGTTCTCCCGTGCCGTGGGTCCGGCGGGAAGAGTCTACGCGATCGAACCGCACCCGGTTTCGTTCCTGGCTTTGGAAAAATTCTGCGAGCGCAACCGGCTATCGAACGTGACGGCCATCCAGCGCGCCTGCGTGGAAGCGCCGGCCAGCCTTCAAATCGAGACGCTGCCAGTGTGGGAATCCAACTATGTGCGCAATGGAGCGGCCTCGCCCACAAGTTTCGCGGTGGAGGGCTTACGCTTCGACGACCTGGCGGTGGAGTGCTCCATCGAACGCATCGACTTTCTCAAGATGAATATCGAGGGCGCCGAGCGGCTGGCGCTTCCGGGTTGCCGCCGTGCGCTCGATCGCACTCGCTCCGTCTCGATCGCGGCGCACGATTTCAGAGCCTCTCGCGGTGAGGGCGAGGCGTTCCGCACGCTCGCCTTTGTCCGCGAGTTTCTGACGGAGCGCGGCTTCAAACTGACCACGCGGGATCGCGACTCGCGCTATTACGTGCCCTTCCACGTACATGGCTGGCGGTGATCGGCGTCGTGAGTCGATAGTGCGCACTAAGGATGCCAAGAGCCGAACTAAAGGTTCAACAGAACTACCGGTTCAACGGATTCACCCACCTCAAACCCTCGAATCGCGCAAAATCGCCGTCCGTCGAACAGAGGTCGAGTCCGTGCTCGATCGCAAGGGCTGCCAGATGAGCGTCGGGAATCAATTTCGCTCCACCCCCCAGCCGAGTCAAGAGGCGTCCTAGGATTTCCTGGTGCCGATTGCCCGGCAGCGGTATCCATGCATTGCGAGCGCTCAGCCAATGCTCCACCTGCCCCCATGCCAGGTTCACCGGCGCAGGTCTCTCGTAGATGCGGGGGTTCGTGACCACCCGCATAAAGCCAAGCAGGCACTCCCAGGGCAGCCCCACTCGGGTAGGTTCGCTCAGTTTCCTATCCAGCCACCCAACAGCCGTTTCGTGTTGTGGTGCCCCGCGGTCCCAAGCGTAGACCAGCAGATTTACGTCCACGAGAATCATCTCCCCGACCCGCTTCGTTCCACCTCGTCCAAAACGTCCCAGACATTATCCAGATTCGGATAATAGCAGTTCCCCAAGTCGACCGGCTGGGTGCGAAATGGCCGCGGTTCAGCGGGAGAACTCAGTCGCGCCAGACCTTCCCGAAGGGCGTCGTTCACGATCTGCTTGAAAGTCGTCTCTTTCGCCTTCCGCATCTGCTCCAGTAATGCGGCAACATCGTCATCCAGGCTGAGCGTGGTACGCATAGGTAGATTTTGACGCGGTACTGGCTAGAATAGCCAGCCCGTTTTCAACAAACCCCTTTCAAACCGTGCGTGCGGTTTTCCCGCACACGGCTTAACGATGATCTTCCTGGTGCGGCTTGCGCCGGGTAGCGCACGGTCCCACGCAGGCGGTGCAGACCCATAGCCCAAAACTGTTTGCCGGTCCAGATGCCCCGCCGCGTTGCCCGCCTCGCCGATTTAACCAGCGCACCAGTCGCGAATACACGAATCGGTCCATCTTCAGGAACTCCCGTGAGCTCGTGCCCGTTCGGAAGTAATTCCCCCAGCCTCGAAGAACGTCGCCAGCAACGGCGAGATCGCTCCGCCCTGCGGGGTTCCCGCCAGCGTTTCCCTCACCGTCCCGTCTTCCATCACTCCCGCTGCCAGCCACTGCCGGATCAACTTCAATACCCTTCGATCCGAGATTCGCTCCTTCACCAAC
>JBEKZL010000120.1:0-22046 GCA_049509915.1 Bryobacteraceae bacterium | reverse complement strand
GGCGAGGGAGTCAGACAAGGGGCGCCTCCAATCCTAACGTATGCATACGTTAGGATTATAGCGCCCCAAAAAGCAAATTGCCCGCGCTCGACTTGTGGGTCGCGCACCCCCCGCAAGGTAGTCTTCCGCCCCAGCGATATTCTAAGTGTACAGTTGGGACAGCCGGGGCGCTGGATGGTACCGGAGACAAAGCTCATGGAAGATAAAGAGCATCAGCTAGTCTGCTGTCCGAAGTGCGGATCGACGAACTTCATGGAAGACCAATTCCGGCAGTATTGCAAGGTGCCTGCGGCGACGCCTGGCGGAGATCTGAGGGTGGCGCCAGAGGGTGCCCATGCGGGCTCTGGTGTGCGTATGGGGCGAGCCGATACCGATGGGACCGATGCGCCAGCGGGTGTCGGGTGACTTGGCTAGCCTTCAGAAGTCGTTCGCGTTGGCGCTGCGCTACTGGGAACAGGCGGAACCGCAGAGGATCATCGATACCCTCGGCGCCAGCTTTGCCCGCAAACACGTACAGGAGGATCTGTGCGAGCGGGTGAGGAATCTGGAGGTCGTGGTCAAGGCCTCCCCAAGTGCAAACCATTGCCGAGTTGACCGGCGTTTCCGTCTCCAAACGCAGCCTGGAAGAAATCCTGCCGGATGCCGCTCGGGACTTTGACGCGTTCTACCAACAGCGTTCGATGGCCGCTGCCGCCGGCTCGATCCTGGTGGCGGCGATCGACGGCAAGGGCATTCCCATGGTCAAGCCTTGCGGCGCACAACCCAGAGCGCGGCTGACCAAAGGGCAGAAGGCCAATAAGAAACGTATGGCCACGGTCGCCACCGTCTTCACCCGCGCGCCTTGGGTGCGGACCCCACAACAAGTCATCGATAGCCTTTTGCCCAACTCCCGCCCGGCGTCAGGTGAAGCGCCTCCTCCGCCACGTCCGGAGAACAAACGAGTGTGGGCGAGTTTGCTCAAGGGCAAGACCGCCGTGATCGAGGAGGTGGCCAAAGAGATGGGCCGCGATCCCGCGCGATCCACAACGCGCCTGGCCCTGACCGACGGCGAGCGGGCTCTCCAGATCCGAGTGGACCAAAAGCTCAAACTCACCTTGATCCTGGATCTGATGCACGTGCTGGAGAAACTCTGGAAAGCCGCCTATGTCTTCCATGCCGAGGCAAGCCCGGAAGCCGACCTTTGGGTCCTCCACCGAACGCTGCGCATTCTCTTAGGCGAGCCAATGGCGGAGGCCATTGTACAACTCCGAGCCATCTATCTCTCCGGAGACTTTGATCGCTATTGGCAATTCCACATCGATCAGGACCAGCACCCCCTATACCACGCCGTCTGGGCCGTCGTTCCAAAGTAGCCGCACTGATTCGAATTCGCAAATACTTGAAGAGACGGCGATTGCGATGGTCGCCGACGATAGGGGACTGCTGGCGATGGATGAAAGCTTCCCACCCTGCAACAAACGATTTGCCGAATTGGGCATTCCCCAATCCAATGTGGCGGCGGCACAGCAAGTTCTGTATCATCGAGCCGCGTGCAACCGCGCTGCCCGGTGTGGCGATATAATGCTGCGATGGAAGGCATTAGTGACACAAGAGGTGTCCCTCAGCGCGTCAAGCCTGCGGCTCAGAATGCCTGAAACCAATGAACGAGCCTAACCGCAGCTCCACCAGCATGGAACGCCGCCTCCTGACAGTGTCCATCATGACCAACTTCCCTATTGGAAACGTGCGCATCGCGATTGGCGTTTCTGGGTCGGGCTGTGTTTTATGATCGCCGCCATCGCTATTTATGTCGTGAGTGATGACTTGGCGTTGGTGCCTCACGGCCGGCCGCAGCGCCCGGTGGCACTCGCCATCAGCAACCAGGAGAACGATTAGTCCATGAGTCAACTCCCGCTGTATCCGCTGCGGTTCGAACCGATCTATCAATATCGGCTGTGGGGCGGCCGGCGTTTGGCTAGCGTGCTCGCGGCACCGCTGCCAGGCGAAGGCCCGATCGGCGAAGCCGAGGATTTCACCGCGGAGGAGAAAGCCAAAATCGTCAGTTCTCTCGACAGCGCGGTCGGACAAGCTGGCTTCAAAGCCGACAAAGTTTGGGGAGAAGTGATTGAAGATCGGGGTAGCCAGATGACATTTTCCGCGCTAGGTCAGCAGGCGCCCCTGCAAGAAAAACAGAAATGGGATCCCGATTTCGCCAAGCGGAAGAAGATCAAAGCGATTGTCGAGACTTTGATCCCCGGGTTTTCCGTCCGCATGGGCGGCGCAACGTCCATTGATGTCACCAAACCTGGCATTGACAAGGCCTACGGAATCAGGAAGCTACGCGATATCCTGGGCATTTCATTGAAAGAGATGATTTTTGTAGGCGATGCGTTGTTTCCGGGCGGAAATGACTATCCCGCGCAACAGGCGGGGGTCGTTTCTATCCCCATTCGTGGTCCCAACGAGACTAAGCTGGTCATCGAGGCAATCATCGCTTGTTTGTCGGAGCGCGGTCAAGAAGCGTGAATCTATGAGGTGCCTCGATGAGCGCATTTAAGTTACAGCGCCTGGGAATCATGATGGAGCCGGAGCCGGGTAATCCCCAGGAGGTCGAAGGTGTTCTGAATCCGGCTGCCGCTCGTGGCCCCGATGGTAAGCTGTACCTCTTCCCGCGCCTGGTTGCGCGGGGGAATTACTCGCGCATCGGCATCGCTCGGGTGCGATTCAACCAAGCCGGCGATCCGGCCGGCGCCGAGCGGCTCGGTATCGCGATCGAGCCGCAAGCCGATTATGAGCTCCGGCCCGGCGGCGGCGGTGGCTGCGAGGATCCTCGCACATTCGTGGAACCGCTCCACCGCTATCACATGACCTACACGGCATATTCTCATCAAGGCCCGCGGATCGCGCTGGCACAATGTGAAGACCTTTTCCACTGGCGACGCCTGGGTCTGGCAACTTTCGGTCGGTATCACGGCATAGATATCGGCGATGTAGATGACAAGGATGCCAGCCTTTTCCCCGCCGCCATTCCGAATCCGTCGGGGCATCTGGAACTGGCCATGCTTCACCGGCCGCTTTTTCCCGGCACTCGTCCGGAGGAAACCGCCTGCCACGCCGCGACCCGCGACGTGGATCTCGATCGGGAGAGCATTTGGATTTCCTACTGCTCGATGGCCCTAGAGGGCGGTGATCCACATCGCCTCGGGCATTTTGCCTGTCACCACCGATTGGCGACTCCGGTGTCGCCCTGGGAGCGGCTGAAAATCGGCGCGGGCACTCCGCCCGTCCTGACCCGCCACGGCTGGCTGATCGTTTACCACGGCGTCAGAGACATGGTGGAACCGAACAGCGCTACACACCAATTGTGCTACTCGGCCGGCGTAATGTTGCTCTCGAAGGAGCATCCGCGCGCGATCCGCTGTCGCTCACCCGAGCCGGCGCTCGCGCCAGTGCTGCCGCAAGAACGCCGCGGCACCGTCGCTGATGTCGTGTTCCCCACCGGCATCGACCGGCGCAACGATATCGGATCGCCGGACCGCTTCGACGTCTATTACGGGATGGCCGACAACCGGATCGGCGTGGCACGCCTTGACCTTCCGGATTTTCTGCCGCCGGGAGGAGTTGCCGACCCGCCGGGAGCAAGAGTGTAACGCGCGCCCGGGGTAACAGGATCGATATCGTCCTTCGACTCGGGCATCGCCTGTGACTTATCTTATTTCACGGTGACTATCTTATCGACACCCGACAGGATGTCCCACGGTGACCGGAATATCTTCGTTCCTGAAAAGCCGGATGATTTGCAGTACGCCGCTCTCGTAAACTCGAAAATCCTGCTGGCTCAGATCGGAGACAAAGCCGCCTTGGCGGTCGGTCACGGTGGCGTGTAACACCGCCAAGTCTACGTCTACTCAGATTGAGAAGGATGCCGGGGCGCGATCTTGTCCCGCAGGCGGAGCGTGATCTCCGGCGTAGCCGGCGGCGACGAGCAGGAGAAGGACGGCCAGAGAGACCGTTTTCACGCCGCGCTCTCCGGCCCGCGATAGCCCCAGACTCATAGCCTTCATGTGCTCTCCGCCCGAGATTGCCAGGTTCCCCGTTCGAGTCTCCCAGCCACAGGACCCTGTTACCGAACGCGCTTTTGTGCCAGCCGGATGGTCCAGGCGCCGCCCAAAGCAAGCAATCCGAACAACGCCATCAGAGGCAAGTTACTCGCCGTCGCTGGAAGCGTCGTCTCTCGCGCGGCCGCGGGGGGTACTGGAGCCGCCGCGGTTTCAGCCGCTGCCGGCGGCGGAGTGACCACCTCGGCAAGTTGTACCTCTTCTCCGGTCGGCTTGATGGCCATGATAGGTACTTGTTTCAGTTGCACCACCGCCGGGGCGTCCGCCGACTGGATCGGCTCCGCGACTTCCACCGGGACTTCGGCCGCCAGGAAGAGAACGGGGATGTTGGTTTCTTTTGCCAATACTGCAGCTCTGGCTTTCGGATATACGAATTCGTCGCCCCAGTTCTTGCCGGGATAGAACCAGGCTCGGAGCGCTTCCGGCTCGCCCGCCGGCCGCTCCCGGAAAGTCACTACGGTCTTGCCGGTCGCCCTGAAACGATAGTCTGGGATCGCAAGGATGGTGGCGTAGCATGTCGTTTCATCCGCGTTGAAGATCTGGACGATGTGGCGGTCGGCGGACGAGTCCAGAAGCTTGAATACATAGGTGCCGGCTGGCAACACTCCCCACCCTTTGAGGTGGACTCCGGGAATCTCCACAGGCGCGCTGAAAGTCATTACGGTCTTGTTGTTCCAGTCATCCGCCTTTGCGGCCGGTGCGACTACCGCGCCCAGTAACGTCAAGCAAAACGCGCTGGTTGTTGCCGTTCTCAAAATGCTCATTTGATCGTGCTCCTTTTGTCTAAACTCCGCACTGCCGGCTCTTCGCTCCGTCGGGCAGCCTGCCGCAAGACGTCGCCTGTCCGGTCGTACACGAACCAAAGAAAGAGCACTTCAAGGTCCATCGGCGCACTCTCGGCACAAACAACGCGGTGGTTATAAGCGGTTGGCAGGATTGTCTTCGCGCCCGGAATGCCGCAGCGCCAGCGACCATTCGTCGGCTTGCTTCTCGGCCTCCGCTTTAACCAATCCGTATCGCTCATTATTGCTAAGTTCCCCCCATCGCGCGCGGACAGGGGCAGTGAACTGCTGCCATTTGTCTTCGATTTGATCCAAATTCATGTTCTTCTCCTGCCTTCCGCCGGTGTTCCCGGTGCAATTGGCCTGTTCCCACGATTGCCGCGGTCTAAGTTGAAGGGGCCCTTAAGCCGAAGTTAGGGCAGACGGCCCACGCGGTCGCGTGGCGCGGCAGAATGTGCGTTTCTGAAGGCAGATTCTGCACAAATGTGTGCTGTCCTGGGGCTGGATGTCCGCATAGCTACGGCCTCCAGCGCTTGGTCCGGTTCGTGCAGATACCAAGGAAGCGACACTTCCAAAAAGGAGGAACGGTAAAATGGCACGGCACACATCGGTGATGGGAATCTATCCGGATCGGACAACCGTTTCGGATGCCATCAAAGTCCTGCACAAGGCGGGGTATCGGACGACGGACGTCTCGGTTCTAGCGTCCGACAACCAAGGGTCAAAAGATTTCGCGCACGAAAAACATACCAGAGCCCTGCAGGGTTCCGCGATCGGAGCGGCAGCGGGGGGAGTGGTCGGTGCCGCGTTGGCCTGGTTCGCTTCCACTCAAAGCTCCGCCATTCCGGCTCTGGGGGCGCTGGCCGCGGCCGGACCGGTGGTGGCTGCCGCGGCTGGCGCCGGGGCCGGCGGGGCGCTGGGTTGGATCGTGGGGTTAGTGGCGGGCCTGCGCTCGTCCGAATACGTGGCCAGGCGGTACGCGGGCCGAATCAGACGTGGGGGAATTCTCCTTTCCGTTCATTGCGACAGCCCCGAGTGGTGTGACCGGGCAACCAAAGCGCTGAAAGACACCGGCGCCCAGAATATCTCCTCCGCCGCGGAGGCTGGAGCGGACTACGGCACAACTGATCGACCGACGGAGAGGGCGCCGGGAGCGGCAACGAATAGCGACGAACCGCCTGCGCGGCAAACCGCGGAATCCATTGCGCAAGAAACCAGGAAATAGGAGGCTAAGAAAATGATTGCATACGTTGGACACATGCAGAAACAGACTCTGGCGAACACCTGCTTTCGCCAGGTGCTATTCACCGGCAAGCACATCCAGGTTGTTGTGATGTGCCTGGGACCGGGAGAAGAAATCGGTGACGAGGTGCATCAGGAAGTCGATCAGTATTTCCGCATTGAGCAGGGCGAAGCCACATTCGTCTTCAACGAGGGGCAAGAGCACCGCGTGGGGGATGGAGATGTGGTGGTGGTCCCGGCAGGTACCTACCATAACGTGATCAACGGTTCGAAGACGAGGGCGTTAAAGCTGTCCACGATCTACTCTCCTCCCAACCACCCGGACGGGACAGTCCAAAAGACCAAGGCCGATGCGGAGCAAGCGGAGTTGGTGCCGCACAGCTAAGTGCGAATGCATGTTCCCCAAACGGAACGGCACCGAACGGGACGCGTCGGCTGGCTGCGCGCCGCGGTCTTGGGTGCGAACGACGGGATCCTTTCGACGGCGAGTCTAGTGCTCGGCGTCGCAGCCGCGCACGCGACTCATGGGAACGTAGTGGTCGCGGGGGTCGCCGGCCTGGTTGCCGGGGCGATGTCGATGGCGGCAGGTGAATACGTGTCTGTGCACTCGCAGTCAGACACCGAAGAGGCCGACCTCAAGTTGGAAACTGCGGAACTGAAGACTGACGACGAGGGCGAACGCAAGGAACTGATGGAGATCTACGTCGCTCGCGGGCTGGACCCGACGCTCGCCATACGGGTCGCCGAGCAACTGATGGCGCATGACGCAATCGGCGCGCATGCTCGCGATGAACTCGGCATCTCCTTAACCTTCAGGGCACGTCCGATTCAGGCGGCGTTGGCATCGGCCGGCAGCTTCGTCATCGGAGCGGCCCTACCGCTCGTGGTCACGGCCGTAGCTCCGCACGCAGGTCTGATCCCCCTTGTCGCCGG
This sequence comes from Bryobacteraceae bacterium, assembly GCA_049509915.1. GTDB lineage: Bacteria > Acidobacteriota > Terriglobia > Bryobacterales > Bryobacteraceae > JBEKYD01. Next base: position 14,992 of record JBEKZL010000120.1, on the reverse strand, counting down.
AACTTCGTTGCTGTTCCTGGCGCTTTTGGGCGGTTTGGCCGCGCGTGCCGGGGGCGCGGGCGTGACACTCGGCGCCATACGCGTCACGTTCTGGGGTGCTCTTGCGATGGCGGTGACCGCGGGCGTCGGGGCGCTGTTCGGAACCCTCACAACGGGGACCTAAGACTCGCGGTTCTGTATGCCCCTGGGCAGGCCGGAAGGATCTGCAGCAACTGCCGGATTTCCATGGGGATTCTGCACCTCGCTCTAGCGGGCCCGCCAATCCCAACGTAGTTCCACTCGCTGCTTTAGAACGCGCTTGCACTCATACATGGCGAAGAAGAAATAGGATGCTTCGGACATCGGAGCCGTCTCAATTCGTCGTGACCACCATGGTCTTCGCGTGTTCCGCCGTCGCGCGCGACCACAGCCCTGAACGGCACCTGGAACTTGATGCCCGCCAGTAGCGTATCGTCACGCTATCAACCCCAGATTTGCGCGTTTTTCACGCGCCCCAAACCCAAAATCTGGGCATCTTCGCGGGCAAGAAAGGACCATTTGCCCGGCGGCGAGGCGGACGCCAACCGCTGCGGGTCACTTGATTCAGGAGTAACCTTGAAATGTCGACTACACGTCTCATACTGTCCGCCTCCGCTGCGGCACTGATTGCAGGCTGTGTGCCACGCTCGACGCCGCGACCCTGACGATGCTGCTGCCGCCGTACCAAAGGACCTTTGCAAGCGAAGGGCGGAGGTGCAACCGAGCTTACTTGCCGATCGGCAATCGCACCTTGCGTCAGGAGCGCGGCGTCAGCGTTGGCTCAAGCCGCCATCGACGGCGAGAAGCTGGCCGGTGATAAACTCCGAGGCGCGCAGGAAATACAACACGGCGTCGGCAACTTCCTCGGGTTTTCCGGCGCGGCGGGCGGGAGTGAGCTCGATCAGGCGTTTGACGTCGTCCTCCACGTCGCCGAAGGGGATGATCCCGGGAGCTACCGAATTCACGCTGATGGCGGGAGCCCAGGCTTTGGCCAGCGCCCGCGTCAACATAATCACGCCCGCCTTCGATGCGGAGTAGTGGGCATGCTTGGCCGCCGGTCGGATGCCTCCCAAGGAGCTGATGTTGACGATGCGTCCGCCGCCGGAAGCCAGCATGAGCTTAGCCGCCTGCTGGCAACAGAAAAATGTGGCTTTCAGGTTGACAGAGTGAATGAAGTCCCAATCGCGCTCGGCGATTTGGAGCGGATCGATGAGGGTGAAACGGGCAGCGTTATTCACCAGGCCGTCCAAGCGCCCGAGACGTTCGCCCACCTGGCGGAACATGTTCTCGATTTCCGCCACGTTCTCCAGGTTGGCCTGGAACAGCTCCGCGCCGCCGGCTTCGTCGGCCGTGCGGCGCGCCTCGGCGTCGGATGTGTAGAAATGGATCGCCACGCGGGCGCCTTCTTCCGCCAGGCGAAGGGCGATAGCACGGCCGATGCGCCTGGCCGCGCCCGTCACCAGAATCGTTTTGCCGCGCATATCGTTTGTCATTTCCTCGGTATTCAACATCGCACATCCGGCAAACGCTCCTAAAGGAGCAGTTCGGACTCGCCCATTCCACTATGCCGCCGGCTCGGTGTGAACTTCGATCTCCTCGGGCTCGACGCCTTTCGGCTCCGGGGCCGGTAACCGGCCGGTGAGATGCGCCCAGCCCCAGAATATCGCGGTCGAGGAGCTGAGCGCGCCCGCCACGGCCCCGATCAATCGTGGGCTCCAGAATTCGGTGGCCCAGCCGGCGGCCGTCATCGACAACAGCATGACGGACCACGTCAGGGAGTCCATCGTGGCGAATACGCGGCCGCGAAATTCGTCCGGTATGATGCGCAGTAGCTGCGACATGTTCAACACGGAGCTTACACCAACGCCCGCCCGGGACAGGGCGATGAACAGCAGGGCCCACCCGAAGCCGCGGGCCTGGCTGAAAAGAATGTAGGAGCCGCCGTGGACGATGTAGCAAAGGGCGATGGTGCGTTTGTACTCGGCGAAGCTGAGCCGCCTGCCGATGCGGTAGCCTACGGCGCCGCCGGCAAGCAGGCCGACACCGGCGAATCCCCAGACCGTGCCGAGGCCGCTGGGTCCGCGCTTGAAAACGATTTCGCCGAAAATCGAGAACAGAATCTGTGCCGCGCCGCCGCCGGTGGCCCAGCCCACGTTAATCAGCATCAGCCCCATCACCAGCGGAATGCCGCGCATGTAGCGGAGCCCCTCGGCGTACTCGTGCCAGGGACGCACCACGTCAGCCTCGGTAATGGCGCGGCGCGCCGGTTGAAACCCGCGCCCCGGCAGAAACAGCCGGGAAATGCAGAACGCCGAGATCAGGAAGGAGAGCGAGTTGCCGGCGAAGGCCCACACATACCCGAATTGGCCCACGCTGGCGCCGCCCAGAAAGGTGCCGATGGCGAGCGTGGTCCACTGCGTGGTTTGGGTAAGGGAGTTGGCGGTGTGCAGCTCTTCGCGGGTGGCAATGGTGGGCAAAATGGCGGCGCGCCCGGCGGTGAAAAAGGGCGATGCTCCCATCAGCAGCGCGCTGAGCAGGTACAACAGCCAGGTATGGCCGCGGTGCACTGTGGTGATGAATGCCAGCGCGACCACGGCGCGAGTAAGGTCGCTCGCGATCATGACGCGCTTGCGGTCCATCCGGTCGAGCACCACGCCCGCAGCCGGGCCGATCAGCATGGCGGGGATGGCCCGCGCCAGCATAATGCCGCTCACCACGAGACCGGATTTGGTATTTGCCAGCGCCAGGCTGAATACGGCGATGTTATTGAAATGGTCGCCGATTTCGCTGACTACCTGGCCGATCCAGGTGTTGCGATAGTTGCGGTTGGCGCCCAGCAGCGAGACGAAGGCATTCAACCCACGGTCTCCTCGCGCACCGTGATGCTTCGAATGAAGTCGTGGTCCAGCGCGTAGCCGAAGCCGGGTTCGTCCCGCAAGGCGATGGTGCCGTCGGCCGCGGTTTCCACCGGCGGTTCAATGATGTCGCGCTTCCAGTAGCGGCGGCTGGCGGAGACGTCGCCCGGCAGGACGAAGTTTTCGAGCGAGGCCAGGGCCACGTTGTGAGCGCGGCCTACACCGGATTCGAGCATGCCGCCGCACCAAACCGGAATGCCGGCCGCCTGCGCCACGTCGTGCAGGCGTTTGGCTTCGCCGAAACCGCCCACGCGTCCCAGCTTGATATTGATCATGCCGCAGGCATGCAGCCGGATGGCTTGTTGCGCGTGGTGCGCCGTGCGGATCGATTCGTCCAGGCAAATCGGCGTTTCGAGCTGAGCCTGCAACTGGGCATGATCGACGATGTCGTCGTGCGCCAGCGGCTGCTCGATCATCATCAGATAGAATTCGTCCAGCTCTCTGAGGTGCTCGGCGTCGGCCAAGGTATACGCCGAATTCGCGTCGGCCATCAGCCTAATCGAGGGAAACCTCTCGCGGACGCGCCGCACCACGTTCACGTCCCAACCCGGTTTGATCTTGATCTTGATGCGCTGGTAGCCGGCCTCCAGCTCTTTCTCGATGAGCGCCAGCAGCTCTTCGGCCGAATCCTGAATGCCGATGGAGACGCCGCACGGGATCTGCCGGCGCGCGCCGCCGCCGATCTTGCGCCACAGCGGAACTCCGTCCCGCCGTGCTTCCAGGTCCCAAACGGCCGCCTCCAGCCCACCGCGCGCCATGTTGTGGCCGCGGATGTGCGCCGTCAGGGGATAGACGTCCTCGGCGCTGGCGAGATCGCGCCCCAAGACGCGAGGGATGGCGTAATCGCGCAGAATCATCCATGCCGATTCGGTCCACTCCTCGTTGTAAAACGGGTTCTCCCCGGCGGTGACTTCGCCCCATCCCGATAGGCCTTCGCCCGACACCTCCACCAGCGCGATGTCCCGCTGGTAAGTGCGGCCGAAGCTGGTTTCGAAAAAGTGCACCAGAGGCATGCGGATCCGGCGCAGCGTCACGTGTTCGATTCTCATTCCCACGGCCTCAACAGATAACTCGATTCGGAGGGCCCGCGTTCGAAGCCGGTAACGGCGAGGCCGCGCCCGAAGGCAGTTTGAAATTTTTCCGCGTTGCGGCGCTGGATGTCGCGCGCCCGCGCGCTATCCTCCATGCGGAGGCGCGCCATATCGGTGGGATACGCGATGCGCTCGGTAGCGGGTTCCTGGCGTGGCGCGCGCGCCAGAATGCCGCCGACGCGCGCGGAACCGATCCACCATTCGGCGTAGCAGCGGTCGGTCGGGAGACCGCCATGGAGGGGGCTACCGGTGATGCCGTACTGGTTTTCGGTGTAGCGCCGCACGATCGCGCCCAGCCGCTCGATATTGAAATACGCGTTCTTGAGCTCGAGCGGATCGAAGGTCCATTCGACCAGGGGAATGGCGCGATCGAGCGCATCTTCGCGCTGCCGCAGCTTGAGCGTGCGCCCGATTCCCTTATCGCGATATTCGGGCTGGACTCCCATCATGTGGCTATGCAGATACGGGCACGGCCCCGGCTTGATGCCCGGAATGGCGGCGAGAAAGGCGACCATCCGCTCGCCGTCGAAAGCGCCCAACACCTGCCCGCCCACGTTCGTGGCCACCACCATGAAACGCAGCGGTAGTAGGTCGGTTTCATCGAACCCCCAAATCTCCCGCTGCAGCCGCACCACGTGCTCGTATTCGGAAAGCCGGGTCAATCGCCGGATTTCAATGGCCGTTTCGCCTCCTGCCAAAGCTCCTCCATTTCGCCAATAGTCGAATCTCCGAGCGTCTTGCCGCGTTCGGCCAGGGCGCGCTCGATGTGGCCGAAGCGTGCGCGAAACTTGGCGTTGGTGCGGCGCAGCGCCTGCTCGGGATCCACCTTCAGGAAACGCGCCAGGTTCACCATGACGAACAGCAGGTCGCCCAGTTCGTCTTCGATGGCTTCGTGCGGCCCAGTGCGCCGCGCCGCCTCCAGTTCGGCCAGCTCTTCATCGAGCTTCTCCATCACCTGGGCGGCATTTTCCCAATCGAAACCCGCGGCGGCCGCGCGGGAGGCGATCTGCTGCGCTTCGACCAGCGCAGGCATGGCCCGCGGCACGCCGTCCAGCAACCCGGCCGCGTGGCTGCCGGGTTGGTTTTCCGTCTGGCGCCTGGTTTCTTTCTCGGCCGCTTTCACCTCGCCCCAGATCCGCTTGACGTCGTCCGCGTTGCGCGCCGATTCCTCGCCGAACACGTGCGGATGGCGGCGCACCAGCTTGCGATTGATGGCGTCGAGCGCATCGTCGATGGTAAATAGGCCCCGCTCGGCGGCCATCTGCGCGTAGAACACGGCTTGCAGGATGAAGTCGCCGAGTTCGTCGGCCAGTTCCGGCCAGGCGCGGCGGTCAATGGCGTCCAGAACTTCGTAGGTTTCCTCCAGGGTATAAGGCTTAATGGAGTCGAAGCTCTGTTCGCGATCCCACGGGCAACCGTCCGGTTCCCGCAACCGCGCCATGATCGCGACTAATTCTTGGAATTTCTCTCCCGCTGTACCGATGCTTCCAATTTATCACGCGGCTTTCCCCGCGCGCCGCGATACGAGGAACGGGGCACGGTATCGCTGGTGCAAGGCGAACAGCTGCGGAAAAACGTCACCGAACCGCTCACGCTCATTGACGACCAGATCAAGCCGCTTCTGGCGCGCAAGAAGTACGTCGTCATCAAGCCCAACATCGTTAATACCAGCATCCACCTTGCCGCTACCCATGCGGACGCCCTTCTCGGCATCATGGACTACCTGGCGCCAAGGTTCAAAGGCGAGGTCGTGATTGCCGAGTCGTCCGCATACGACACTCTCGAGGGATACGACAATGGCCAGGTGGTCGAAGGGCGCATCGTCACCGATATGCCGCTCAACGGGCGCAATGTATTCGCGCTCATCGCGGTGGCGCCGGGAGTGATACCGCAGAACGATGCTATCCAAAGTGGCACGATGAACTACCAGATATCCGGCGGCATGGCGAACCAGGGGGGTCACGTGGTTTGACGGCGCTCCGTTCATGAACGTTAAGCTCAACACCGCCGCGTTTGAACCGATACAAGACATGATCCGAGAATTTCAGGTGATGTCGCACAATGTGGGCCCGGAATACGGCGGTACCCTCAATGGCGTTGACGCCAAACTGTGGAGGGTCCTAATCGAATATCAGGATGTGGCGCTGCAGAATGCCAAGGGGGGGCGCTGGCGAGACGGCTTCCAATGTGATCACCGTTTCGGTGGACGAGAAACCCGGAGTGCAGGCCATCGGCAATACCGCACCCGATCTGCCGCCCGTAACAGGCAAACATCCCCAAAGCGGCCGTCACGCAGGATTGATAAGGTTATGTTTTGCTGAAACGATATAGTAGCCGTGGCATGGGAGCCGCAGCCAATGCCGTCGCGGCAAGCAGCAGAGTCGTCGTCGCGTTCGCACGCATGAAATCTCCTCCATAAGCCGGGCGCAAGCATCCAGCGGCTATGATCTCCGGCGCCGTCCGATTGCCCATCGCCACCAAGCGCATATCCCGCGTCAACTTTCGAAGGAAGCTCCCTGCCGATTGTCGATAGCCTCCTCGATACCGTCCGGCGGCGGCCGTGGCAAAGATCGACGCGCGACAACACGCCGAGCCACGTCGGCCGCTTCCGCGGCTCGAACGGCGAACGGCCGGCCATCCGCGCAGCCGTGTCCGGAACGTGCGCGGCACGTGAGGCGCCGCTGGAAGGCCGCCCCGGGCGTGCTCGACTGGCGCGTCCGTGAAGTGCGCCTGCCGGCCAGCGTCCGTGAACGCCCGCCAAATTCCTTCACGGCCTACCATGGGACCTACGATATGGTAAAGGGAACGTCATGTTACCCAAGCGCCTCGCGAAGTCCCTTGTGGTTCTGATGGCCTGGAACTCGTGGTCGATCGCCCAGGATGGCGCCGCACACGCGGCCTGGCCGGGCCGCGGACAGCTCTTTGTGGGCACGTGCTATCAGCCGATAGACCGTTCGGCCCAGCAGATCGAGCGCGACATCGCTATCATGAAGCGTGCCGGATTCAATGTCGTCCGCATGGGCGACCTGTCCTGGGATTCCTTCGAGCCCTCGCCAGGCAAGTTCACCTTCGCATGGTTCGACAAGATCATGGACAAGATGCATGCCAACGGCATCAGGGTCATCGTCGACATTCCGGGCATCCCGGCGCCGATCTGGCTGCACCGCGCACACGCGGGAGTCGATATCGTCAACGAGAGTGGCGTGCGTGTCCCACCCGCGGAGCGATATATGGACAACATCAGCGATCCGGACTACGCCCGTGAGGCGGGGCTCCTCGCCGACGCAATCACCAAACGGTATGCGCACCACCCCGCGGTCATCGCCATCGGCTACGACAATGAGATCGGAAACGGTTTCATGTCGTATTCGGAATCCGACCGGCAGCGCTTCATCGCGTGGCTCAGGACGAAGTACCAAACCATCGAGAATCTCAATAAAAGCTGGGCCACGCAGCGTTGGTCGCGCCGGTTAAACAGCTTCGAAGACGTCGACCTGCCGCTCGCCAACGGGCCCGGACCGTCAGAGCGCTACCTGGATCTCCATCGCTACTGGTCCGACGTAACGGTCGAGCGGCTCCGGGAACTGGAGACCATTCGGCTCCGGAACATGCCCGATGTTCCGGCAATCTCGAATCTCTGGGACACCGCTTCGAGACGAGGCTTCGACTATCTTGGCAGCTATAAGTCTTATGTGTCCTACGGTGCGGAAGGCTTCTACCCCGGCGACCCGATCAGCGGCTCGCTAGGCGCGCTGATGACCAAAGGGGATTTGGAAACGCCCATCTGGTTCAACGAGTTCACCGCCGGGGGCGGGGGCTATTACGGTACGCGAGGCCGGAGCCGTATGTACGCCTACGTGGCACTGTTGATCGGGGCGCAGGCGGTCCTGGCGTGGACGTTCAACAGCCACGCCGGCGGAGAAGAGCAGGCACTGTTCGGACTTCTCGACCACGACGGAACGCCATCGTGGAAGGTCGACGAGTTTGCACGCATTGCTTCGGAATTCAACCAGCTTTCGAAATTCGGATTTCCGCGGTATACCCGCCCCGAGATCGCCATCGCCTATTGTTTCGACTCCTTCATTGCTTCGCATCCGAACAGCCAGTCCAACACGACAAGGCAATACTTCAAACCGTCCTATTCCCAGCAAGTCGAAGAAGCGTTTGCGCCCTTGTTTCGCGCGAATATGGACGCCGCCATCATCAATGTCGGAAATCATGATCTTTCGCGTTACAAAATCGTCATCGTGCCGGCCGACTACGTGATGGACGCAGCAAGCGGAAGGGCTCTGCGGGATTACGTGAGCGCCGGCGGCACGGTGTTGATGACGGCGTTTTCGGCCAAAGTCGACGAACACGCCCAATGGTTCGAGACGCCGCTGCCAGGGCGCCTGAGCGACGTTTTCGGAGTGAAGACCAATGAATTCTATCAGGTTGATTCGCCGTTGGCCTTTGAATTGGACGGCGCATCGATCGACAGCGGCACACGCTGGTACGAAGTACTCGAGCCCTCAACGGCCGCGGTCCTTTCGCGATTTACCAATACGTCCGACCATTCCCCAGCTGTCACGATCAACAGGTTTGGCAAGGGCAACGCGATCTACCTGGCCACCGAATCGAAGGCGTCAGCGATCAGTGCGGTTCTGAACTTCTCCTACACGATGGTGGGCCTTCAAAAGGGCCCCAGGACGCCTGAAGGAGTGTACGCCAGGGGTGTCGATGGGCGAACGCTCTACGTGAACACGACGCAGCGGGAGCAAAGGATTCCTATCGAGGGCCGGCGCACAGGGATCATCAGCGGTCGAATATACGAAGGGACTGTGATCCTGGGTCCGCAAGAGGCCGATCTGATACCCTGACCGCGCGGCTCACCGATCGCGCGTTTGGACGCCGTGCAGATCGGGAAAATGAGGTTTCAGGCCCGAACGGGATAACGGGCCGAGCCAGCCAGCTGACGGCTTTGCCAACCTGAAACGGGCTTCGCGGTTGATTGTTCCGAGAAACGCGCCAGGTTCCGGCGATCCGCTCTGGTGCGCCCTCGCGCTCGGGCTCCTCGTCCGTGCTCGGTTCGGCGGCGGTGGTCAACTCGCTCCACGCTTGCGCCAGAACCCACTTTGTTTACTCCAAGCCAGGATTATGGATGACCTGGCCCGCCTTCTGTTTGACTTTGCCTTTCACCTCGTGAAACTTGCCTTCAATCCGATCCTTCGTGCTCAAACTCATCTTCCTCCTTGTTATTGAAAAGCTTTGTGAGGCAGACCATCGGTTTGTGTGGTCTGCCCAATCGTCTGCCCCACAGCAGTCTAAGCCCAGTAGGGCTTGGCCCCGTAATATTTGGAGACTTCGGCGCCCCAGGCGCGGTCGGCCATGTTTGGCCAGTGAGCTTTGTCGAAACCAGGAGCGTGCTCCAACAACTTTTTGTCGATATCCAGGATGAACCGCTCTTCGTCGGTGTCTACCATCAGGGCGTTCCAGGGAATGGCAAACAGCTTGTCCCCCATCCCCAGGAACCCCCCGAATGAAAGTACCGCGTATGCCACGTGCCCATTCTCGACATCGATCATCAAATGTTCGATTGTTCCGAGATTCTCCTTTTGACGATTCACTACCTTGTCGCCGGTAACAGTGTCTGCAGCCAGAATACTGTGCATCCACCGTCCTTTGGCGTCTCGTGTTTGTGGCATGATGCCCCCTTCTTTCTGAACATACATTTGGACGAACTGACGAATTATGCGACCATTCACTCTGCGGTTCCTCGTTAGGATCGGCCAGGGACAGATGAAGAGTTTCAGGCCTGCAATTCTGCCGGCTCATCGAGCCTCTTTGCGAGCAAATCTTGGGCCAAGGCAGAATGCGTGTGAACACAATGTAGATGATCGAGGCGCCATGCACGTATGTGCAGATCCTGCCGTCGATCCGGCAAAAGTTGCCGTGTGGAGAGTGGCGTGCGGAACGGAATTTGTCGTCAGCGGTTGTAGCATTACTCTTCAATAGCGCGAGCCTGCGAACTTCCTGCGCGTGGCCTCCGACGACCGTGAAGCGAAGCGCGTGGCCTCGCCCAGCCTGGAGTCCACCCGAATCGTTCCTCCCATTAGTTCGACCAGCCGTTTTGAGATTGCCAGACCCAGGCCGGTTCCTCAGTAGCGGCGCCTGATGGATGCATCCGCCTGATAGAACGATGAGAACACGCGGGGAAGTTGTTCCGGTTAAATCCCAATAGCGGTATCCCGCACCTCGATGGCGATCGAATACTTTGTCTCGTTCGGCCATCCGGTTCCGGCCGCTTCGGCGGCTTCCAGTCCGGCCGAGAGCACTACCTCCCTGGCAGTGGTAAACTTCAGGGCGTTTGAGATCAGGTTCAGAATCACTTGCCGCAAACGGGTTTGGTCTCCCGCAACCCAGACGGGCAGTTCCGGCGCCAGATGGCAAACCAGGCGCAGCCCCTTTTCCGCGGCCTGCGCGCGAAAGAGCCCTACGCTTTCTTCCACGCAGCACCGGAGCTGGAATGGTGCAACCTCCAGTTCCAGTTTTCCGACTTCCACTTTGGAGAAATCGAGGACGTCGTTAATCACCCTCAGGAGCGCGTCTCTGGAAGAACGGATCATGCCGATCAATTCCATGGCGTCAGGGGGACGGAGCCGAGGCCGCGCGTAAAGCGGCTGCAAGGGGTTGCGTGCCGGTGTTTTCTCTGGAGATGGATTCCGCCGGAGCGGTCCGCATCGCCGGCGCCGCCAATGGAAAGAGAGCTTCCGCCCCTTCCCGCGACGATCTGCGCACATTGTTAAATCAGAGAGAGGAGTCCGGCCAGCGATAGAATGGGGCGATGGAACGACGTCAACTATTACAGTCGTTCGCGTTCGGAACCCTCGCAGCCACCACGCCATGGCTGGCTGCCGAGGCCGCTCGCATCGCGATCATGGACCTGGGGATCTTCACTGTCAAGGTCAACTCCCGCGGCAATTGGGTGTTCACCCGGTTACGCACCAGTGCGGGCGGGCGAGTATGAGAGGTACCTGAAAGAGAAGCTGGGCGAATCGGTATACCAGCGGTAACTGGCGGAGAGGAACGCTGCGCGGCCTGCCCAGTCCGCAAAGTGATCGCGAAACACTTTGGTTTATCGAGATCGGAGCGTTGGCCTCGCCGTGGCGGGCGCACCTGTCGCAAGCCCGCCAAAATCAGAAAGGAAGGGCACTTATGCCATATCCGACAAGAAGGTCCTTGTTAGGCTGCGCCGCAGCCATTCCGATGCTGGGTTCGGCCCAGATCAAAGCGCCGTTCCGCAAGCGGGTTCACCCGCTGGAAGGCATCGCGAGAGAGAATCTCAAGATCACGGATGTCAAGGTCACCATCTTGTCTTACCCGCTCGCGCCCGACCGGCAATGGGTCACGGCTAAAGCGGTTACTTGGAAAACCGACCTGATCCTGGTTGAGATCATGACGGACAAGGGCATCACGGGAATGGGTGAAACCAGCCCTTATGCCGGCCCGGAGCAGGTCAAGAAAACCATCGATGAACTGGTCCGGCCCACTCTCGTTGGACAGAATCCATTCGACGTCGAATACCTGGGCACCGCCTGGAGTTCGACCCGGGCCTTCGCCGGCATCGACTCGGCTTGCTGGGACATTATCGGCAAGGCAAAAGGCGTGCCGGTGCACCAGCTCCTGGCCACGGACGTCGAACCCCTGACCCACTTGCGCATGTACGCGAGCGGCGGGGTGGAATACGCCTGGTACAAGCGGCCGGACGATCTCATCGACGAGGCCGTTCGTCACAAAGAAGAAGGTTACACGGCGTTCAAGTTCCGGCTCGGCTCGGAATGGGCGAACAGCGGCATCACCATGGAAAAGTATGTCCCCTACCTGTACCGGATGCGCAAAGCCGTGGGACCGGACTTCGACCTGATACAGGAGGCCAACATGCGGCTGACCCTGGCGCAGTGCCTGCAACTTGCCCCGGTGCTGGAAGAGTTGAAATTTCACTGGTTCGAGGAGCCGATTAGCACCGGCCCGCGCGACGCGCTGGAAGGTTACCTGAAGATCCGCGAAGCCCTGCCGCACGTCATGGTCTCCGGGGGCGAGAGCCGCGCCAATCGCTTCGAGTTCAAAGAGTGGATCGACCGCAACGCGTACGACATTGTGCAGCCGGATTGCAACGTCACGGGCGTGACTGAGGCGTGGCACATCGCGCGCATGGCGAATCTGCGGAAGAAGTACTGCTGCCCGCACAACTGGCATGGGGGCTTGACCACCATGGCGAACGCCGCCCTGGTGGCTGCAATCCCCAACCGCCACATGCTGGAGCTGAACCAGACCTACAATCCCTTCAAAGAAGAAATCTTCAAAGACCCGCTCGTCGTCCGAAAGGGATACATGGACCTGCACAACAAGCCCGGCTACGGCATGGAGCTCAAGCCGGGAATCGCAGACAAGTTCCCCTATCTGCCTGGCCGCTACGATCGGCCCAATCCGGACCTTCCGCTGCCAGGTTAGCGGCGGCACGACGCGGCCGGCTTTGGTTCGGCAGGCCGCCACCTCGGCGCATCCTTTTCCAAAGCGCCGCGGGAATGGAGGCTAGCATAGGCTGGCATCTCAATCTTCCTTCCCGGGGATCGATGGTTGGGCCGAGCGCGAGCACAACACCGCCCCATAGGCGGCCAGTATGGGAACGCTGATTTCCGTCCGGCCGCCGCTGTGTCTCAGCGGCAAATCGACCGGCATGCTATCCGGGGCGAACAGGCTAGCGGAACCGAAACTACCGGCGATCCAAATAGAAATGGATTTGGCCGGCTCGGTGGCATAGTTCACCAACTGGATCATCATCCGCCCGCCATCGCCGGCCACGGTCACGAAGGAAAGGACCGAGGACGTATGGAACACGCTGACGCCTAGTTCCGGAGTGGTCACGAGATCGTTCAGGTCCTGAGCCACAGCCTGCGGATCGGGCGAATCCTCCTTGTAAACCGCCACCTCGCCCTCGCCCTCCGCCACGATCGTGTACGATTGGTCCTTCGGAGCGCCGCCCCACGAAGGGCCGCTCAGAACCAGGCCGCCCGCCGCCGCGAAGGCGCGCAGCATTTTCCGTTCGGCAGCGCTGGCGGGGGCGAGATCGAACACGAGAAGCGCCCTCAACCCCGCGAGCGAGGCCGCGCCCAGTTCGGAGCGGTAAATGACGCGGTAGGGAATCCGCCGCCGCGCCACCAGGTTGAGGTACTCTTCCGAGTTAGCCGGGTTCGGACCGGAGGCGTCCAGGACGATCCCGACATTTCCAAAAGGCGCAAAGCTGCGCCACTCCGAGCGGCTTTCAAAGAAGGCGAGGCAGTTGCCGATGTCCCGCCAGACGGCCAACCCTTCGGCTTCGCGGCGAAGCAATTTCGCACGCAAACCGTCATCGAGCGTGAGAATCCAGCGCGCCCCCGCCGCCGCCGCGTCAGCTATGCTACGGGCGTAAATGCCCGGCGAGCCATCGCGGGCCTGATGGCTGAGCCAGACCGGCCGATGTTCCGGGTCTGGACGGAAAGACTGTGCCAGCCAAAGGTTGGAGTCGATCCAAACGTCACCTGTTGCCGACGCGGTGACGTTGCCAGAGATCTTCCCGACGCCTGGGGACACGCCCTCGATGGCCAGTACCTTGCCCGTCGCTTTGCGGGCAAGCGCCGGCGGGACCACCGGGATCACGAACGCAGCGCTGGGGAGCGCGTCCAGCGCCTTCTCGATACGCTCCGCGAACGCGAGGCCACCTGGAAACTCTCCTTCGAGCACCAGTCCGTCCAATTGCGCGTCGCGGGCGGCGGCGGCCGCAGCAGCCGGATCGGCTCCCGGATAGACAAGGCCCAGAACCGCGAGTCCGCGCTCACGAGCCCGTCGCGCGTATTCGGTGACGAGTTGGCGCTGCCGTTTTTCGACCTCGGGATCGGCGCCGGCGCTGAGAGTCAGCAGAAGGCAGTTAATGGGCGTGCCATCGAGGAGGCTGAGAGTGGCGGGGTCGTACCAGCGGGAAATCGCCTCCCGAACTTCCGGATTGGCCAGCGCCTTGTCGCCTCCGCGCCGGGCCAGTTCCAATGGACCCCCGTCCCAGCGCGCTGGAACCCATGCCGCCGGAATCCCGGCGCCCGCCGCGAGCGGAGCCAGCGCCAGCCAGAACAACCAGGCCGGCCGGCGGACCGCGCGGGCCATGGCTGTGGCCTCACACCTTAACCAGCTCAATGCCTTCGCCCTTGCCCAGATTCCGCGAATACTGCTTGTCGTTGGCATTGTTCCAATGTTCGTGAACGCCCAGGCTCGTTACCGGCGCGTGGTCCTGGTCGGGATCGTACACGGTTCCGGAAGGCGGTTTCTCAGCCAGGGCTGCCTCGTGCAGATAGTTCTCCGGCTTGCCGCGGCACTCGTCGGCTCTCGGCTCATTGCGGATGAAATCCAGCCCCACCGAGTCGATAGCCACCGGGTCCTGGGACGCGAAGATGCTGGAACACCAGTGGTTGTTAAAGGACTCGTACTTAATGACGCGTTCGTTCTGGCTCACCGCCACGTACAGAAAATCCGACACGTAGAGGAGCGTTTTGCCGCCCAGGTGCTTGTGCCCTATCAGGTCCACCAGGCAGTTGTAGGAGCCCATCGGCAGATCTCGCGACGCGAAATCGTGCAGCGGCTGGGGAGTGAATCCGGCGCCCTCGAAATACACCGAGCCGAACAGGTTCTTGGCGGTCTGGGTCACGCCCATCAGCCCGTGCGCTCGCGATAGCGCTACATTCACCAGGTACTTCGCCTCGGTGACGCATTGCGGCAGATATGCGGTCGGCACGTCGGCGCGGGAAAACCGCACGGGATTGGCTTTGTCCGGCTCGGCCGCGATCCGCCCGTTGCCAGCCATCCTCTGGCTGGCTACGAACTTCACCGCCTGGAAGTTCGGGTCCGGGTTGGCCCGGATCCGGTCGTAAATGGGATCGCCAATGTACCGCGACGCGTCGTATA
>JBEKZL010000012.1:0-52077 GCA_049509915.1 Bryobacteraceae bacterium | reverse complement strand
CGGTTTCATCAAGTCCATGCTTTGTCTCCTATATCTCCAGAATGGTTTCACCCGGATCGCGATGGAACGGAGCCGATTTCATCCAGCTCGTCCATCCCAACAGCGGGGCCTCCGGTTCGGCTCCCGCAAGTTCGCAGGGAGGTACCGCGTCCCGGCGCAGAATCAATTGCAACTCCAGATCGAATTCACTGCCCGCATAAAATGCCGTGAGCGCGCGCAGGGCCCGGTGCGCGCCACCGCCCGGCAGAAACTCCTGGTAATCGGCCAACTCCAGCGGCCCCAGCCGGATGCGCACCCGCGACTGCTGGTCCCAAACTTCGTCCCCCACCACGCAGCCGAAACCCAAACTCTCCGAATCCCGACCGCTCTCGTCCAGCGCGCACTGCGCCTCCGGTTCCAGCGGGTACCACGCGCCCACGAACTGGTCGATCTCCACCGGCACACCGAAATAATCCAGCAGGATCTGACGCAATCCCAGCGCCGACCGCGCCTCCAGCGATAGCAGCCCGCTGTAGAACAGCAGCGAATCGTCGCTCACGTGCTGGCGGTTTTCGAGGCCCGGCGTGTCCAGCCCGATCGTCGCCAGCAGGTGGCGCGAAAACAGGTCTCTTTCCCCGCGCTCGTAAGCGATGGTGAAGCGGTACTTCTCCCAAGCCTGGAAAAACAAGGAAATCATGCGGTGATGGAAGATGTCGAAAAAGTCGCGCGTGGTGTTGTCGCGAGCCCGCATGCGCTCCAGCACCATCTCGCTGTAGGGCACCGGCAGCACTCCCAGCGGGCCGATCAGCCCCATGAAATTCACCCGCATTTCCACCGGCCCGTCGAGCGAAGTCTCGATCTCCTGCACCTGGCTGGCGGGAAACGCCATGCTGGGATTCACCCCCAACCGCACCACTTCGTCGCGCGGATTGGAGAACCGCCCCACCACCTGGCGTTGCGGAAACATGCGCGCCAACAGCCGCACCGCCTGGAAAAACTCGAAACGGTACGGCTCCTGTACCAGTGACTCCGCCACCGGCCAGCGCTCCAGGTCTAAAGCAGAATCTTCTGGCCGGCTCGCGGTGGCCATTGGCACAAGTTCTCCTTTCTCTGCCGCGTCCGCACGCGCAGTTGGCTGAAGCTGTTCAACGAAACGTATAATCCCAGGAACGCCTCCAGCACCGCGGCGAACAGGTATACGCCGCCGCCCACAAATTGCTCCTCGTCGAACTCCATGTCCACCTGCACGCCGCGCGCAAACGAGCTCACCCCCTCGGAGACCACGCGCGCGAAATGCCGCCGGCTGCTCAGTCCCACCAACCCTTCGATCTGTTTATCGGCGTACGTCGAGCCGGTGAAATTATAAACCCGCAGCAGTTCCTGCAACGCCTCGCGCCCATCCGTCACCAGCGACAGGTAATTCAGCGAAAGCTGGCTCACCAGGCGCCATAACGTATCCTTCCCCACCGCCGGCCGCAGCGTGTCGGTGGGCTTCATCAGCGCCACGATGCGCTTCATCGGCACCACGCCTTCCAGCTCGAAATCGCCCGTTTCGTTCCCAAACGGAAGCCGCGCCGGCAGGTCGCGATTGGTCGAGATCGTACGCACCGTCAGCGCATCTACGTCCGGACGAACCGGCCGCGAGGAAAGGTCCACCAGCGCCAGATACACGTCCGTGCCTTCATCGTCCCTCGCCGCCGACCGGCGCCGGGCCGCGTGCCAGAACGCCTGAATCTTGTTGCGCGTCGACCCGTGCCGAAAAGAATAAAAAGGCTCGAAACGGGTCACTTCCTGCGATTGCGGGTTCGCGCTCACCACTTCGGTGACTTCGAAAACCTCCATTGCCGTGCGCCGGCTGACGTCCGGCACGATCGGGTACTCGTAGCTGCGGTGCGACAGCAGAATCGGCTCTGCCGTATGCGGAAACAGGTTTACGATCGGCGCGCAACCCAGCCGGAACGTCTTCGCCGAAACCCCCAACTCCAACGCCTGGCGCCGGTCCGCGCGCTCAAATGGCGAGATCAGCAAAATGATTTCCGCCCGCGCCCCGAAACCCGCCTCCGCCAGCCGGTCCAACCCGTCCAGATCGAAAAAGAAAAATTTCTGCGGAAAACAAAAATACTCCTGCAGCAGTCCGTAGCCCAGAAACGACCGCCGCGGATAGGGCAGCATCGATTCGTCTTCCCCGAATCCGACCGGACGCAACGAGCCCGCCGGCAAGTTCAGCGGTTCGACGCGCGTTTTCGGGGTTGGATCGCGCACCAGAATCTGCGCGCAGTTGTTCGCCACCAGCTCGTACAGATTGTGAATCAGGTTGGCCTCGCCGCTCAGGTAAAACCGCAGCGAACGAAGCCCCGTCAGCTTGGCGAAATTCAGGTCCGCCAGCACGCGCAGGTCGATCCGTACCGCCGCCGCCGCGTCGGATACTTTCACCGCCGGCCGCAGCCGGTCCGGCACCGTCCACTCCGCTTCCGCCACCGCCATCGGCCAAAGCTGAAGATCGTAGCAGGTGCGGAATTTACACGGAATCCCGTTCACGGGCCGCGATCGCAGCACCGAACCGCGTTCCAGCCGCAGCCCCACCGCCGGCGGTATCTGCACCGGATCCGCCGAGAATTCCGCTATCGACATGGACGGTATCGGCCGCAGGTAATGCGGGTACAGAATGTTGAGCAGCGCCTCGGTGATCTCCGGAAATTCGTCGTCGATCTTGAGATGAACCCGCGCCGCCAGAAAAGCGAACCCTTCCAGCAGCCGCTCCACGTGCGGGTCCTCGCACTTGTCAGGCTCGATGATCAGCCGCGAGGCGATCTTCGGGTACTTGGCGGCAAACTCCGCGCCCATTTGCCGTAGAAAGGAAAGCTCACGCTCGTAATACAGCAGCAGCTCATCCCGCACTCGGCTCTCCCTTGACTTGGAAATCGCCGCTCGACAACTGCAGCACCGTATCGAAGGAAATGTGCTCGGGCGCCGGGTCCATGTCCAGGAGCCCTTCGATCTGAAATCGCATGATGTGCCGCGCCATGCCCGTCGATTCCAGCGGGATCACCTTCAACCGGCTGATGCGCGGCTCGAACCGGGCCAGCGTCGCCTGGATCAAACGCGTCAGCCTCTGCCGGTCGCTCACTGAAGTCCAGCTCAGCGACGTCGTGTCCGGCAACCCGTAATTGAACAGCGACCGCTCCAGTTCGCGGTACTCCCCACCCACCGCCTCCGGGTTCTGACGCGAATTCAGCAGCCATTCCAGGTCGCGCCGCAGCGAGCTCTTCAACAGGCGCAGCGATTGCGCCCGTGTCATGGGAGTCTCGGTGGCGCTTTTCGGTTCCCGATCGATCAGGCGCTCCATCAGCGACAGCGTTACGGTCTGTTCCGGTTCCCAGCGCGGCATAAGGCTACCTCGTAATCGTCAGCGCCTGCAACGGGTCCAGCCGGCAGATCCAGGAATACAGCTTTTGCCGCTGTTCCGGCGGCGTGTCCTTCTCCAGGCACGCGTACAACAGCGCCAGCGGATGCGCGATCAGGTCCGGTGCCTCCCACTCTTCCAGGTGCAACCGCTCGATCTCCG
Source organism: Bryobacteraceae bacterium (assembly GCA_049509915.1). Classification (GTDB taxonomy): domain Bacteria; phylum Acidobacteriota; class Terriglobia; order Bryobacterales; family Bryobacteraceae; genus JBEKYD01. The sequence continues at coordinate 48,533 of JBEKZL010000012.1, read as the reverse complement.
CCGCCAGTTCCTGCAGAATCGGGTGCGCGATCGCCTCGTGTCCCGCGCTCACGCACAACTGCGCCACCTGCGCCTTGCGCTGGAAGCGGGCACGCCCGCTCCGTTCCTGGGCCAGCTCCCGCATTAGCAGTTCGATTCCCTCTTGCGGCCGGCCGGAGCGGGCCGCCTGCATGGCCAGATCGAATGCGTCCGGCGGCGCTTCGGCTGCAGCCGTCTCCTGATGTTGCTGCCACGCCGGCGGTGCGTAGGCCGGTTCCGGTTCCGGCGGTGGTTGATACGCCGGCGGCTCGGGCGGAGGCGGTACCACCTCTTGCTTCAACCACGCCAGCGTCTCCGCGTTGGCGGTGGCCGTGTCGTCCATCAGCGTCATCTCCGTGAGCTGCGGATAATCCGTGAGCAGAGCCTTTAGCTCGGAAACTACTGCCAAACGGATCGCCTCGTACCCACCTCCCACTTCCTGGCACGCGCGCACAATGTAACGCTGCAGGTCCAGCCATCCGCGCCCGCACTCCTGGCCCATGGCCGTCTCGCCCACTTTCAAGACTTCCTGCCAGTTGGACTCCAGCGCCAGGCTCTTGAGCTGCTGTCGCACTTCGGTGGCCGGCGGCAACAGCAGCCGTTCGTCGATCTGTCCGCCTCCCGCCCGCAGTTCGCCCCAGCGTAAACCGCGCAACAACAAGTACGGCGCCGGGCTCGATTCATCCTTCGCGCGCAGAAACTTGGCCGCCGCCACGACCCGCGCTACCGCGTCGGCCGCATCCACCGGTTCGGCGGACAAGCCCCCTGCCGGCCTGGACGGCGCGCGCACTGGCGCGGGCACGGCTGGTACCGGCGCCGGCGGCCCCGCCGCTATCTCCGGTTCGGGTTCCGGTTCCGGCTCGGGTTCGGGCGCCGCTACCGGCTCGTCAGGCTCCGACTCCCGCTTCTTCTGCAGCAGAATGTGCACCACCTGCCGCACTTCGACCAGGGCCTTTTCCATGGTGCCGAACGACGGCGCCACGTCGCCGAACTTCTCGTTCGCGAGCTCCCCGAGGGCCGCCAGCGATTCCAGCGTGCGATCGAAAGTCTCCACCAGGTCGGCGTAGAACTTCTTTGGCGTGGCGGCGAAGTCTTTGTCGAACTCCTCCGGCGTCGTCTTGCCTTCCTTGACCGCTTGCTCGCGCGCCGCGGCCTTGCTGTCGCTCGCGTTGGCCTCCTCTTCGGTGGGGACCGTACGCGACTCCTTGTACTTGTTGTAATCCAGCTTGCCTTTAGTGACAACGCTGCGTTTGATGGCGAGATCCAACCGGTCGCCGAACCATTGCAGCGGCGCCGAACGCATCTCCGCGTCGCCGTCCTCCACCTCCGGGTAAAGCGTGTCCCAGAAGTTCTCGATCAGGCCCCGCATCATGTCGATCGAGGGCTGCAGGGTCCCGATTCCCTCGCGCCGCAGGTGGGCCTCCGCCAGCCATACCGCCAATTGCAGGTCTTTGCTTTTGGTGGCCAGCGTCTCGCCGGTCAGCTTGATCACCTGCGGCCAGTCCGCCGTCTTGCGCTCGTACTTCCACAGGCCTTGCGGCGCTTCGTCGTCCTCGCGGCGGGCTTCCTTGATTTTGTCGTAGACGGGCGCGTAGCGCAGGTTCTGTCCCGCCGGGTTGTCCCCGGGGATGGGAGTGAGCAGATCCTCACGCAGTGGCATGTTCGTCTAGCGCGGAGTCCGCGGCGGCGATTTCGATCCGGCGGACCTCCAGAATGGGAACCTCCTCGCCGTCCACCAGCAGCATCTTCTGGCCGAAAGGCACGACCTGGCCGTCGGCCTGCTCTTCCCATACGGTCGAGCGGCCCAGCCTGACGGCATCGTCGGCGTGGCGGAAACTGAGCGGCGCCACCACCGGGACCAGCACCTCACCCAACTCCGCCCCCTTGAACGACGGCCCCGTGTGAACCAGCGCCGGAGCCCACAGCAGATCTCGCAGCCGCTTGGGCGCCTGCATTTCCACCGATGCCAGGTGCTCGAACGGAATCCACATCAGTTGGCCCGCCGCGTAGATCTCGAGCCGGGCTCCCACCCGCTCGTCCGCGTCCTCCAACTCCTCGAACGGCTTCCCGTTTAACGTTCCTGTTACCGGGTTCACCGCCCCCGAGGGATATTCCTTTTTCTCGAACAGATCGTTGCGCGAACGCTCGCCCATCAGCGCCGCCCGGTACAACAGCGCGCCCGTCGCCGCTTCCGCGCTCGCTTCCGACAGCACCGCCAGGTGTTTCTCCGCCCGGTCGTACTCTCCCGCGAAACACAGCAGCTCAAACAGAAAAATACGCTGCTTCAAATCGGTCGGATTGTTGCGCAGCTCTTGATTCAGGGCCTGAATCGCATCGTTCAGCTTGCCGGCCCGATAAAGTTCTTTGGCAGTCATCGTCCCTCGTCCCTGTTGTCCAACCTTGTTCGCCTAAGCCACCTGCCACCCACCCTGTGGGGCAGGTGGGTAACCTGCGGACCGATTATGGGCGCCCACTGGGCCCGGTCCGGCCGGGCGCCAGCCCGACAGCCCCAACACACGACTGGGCTGGCGCCGATCCGCCAGCCCAGCCCGTTCCGCTTGCGCGGCGATTACAACTGGACGTTCGTCAAAATGTTCCAGCCGAACGGCACTGGACCCGAACCCGTACCTGTCGCCGACTGCGACGTATAGGTGAACTTGATCGTCGCGAAACTGAAAGAAACGCTCTCCGAGGGCTTCCCGCCGCCGGCCGACCCGCCCCAACTGATGCTGTCGATGAATACCTGGGTGAAGTCGATTACCAGGAATTCCACCGGCACGTCCCCGCCCGCTTCCCTGACTTTCAGTTGCGCCGTGGCGAAGTGCTTGCCCGAAGCGCAATTCAGAAAGAGCGGCGGCGTGGCGGTATCGATGGTCTTCTGAATCGACATCGACGATACATCCACTTTGCCCGCGCCCGAACCGGTTCCCGTTCCCACGGTCGTGGGGTTCGACGCTCCTACGCTATAGCTGAATATGTCGATCCAGCCCGTAAAGCCTTTTGCCTGCGCCTCTCCGGTGACCCCTTTAATAGTCAAAAACATTTCTACGGCCATCTTGTATTCTCCTCTGATGTATTTGGTGCCCGCGCCCCCCTCGGAGCGCGGGCGGTTAAGGGTTGAGTGCTACTTGGCGGCTTGCGGCAATTCCGCAACCAGCCGCAGGGATACCGACAATTCATCCAGTTGGAAGTGAGGCCGCAGGAAAGCCACCGCGCGATAGACGCCCGGCTTGCCCGGCACTTCCACCACTTCCACCCTCGCCTCCCGCAGCGGACGCTGGGCCTTGATGGTGGCGCCCACGTCGTCGCTCGCGGCCACGTAGTTCATGATCCAACGGTTCAGGAAAGACTCGCATTGGCTGCGCGACATGAAGCTGCCGATCTTGTCCCGGCACATCGACTTCAGGTAGTGAGCGAAACGCGACACCGCCAGGATGTAGGGCAACTGCGCCGAAAGCCGCGCATTGGCATTGGCCGCTTCCTGATCGAACTGTCTCGGCTTTTGCGCCGACTGCACGCTGAAGAATGCCGCGTAGTCGGTGCCTTTGCAATGCACCAGCGGAACGAATCCCAGGTCCGCCAGTTCTTTTTCACGCCGGTCGGTGACCGGGGTTTCAGTGGGACACTTCAGCGCCACGTCGCCCGAATCGGTCGTGAACGTGTGCGTTGGCAACCCCTCTACCAGGCCGCCGCCTTCCACCCCGCGGATCGCCGCGCACCATCCGTACAGCGCGAAGGCTTGCGTCAGGCGCGCTCCCAAGGCGTAGGCCGCGTTGCCCCACAGGTACTTCGAGTGCTCGCTGCCGTCCACCCCTTCCTCGTAATTGAAACCGTCCACCTGCACGCCGTCCTTGCCGTACGGCAACCGCATCAGCACGTGCGGCACTGTCAGCCCGACATAGCGCGAGTCCTCGCTTTGGCGGAAGCTCTTCCACTTGGCATATTCGCTCGAGTCGAATATCTTCGCCATGTCGCGCGGCGCGTCGAGGGCGGTGAAGCTTTCCATGTTCAGCATCTCCGGCGCTGCCGCCGACAGGAACGGAGCGTGCGCCGCCGATGCCACCTGCGAGATCTTCTCCAGCAGTTCCATGTCTTCCGGCCCGCGCCCGAATTCGTAGTCGCCTATCATGGACGCGAACGGAGCCCCGCCGAACACCCCGTATTCTTCTTCGTACACTTTCTTGAACAGCGCGCTCTGGTCGAACTCCGGAGCCCGCTGCAGATCGCGCAACAGCTCCTTCTTGGTGACGTTGAAAACCTTGATCTTCAGCTTGTCGCTGGTTTCGCTCTGATCCATCAGGTATTTCAAGCCGCGCCAACTGCCTTCCAGCTTCTGAAAAGTCGCGTTGTGCAGTACTTCGTTCAATTGGATCGAAACCAGGTGATCGATCTGCGCGATGCGCGCGTTGATCATCGCCTCGGCGTCCTTGGACACCGTCATCGATCCTTCCAGCACCTGCTCTACGAATTCCTTTACCAGGTTCTTGCCGCGTTCCTTGGCTGCCGGATCGCGCGCCATCCGCCCTTCTTCTACAATCCGGTCGAGCAGACTTACTTCCCCGACTTGTTCGGCCGCCGATGACGCAGCTACAACTTTTTGGCCTTCACTCATTGGGATTCCCCCTTCCCCAGCTCGGCGCGCAGCTTCGCCAGTTTATCCTTGTCGCTCACCGATTCCCGCAACAGCTCTTCCAGCTTGTCGTTGCCCTGCATCGAACCCCGCAGGTCCGCCAACCGGTCACGCAGTTCCAGCAGTTCCCGCAGCGGGCCCACCTGCCGCGCCACCGATTCCGGCGCGAAGTCGTCCATGCTCTTGAAATTCAGGTCGACTTTGAGTTTCGGCGCTTCCGGATCCTCGCTCAGCTTGTTCTCCACCGAAAATGCCAGGTGAGGTTTCATGTTCGCCAGCACCGTGTCGAAATTATCCGGGTTTACTTCCACGAACTTCCGGTCCTTGACCCGCGCCAAAGGCTCGGTCGGTTGGCCGGTGAAATCGCCCAACACGCCCAGGACAAACGGTAATTCCTTGATTTCGATCGCGTCGCCGACCTCCACGTCATAGGTGATCTGCACCCGCGGAGGTCTCACGCGATCAAGCTTATGCTGCGTACTTACTCTTGCCATTCGAATCCCCCCATTTCGCCGCATCGGCGACTGAGTTTCCGCGCCGACGGGCAGGACCAAGATTACCAAAAAAATACGCCGGTGGCGCGTATCGCTCAAATGAATTATACGCAACCCCCGGAAAATGCCGGTCGAAAAGATCGCGAACCAGTACTATGACGCGAATCGGTCCGGTGATCTCCCGGTATCCCTGCCCAATGTTTCTGTGAAATTTCGCACCTTGTTACAGGTCCTACAAATAGTGCCCTGTAGAAACAGACCGTTCCACCAAGTCGTGCAGTCCGCGAAATAATTGTCTTAGATTCTTTCCGTGGAGCGCTGGCCGCGAATTGATGGGGCAGGGCGGTTCAGCCCGCCCGCGCTTTGCTCACTCCACCACCAACGCTCCGCCCGAAACCAGCGCGACCAGCATGCGCGCAAACTCCGCCGCCGGCGCCTGCGGCGGGATTCTGCCCTCGGCGACCAAAGCCGTATACCGGTCGCGCCAACTGGCCTTGCCGTCGCACCCGAAAATCGCTTCCACCAGCCACAGCGGGCTCTTGAAGCGGGTCCGTAGCGCTCCGGTTACCTCGAACAGCGCCTCGTAAGGGGTCAACCGGCCATCCACCAGCCGGTAGGACACCTGCAGCTCGCATCCGGCCGCAATCCTCGGACGGCATTCCAGCAGCATCTGCTCCGCCCCCGGCTGCCGCACTCGAATCTCCCAGTCCAGCAATCCGTCGAGGTGCCGCCAGTTGAAGCCAACGCCAGCCTGCGCCCGCACATTCGCTTTCGCTCTCTCGCCCGAGTGCCGGTGGATCAACACCGACCCGTACAGCAGCGATTCGGTCTGGTTCCGTTCCCAGATGGAACGCCAGAATGGAGCGTCACGCTGGTTCTCCGCCGACGCCTTGGCGAGGGCGTCCTCGACCGCGTTGCGCTCGTCGGTGACAATGACAACGTCGAAACCTGCTTCGTCCGGCCCCAGCCACTTGCGAATGCGCTGTTCGAGCGTCTCGCCCCGCCGGTCGGAAGCCATCAGTACCGAGTAGAATCGCCCATTAGGGCGTAGGAAGCTCGGCAACCCTTCCACCGCGCGGCGAAAGATCTGCTCGCCGTCTTCGCCGCCGTCCCGGCAGATGAACTTGTTGTCCGGCGAGGGCATGTAGGGCGGGTGAATCGCAATCCGGTCGAAGGTCATCCCCTCCACCGGCGCGTACATGTCGCCCTCGAGCACGCTCACGTTTCCGAGGCCCGCCAACCCCGCGTTGAAAGCCGAGAACCTGACGCTGCGCGCCGCCACGTCGGTGGCCCAAATGTGGCTGACCCACGGCGCCGACCGGATGGCCGCAAAGCCGGTCCCGGTGCCGAGCTCCAGCATGGTTTCGCACCGGGTTTCTGGCAGCCGTTCTACAAACGTCAGGGTATTGGCGAAAAACGCCGGGTACACCCCATCCGGCGCCCTGCCGAATTGGGACCCGTCCGGGGCACAGACGCGGTCGCTTGCCGTCAGCGCGCCAGGAACCGGCACCAGCGCCACCGTCCCGAACACTGCCCCCGGTCTGGCCGGATCCGGCGCCAGCAGGTTCAGGGCCTCCAGCACCTTCAAGCCTTCCGCGGTCAGGACCTTTTCCGCCATATCGCGCTCCAGGTAAAGTCCGAAGGCGAACAGGCGGATTAGCGCATCGAGCGGCGTCGCCGCCGGGTCGTCCTTCCCCAACCCGGGCGGCTCCGTCCGGAACTTGTAGAGATGCTCGACTCCCAGCCGCGCGCAGACGCGTTCGTACGTGAACCCGCAGGACTCGAACAGGCGCCGCGCGGCAAGGTACTCCTCCGCCGTCCCCAGTTTCGGCAACAGATCGTGCCAGTAAGCCTGCGCCACAGTCTCGCTCATCGAGGTGAGAATACCACAGCTTCCCGGTAGATCCGCTCCAGGTGCCGGGCCAGCCCCGCCGTGTCGCACGCCGCCGAGTGCCGCAGACGGTCCCGCATGTTCCGCCTGAGTTCCGCCAGCCGCGCGGGCGTTTCGGCGCTCCGCGCCAGCTCCACTGCCAGCGCCACGTAACCCTCCCGATCCGCCGCCACAAATTCGCCCAGCCCGGCGGCCAGCTCGAGCGACGCGCTGGTACGCGCTGCCCACCGGTCGCCCCGAATCGCGATCACCGGCACTCCTTGCCACAGCGCTTCCGTCGTGGTCGTGCCGCCGTTGTAGGGAAACGGGTCGAGCGCTACGTCGATTTGCCCGTAGGTCCGTAGGAATTCGCCGTGCTCCGCCGGCCCTTCCAACACCAGCCGGTCCGCGCCTATCCCCTGGCTTTCGAACCGTGCCCGCACGAAATCGCGCATACCCCCGGCTTCGAGGCCGGCGTTCCGGATCAGAAGTGTGCTCGCCGCCGCCTGCCGTAGAATCGCGCTCCACGCCGCTACCACCTCCGGCGTGATTTTGTACTGCGAGGCCAACGATCCGAACGCAAATTTTCCGCCGGTTTCGAGGCACGGCGGCGCGCTCACTTCCGGCGTCGGGTATCCCACCTCGAACGCCAGGTACGTGCCCGGGACACGCGCGATCCGCTCGCTATAAAACCGCTCTTCCTCCTCGGGAATCGTCACTGCGTCGCCCACCAGCCAGTCGTAAGCCTCCATCCCGCTGGTGGCGTACAGATTGAACCAGCCCATGACCACCGGCGCCGGCCGCGCCGCCACGAGCGGCAGCCGCGCCATCGCGCTGTAGCCGTTCAGGTCCACCAGCACGTCCACCCCGGCTTGTTCGATCGCGGTTGCCGCAGCCTCGTTCGATAACCCGGAGATGTCATGGAAAACGTCGCCCGCCGAACGGCGATACTCCTCGCCGATCGCCTGGCCGGGTCCGTCCGAAAACAGGTGAATCTCGAAGCCGGCGCGGTCGTGCCCGTGAATTACGCCCCATACCGGCTTCATCCAGTTCCGCCGGTGAAAAAAGGAGGAAAGATACCCGATGCGCAGCTTGGGGGAGCGGACCATCGCATTTTGCGGTCTGTCATCCCTCGCCGCCGCAAACTCCGTTCGCGCCCAATCCTGCCGCACCGCCAGAATGGTCGCATGGGTCGCCGTGGGGCTGCCGGGGACGATTACCGCCGCCATGGCCCGCGAAATGTCTCCGCTTCCCGCCTCGGCCGCCACTGCGAACTCAGCTAGCGCCTCGTCCACCTGCCCGGTCTGGAATAGCGCCTGGCCCAGGTTGTGATGCGCTTCGGTCCACTCCGGCAAAAGCTGGCAGGCTTGCCGAAAGCGTTCCGCGGCGGCGGCGTAATCGTGCCCGTCGCGTTCCAGGCACCCGAAGGCGAACCAGGCGCGCGCGAAGTCCGGCTCGGCGGCAATCGCGGTTTGGTAGGAACGGGCGGCGTCCGCCCCGCGCCCCAGCGCCGCCAGGGTGTCGCCCAAATCGCAGGCGAGCCCGGCGTCGGCCGGCGCCCGGCGGACTGCCTGCTCCAGAAACGGCAGCGCCTCGGGCGAGTGGCCGAGAGCCTGGAGGGTCTGTCCCAGCGCCGCCAGCGAGTCGCCGTGCCCCGGCTCTGCGTCCAACGCCCGCCGGAAACATGCCGCCGCCGCATCCATCTCGCCAGCTGCGCGGTGCAGATTTCCCAGGCTGTAATGCGCCGCGGCAAATCCGGCGTCGCGCCGCAAGGCTTCGCGGTAGGCGTCGCGAGCCTCGCCCGTCCGGCCCCGTGCCTTCAGCAGATTGCCCAAATTGAGGAAAAAGCCCGGAGAGGGTTCGATCGCGAGCGCCCGCCGGTAACTCTCCTCCGCGCCCGCCTCGTTTCCGGCGGCCGCCAGTGCGAGCCCGAGCAGGTTCCAGCAGTGCGCGTGGTCCGGTTTCACCGCCAACGCCTGGCGGAACATGCGGATGGCCGGCTCGGTCCGTCCCGTCTGGTGCGCCACCATCCCCAGCAGGTAAAGCGCGTCCGGCTGGCGCGGATTGCGCAACAGTACCGCCCTGTATCCCGCCGCCGCCTCCGCCAGCCTCCCGGCCCGGTGATGCACCAGCGCTTCATCCAGATCGTCCGTTTCCGTTGCCACTTCACCCCCGCTCCGGAATTATACCCGCTCAGTACCGGACCGCGCCCAGAGGAAGCGGTCCTTGCCAGTGCCACTCCGGTTGTGCACCGTTGTGCATTCCCTGTGCGCCGCCAGGGCGTGAAAAAAACAAACAAGTCCTTTAATTTCTTCACCGGCGTCCATACGGGGCTTTTTTCCGTTGGGCATTCTTGTGCAGGTTTTGCAAGTTGGCGGACACCACGATGTTGGTGTCGAGCACCACTTTGATGGGCGTTATTCGGGTTGCTTACGGGTCTTCCTGGCCTGCAGGGCCGGCGGGGCGAGCGCAATCCATCTGATGAATTCCCGCACGTCCAAGACCGTCCGCGGCTGCTGTTAGCGACGCAAGGCCTTGCGTATCAGTTCGTTCATCGTGCGATTTTCCTTCTTGGCCGGCCGCTCGGCCTGCCTGGCCATCTCCCAGGGTACGGTGATGGATGCCGACAGGCCGGGAGGCCTGTCCCACTCAGTTCTTCGGCTTCTTCAGACGCCGGTAAGCCTGGTAACCGAGGAAGAAGGTCGCGGCGCCGGCCAAAGCCCCAAGGCCGATGATTACGCCGGCGGAGAGTGCCGTCACGGTTCCCGTCGTGGCGGCAAGTTCGAGCACGCCGACCGTCGCCCCGCCGGCCGTGCCGACTCCCGCTCCAACACTTGTCACTGCCGCGGCTTCCACTTTTTCCCTGTCCCATTCCGTCATCGCGCTCCTCCCCCGGCAACCAGGTGCACTGTTCTTATTGTATGCCGCCTTGGGATGCGGGATGCCGCCCGCTGTGCCAGGCCAGGAAGCGGGCGGCGGCGGATTTGCCGAAGTAGCGGTCGAGAACGGGGGCCGGAGCGGAGCGCAAGTCCACCATGATGAGCGCATCGAGCACGTCGGAAAAAGCGTGGTCCACATGGAATGCCAGCAGTTTGCCGCCGGTTCTCAGGTACTGCCGCAGCAGGATCGGCATTCCTTTTCCGTCGCGCTCCAGGTCGGCGATCATCTCCGACAGGCGGTCCGGATCGGCGGGCACGGGAGGCAATTGGCCGGTGTGGCGCAGCAGGCGCGCGGACGAGCGGTACGGACGGCGCGGTTTGACCATCTCCGATAACTCGGCCGCGCGGTGCGCTTCCAGAAACCTGACGATCAGGTGACGCGAGACCGCGTGATAATCGTTGCTGATGCTGACCGCGCCGAACAGCACGGCGCACTCCGGACGCCGCGCCACGTAAGCGGCGATGCCCTTCCACAGCAGCAGCAGCGGCGCGAACTGCTTCTGATACTCGGGGCGAATGAAGGAACGCCCCAGCTCCAGTGCCGGGCCCAGGCGGTCGAACAGGTTCCCGCGGAAACGAAACAGGGTGCTGGTATAGAGACCGCGCGCGCCGCGGCGGGGCAGAATGTCGGCGGTGGACCCCAGCCGGTAAGCGCCAGCCACTTCATTTGCCTGGCGGCTCCAAAGCACCAGGTGGGTGTAATCGCTGTCGAAGCGGTCGAGGTCCCGCGCGCGTCCGGTTCCTTCTCCTACCCGGCGAAACGCCGCCTCCCGCAGGCGGCCGATTTCGTCGACGACGCCGGGAAACTCGTCGCGGCCGGCTGCGTACACCGCGAATTCGGCGGTTTCCAAAAGCTTGCGCCCGGGATCGAGGCCGCCGATCTCCGCCGCCAGCCGCTCCGGCGAATCGGGGACTGCAAGCGGCGCGGCGGGGCGCGCCCGTACCAGGTCCCGCACCAAACGCGGCACGCCGGTGGAGGCTTTCGTCCCGAACCCGAGCAGGTACGTGCGGCAGCGCAGATAGTCCGCCGCCTCGCGCGGCGTAAGAAAACCGCGCAGCACGCCCGAGGAGACTGGCCGGCCGATGCGCATGCGAATCGTTTTGCCTCGTTTATTCAGGAATTCACGCGGCAGGCTGGCGGTGCGGAGGCCGGGGTGAATGGTGCCGGCGAGTTGGAACCCCAGGCCGTTGGCGCCCTCGAAAAACACCGGCACCGCGCACGCGCCGGTGCGCTGGGCGATCCACGTCACCGCGGGATTCCATGGCGGATCGGCCAGCGTTCCGGTCCGCCAATCGAAATGCGCCACCTCGCCGGCCGGGAACACCGCCAGCATGCCGCCCGCTTCCAACCAGTGATTGGCTTCGCGCAGGGCGCGGGCATTGGCCGGCACGGTACGGCTGGCGCCGAACGGATTCACGAAAATGCAACGCCGTTGTAACTCGTCGACGCCGGCCAACAGGGAGTTGGTCAGAATGCGGACGTCGGGACGGATGGCGGATAACACGGTCGACAGGATCGCCCCTTCCACCAGGCCGAAAGGATGGTTGGCTACCACCAGTGCCGGGCCGGCAGCCGGAATTCGCGCCAGTTCTTCAGGGTCCGCCCTCCACGCGATATCCAAAGAGCGCAACAACTCTTCCACCGTGTCGCCATGGCGGGCGGCGCGGCGCGCGTTCAAAAAGGCCTGGCGCAGCGCCTCCAGGCCGAAAATGCGTTCCACGGCCGGCTCGACCGGCTCCAGAAAGCCGCGCAACCGTTGGTCCAACATTCCGGAAAAAGAGAGAATACCGGGGTTGGTGTCACTCTGCATGGTTTTCCACTCACGCTGAGTTTGCGCCATTTTCGGTTTCAGGCGGATCAACGCGCGATGAAGAGTTCTCGCCGCGCGCGTCAACCTGCCCATCGGCTCGCGACCGCCGCCCGCGAAATACTATCGGTCGAAATCGCGTTGCGGCGCCGAAACAGAAGTTTCTTGAGACTGTAACGTGCGGGAATTGTCGGCATGGTACTTCAGGTAGCGGGGGAACTCGATGCAACTCATTCGAACGGCTCGATCGGCGCCTCGGCGGACGCCTGGCGGAACTCGATGAGGCGCGTCATCGAGTTCATCTATATCGATTCCGGCGGCGGCCACCGCGCCGCGGCGCAAGCGCTGGCCGAGGTGATCGAACGCCAGCAGCGCCCCTGGGACGTCCACATGGTCTCGATTCAGGATCTGTTCGATTCCATCGACGTGATCCGCAAATCCACAGGCATCGCGTTTCAGGACGTCTACAACATCATGCTGCGCCACGGCTGGACCTTCGGTTCGGCGCAACTGGTTCCGCTCATGCACGCCGTGATTCGCCTCCTGCATGGTTCGCAAGTAAAGGTATTGACCCGGCACTGGGCCAAAACCCGCCCGGACATGGTGGTCTCGCTTATCCCGCACTACAACCGGGCGTTTCAAGTGGCGCTGGAGAGCGTTTGCCCGGGCACGCCGCTGGTGACCGTCCTGACCGACATCGCCGATTACCCGCCCCATTTCTGGCTCGAACGCCAGAGCCAGTACGTAATCTGCGGCTCGCGGCGCGCGGTGGCGCAGGCGCGCGCGCTGGGCCTCGACCCCGCGCACGTCCTCGAAGCCTCCGGCATGATTCTGAATCCGCGCTTTTACCAGCCGCTCAACCTGGACCGGGGCCGCGAGCGCGAACGCCTGGGGCTCGATCCGGAGCGTCTGACCGGGATCGTGCTGTTCGGCGGCGAAGGCTCGCTGGAGATGTTGAAAATCGCCCGCGTGCTGGACGGCGCCGGTCTTCCCACCCAGCTCATCCTGCTTTGCGGCAGGCACCAGGAAGCGGCCCGCGCCTTGCGCGCCATCGCCCGCCGCATCCCCATGCGCGTGGAGGGCTTCACCCGCGAGGTGCCGCATTTCATGGCGCTGGCCGATTACTTCATCGGCAAGCCGGGCCCGGGATCGATCAGCGAAGCCCTGGCCATGCGCCTGCCGGTGGTGGTCGAACGCAACGCCTGGACCCTGGTCCACGAGCGCTACAACGCCGATTGGGTGCTGGAAAAGGGCGTGGGCGTGGTAGTGGGCAGCTTTTCGGAACTGCCCGCCGCCGTGCGCGAACTGCTCGATCCGGTCCGCTACCAGGGCTATCGCGAACGTGCCGCGGCAGTGCGTAACTCGGCGGTCTTCGAAATCCCCGAAATGCTGGCCGAAATCTTCCAGCGCAAGGACCGCGCCCTAAGGCTGCCCCTTCTGGCCGCCGAAACCGCTAAACGGAGCGCGCACTGGGCAGCGTCCTAGCGCGGGCTCAAGCGCGAGAATGGAAGTGTCGTCGGAGGGGGGTATCGCGATGATGGGTGAGAGTCTCGATCGAGCCGAACGGAATCTTTAGGCGGCATCGCGGACCTCAACGGTCATCTGTTTGCCTAGGACCGCGAGGGCGGCCTGGATTTTCTCTGCCTTGGTGGCGTGTTCGGGATCGAGCATCCGGCGGATCACTCGCTCGTGGAGTCCCAGGCGGCGGGCCAACTCGGAGTTGCTGACGCCCTGATCGCGCATGGCCAGGTAGAGCGCGAGCTTGGGTGCCAGCCACAGCGGCACCGGCACCAGGCGCTGACCACGTTTTGTGGTTGAGGGTGCAGGAATCTCCTCCCGGCGGGACAGGCGGATGGAGAGATCCGAGCCGAGAGCGTCCATGGCTTCTTCCATGGCCTCGCGGTTGTCCTTGCCGTCGGTGGCGACGTGGGCGAGATCGACAAACTCGACCAGGACGCGGCCATCGCCGCCACCCGTGAACTTCGCTGGATAGCTAAACAGGGACATGCGTTGGTCTCCTACAGATCGTGCGGATCGATCTTCAGATCCCCGCACATCTTGGCCAGCAAGTCGCGGCCAATCTCTTTCTTTCGATCCTTGAGGGTAGGGAACTCGTCGTCGAAGTAGAGGCGGCCGTGGCTTCCTTTTCCCTTGTCGGCCACAAACTGGCAGGTGAGCTTCCGTCTCCGCGCCAGTTTCCGGACCCTCCGCTCGAATTCCGCACCTTTCACCCACCCCAGTGTCGGACAGTTCTGTCCGAGTGTCAATGGCCTGTCTCGCTTGCGATGCAGCGCAGCACGCGGTCGGCAGCGCGGAGACGGGTTGAGAGGGACGGCCCCAAACCAAATCAGGCCGGGTTCGCTATACCGTGGCCGAATCGACAGACATGACTGGTTTTATCACCGGGTCGCGACAGGCCGGATTCCACTGTAAATCCTCCAAAGCTACTCTTAACCGACAGAAACCAGGATGCTTACCCATGTCGCAAGTTCGTTTTTTCAAACCACGGGCCCATCGCCGGCTGCACAAATGGCCCGCACCGCCAACTCTGGCCCCCGCAACGGCCAAACCGAGCGCCCGCGGACTTGCGGGAGAATGGATGTACCACCGGGGAGGGCCATTCACGATGACGGGCGAGAGCCTCGGGCATGCCGAACGGAATTCCGAACCAACGGCCCGCTACGATCCATTCCCGCGGGGACGGTTTCCGGTCGGGGTGCGTACCATCGAAGCGCCGGACAGAGCACGGAATCGCGTGTTCCCGTGCGAGATATGGTATCCCGCGGCGGCGCGGTACGAGGGCCAGGATCTTGCGCCGGTAACCCAGGATTCTTTCACGGATCCGCCGGGAAGCGCGGCGCGGAGCCAGATGGCGGCGCGCGGCGCGGCAACGAGGCCTGGCACTTACCCGCTGGCCCTTTTCTCTCACAGCAGCGGCGGCAGGCGCCGGCAGTCGACGTTTCTTTGTACCCACTTGAGCAGCCATGGGTACGTGGTGGCGGCGATGGATCACTCCGAGGTGCTAGCACCGGAGCTGGCTCGCGGAGAGAACGAATCCGCCGAGCGAAAGGCTGCGCGGATCGAGGGCTGGATTCGAAACCGCGTGCCCGACATCCGGTTTCTGCTCGACTACGTGCTGGACGGTGCGGGCTGGGACCCGGAAGCGAAGGTGGATGGCGCGCGCATCGGAATCGTGGGACACAGCTTCGGAGGCTGGACCGCGCTGGCCGCGCCGGAGGTGGAGCGGCGCATCCGCGCCGTGGTGGCGCTGGCGCCCGGCGGTAGTTCCCGGCCGAAACCGGGGATTCTTCCGGTGAAGCTGACCTACGCCTGGGGCGCCGACGTTCCCACCTTGTATCTGGTCGCGGAAGACGATATTTCAACACCATTAGCCGGTATGTACGAGCTGTTCGACAGGACGCCGGCAACCCGGCTGATGGCCATCCTGCGGCGGGCCGATCACTTGCACTTCATGGACGACGTCGAGCGGCTGCATGAGGCGGTGCGGGCCATGCCGTTCAGCGGGGAGCTGGCCTGGATTCCGAAAGAAATGCGTCCCATAGCCGAGCTCTGCTCCGGCGAAGAGGCCCACTTGTTTGTGCGTGGGTTGGCGCTCTGCCACCTGGACGCGGTCTTGCGGCAACGGGAAGAAGCGCGGGGTTTGCTGGCAGGGGGGATCGAAGCGGAACTGGCAAAGCGCGGCGTCGCGGCGATCATGCATCGGCCCTAGAACGTAGCGAATATCCCCAAACCGACCCCACCCCCAAGCACCGGGCGCCTCTTTTCAGGCATCATGGTATTTCACCGGTTTTTGAAAGGAATCACGTGCCAACTACGATTTCCCTCGAAGAGCTGTGCATTAATACGCTTCGCATTCTTTCGGCCGACGCCGTGCAGAACGCCAACTCCGGGCATCCGGGCATGCCGATGGGCTTTGCCGCCGCGGCTTTTACGCTGTGGGATGAGTTCCTGAAGCACAATCCCAAGGACCCGTCGTGGTTCGACCGCGACCGCTTCGTTCTCTCCGCCGGCCACGGCTCCATGCTGCTCTATAGCCTGCTGTACCTGACTGGCTACGATCTGCCGCTGGACGAGCTGAAGCGCTTCCGCCGGCTGGGCAGCAAGACGCCGGGTCATCCGGAGCGGGGCCATACGCCCGGCGTGGAAGTGGCTACGGGCCCGCTGGGGCAAGGTTTCTCCAACGGCGTGGGAATGGCCATCGCCGAAGACTGGCTGGCGGCGCGCTTCAACCGCCCCGGACACACTCTCGTCGACCACTATACCTATGCCGTTTGCGGCGATGGCGACCTGATGGAAGGCATCACCCAGGAGGCGGCCTCGCTGGCCGGCCACCTCAAGCTGGGCAAAATGATCTACATGTACGATCAGAACGGCATTTCTCTGGGCGGCGCCGCCAGCCTGATCTTCACCGAAGACGTGCGTAAGCGCTTCGACGCTTATGGCTGGCACACGGTGCAGGTCGCCGACGGCAACAACACCGAAGAAGTGGCCGCGGCTATCCGCCAGGCGCAGGCCGAAACCTCGGCGCCGTCGCTGATCCTGGTGCGGACGCACATCGGCTTCGGGAGCCCCCACAAGCACGACAATTTCTCTTCCCACGGCAGCCCGCTGGGCGAGGAGGAACTGGCGGAGACCAAGAAAGCCCTGGGCTGGCCGACCACCGATAAGTTCTACCTGCCCGAAGACGCCGTGGCGCATTTCCGCAAAGCGATCGACCGGGGCGCGGCCGCCCAGTCCGACTGGCAGAAGCGCTTCGCCGCGTACCAGAGTGCATTTCCGGCCGAGGCGGCGGAATTCGAGCGCATGGTGGCCGGCAAGCTGCCTGCCGACTGGGCCGCGGATCTGCCCCAGTGGAAGCCCGGCGACAAAGCCATCGCCACCCGGGTGGCCGGCGGCCTGGCCATGAATGGGCTGGCCAAACGCATCCCCGAACTGATGGGCGGGTCGGCCGACCTGAATCCTTCCACCGAAACCGCGCTGAAGGGACAGGGCGATTTTCAACCTCCCAGCGACACGCCGATTACCATGGGCGCGGTCGGTGGCGGATGGGGCCGCAGCGGACGAAACGTCGCCTTCGGCGTGCGCGAACACGCCATGGGCGCGGCGGTGAACGGCATGGCGGCGCACGGCGGCGTGCTGCCGTTCTCGGCCACCTTTATGGTCTTCAGCGATTACATGAAGCCTGCCATCCGCCTCGGAGCGCTCAGCCAGTTGCGCGCCATTTACGTTTTCACCCATGACAGCATCGGCGTCGGCGAAGACGGGCCCACCCACGAGCCCATCGAGCAACTGGCCGGCCTGCGCGCGATTCCAGGCCTGGTGGTGCTGCGCCCGGCGGACCCCACCGAAACGGCCGAAGCCTGGCTCTTCGCAGTCCAGCATCCCGGTCCCACCATGCTGGCCCTGACGCGGCAAAACGTGCCTCATCTCGATCGCGGCCGCGCCGTCGATCCGAATGCCGCCAAGGGCGGCTATATTCTCTCTGAAGCCGAAGGCGGCGCGCCCGAAGTGATTCTGATCGGCACCGGTTCGGAGGTGTCGCTGTGCGTGCAGGCTCAAGCCACGCTGGCGGCCCAAGGCATCGAAGCGCGCGTGGTCAGCCTGCCAAGCTGGGAGCTGTTCTCCCAACAGGACGCCGCCTACCGGGAGAGCGTCTTGCCGGCGGCCATTACCGCCCGCGTAACCGTGGAAGCCGGCGCCACCTTTGGATGGCAGAAATGGGCCGGCAGCGGCGGTGAGTGCATAGGTATCGACCGCTTCGGCGCTTCCGGGCCCGGCCCCGACGTCATGGCCCACTTTGGCTTCGTGCCCGAGACGGTCGTCGCGGCTGCATTGCGCGTGCTCGGCAAGTAACCTCTTGCTGAGCCGGCGATCTCGTTCGCCGGCTCTTTTCGCCTCGGCCATGCGCACGCACTTTGCGTGCCGCATCGAGGCTCCGGCCGCCTGAAGTCGTGGAATTTGGGATGAGCCGGATTTCGGCGGAGAGAGGGTGGTCCAGACCGTCGTTTTGCCGTGATCTGTCGGCTGGCCGCCAAGTGGTAACAGCCTGACAGGCGACGAGAAACGATCGTCTGTCGCACCGGCTGGTTCAGGCCATTTTCCCTTGGCCACCCAAGACGCTCAGGGCTGGGCGGCGTTTCGGTATCGACCGTTCGAACAATGCCCGTGCCGTACAATGGACAGCATGAGCGAGAACCAATGGGAAAGAGGCCGGATCATCGGCATCGGGGGCATCTTCTTCAAATCGCCCGAGGCCCAACAACTGCGCGACTGGTACCACGCGCAACTGGGCTTCGACTCCAGCCCCCACGGATTTGGATTCCTATGGCGGGACCACGCCCGGGCGGAGGTGGAGCGGCGCACGGTGTGGAGCGTCTTCAGCGAATCGAGCAGCTACTTCGACCCAAGCAAGGCGCCGTTCATGATCAATTACATGGTCGACGACCTGGACGCGTTCCTGGACAGGATGAAGGCGCGGGGCGTGCAGATCGACGCTAAACGCGAGTCGCACCCCTACGGCCGCTTCGGCTGGATCTACGACCCCGACGGCAATAAGATCGAACTCTGGGAGCCCCCGGCATAGCTTGCCGGGACCGGCTCATAGATGGAGCGTAATTGCCGATAAGATTGACATGAGCAGCTCCATAAACAGCCTTTCCGGTTACCTGCAATCGATTCTCACGAGTGCGCTGAAAAGCAGCGGCTCGAAGACCACTACGGCCGCCAGCAGCGCCACCGGGACCGCGTCCGCTTCCGACAGCACCCACCTTTCGCCATTCGCCCAACTGATGAGTACCCTGCAGCAGTTGCAGCAATCGAACCCGACCGAGTACCAGCAGGTTACGGCGCAAATCGCCACCAACCTGCAAAATGCGGCTCAGACCGCCCAGTCGGACGGCAATGCCACCGCGGCGAGTCAACTCAACACCCTGGCGAACGACTTTACCACTGCCTCCCAGACCGGCCAATTGCCCAATATCCAGGATCTGGCCCAGGCCGTCAGCGGCGGCGGGCATCACCATCATCATCACAGCGGAACGTCCGATTCAGACAGCAGCGTGAGCACTTCCGGCAGCGGCTCCGGCACCACATCCTCCGGATCCTCCGGCCCTTCGACCAGCACGTCGAGCACGAGCGCCGCGATCCAGACACTGGCTCAAATCCTGGCAGCCTTTGGGGCCAATGGGGAGCAGAACCAGACGCTGAATCCGCTATCAATCATCACCAGTACACTGGAGAGCGCGGGAATCGGCAGCTCCAATTCCTGATCGCCGGCGTCCATCCGGGAGCATCGCCTCCGGTCGCCGCGGTATCATCATTGCTTCCTTCCGCGCTTGTCCAAGGTGAGCGGCGGAACCCCGGAGGGTTGGTCGTATGAACGGGGCCGGTCCCGCACTTTCCGCCTCGCGCGCGTGGAACATTGCTTTCCGCACGGCCCATATCGGCGTCACCGGAGCTCTGTTCGGAGGACACGTTTTCGCCGTGGCGGCTAAACGGCTTCTGCCCTGCCTTTATCTAAGCATCCTGACGGGAATGGCGCTGCTCCTGGTGGAACTCTATCCCGAGTGGCGGCGCCTGTTCGAGGTGCGCACGGCGATGATCGCGGCCAAGCTATGCCTGCTTTGCCTGATCCCCTGGCTGTGGGCCTGGCGGGTGGCGATCCTGATCGCGGTGATTCTGATCGCTTCCATCGGTTCCCATATGCCGCGCCGTTACCGCTACTACTCGTTTCTGGAGCGGCGCGGCCTCGACGCGATGGCCGCCGCAGACCCGCCGGTCCCGAACGACCCGTCATGGCGTTAGAATCGGGCCGGAGGAGCTATCTTAGCGCTATGAAGTACTTCATTCGTCCAGCCCTGCTCGGCGCCTTTGCTGCCAGCCTGCTGACTGTCGGATTCGCCCAAACCCCACCCGCGGCCGCACCCCGCCCGGCAGCGCCCGCCGCACGGGTCAAGAAACGCATTCTGGTGATCGGCCAGACCCACGGATACCAGCACGATTCGGTGCCCGTCGCCATGGCGAGCATCTGGAAATGGGGCCATGAAACGGGGCTGTGGGACGCCTACCTGCGCACCGACACCGAACTGCTGACCAAGAAGAAACTGGAGGCTAACGCCAAGACGCTTCCCGATTTCGACGCCGTGGTCTTCGCCAGCACCACCGGCGAAATGGACCTCGACGACCAGCAGAAAGCCGACCTTCTCAGCTTCGTCCACGAGGACGGACGCGGCTTTGTGGGCGTACACGCCTCGAACGACTCCAACTACAAGTGGCCGGAGTACGGCGTGCTGACCGGCGGCTGGTTCGACCAGCACCCCTGGATGACCTTCGACGCGCCCATCATTCTGGAGGACCCCGACTTTCCCGCCGTGCGCCATTTCCCGAAAGCCTTCCTGAAGCGCGACGAAATCTACCAGCTCAAGAACTGGTCGCGAGATAATGTCAATGTGCTGTTGCGGTTGGACGAGACCAAGCTGAACTACGACAATAATCCCCGCATCCACCGCGCCGACCGGGATTTCGTGGTGGCCTACGCCAAGACGTACGGCAACGGGCGGGTATTCTACTCCACCCTGGGCCACACCAACGAGGCCTGGGACGACCCCGATATCTCGAAGATGTATTTCGAGGCGATCCGCTGGGTGCTGGGCATGACGGAGGGCAGCACCAAACCTCACGCCCGGCCAGCGCGCTGAATTCAGTGTGCGCGGCTAGGTGTAAGGGAATAAGCACTCCAGTTGCCGTCCGCTTGGGCGCCGGTTGACAACCGGCGGGCAGGCGGAACCGCCTGACCCACCAAGGAGATGCCGGGTGCGTCTTCATCCCTTTTGGTGGGTCGCAGGCCCATATGGCACTCCGGTGCGGTCATTACCCCCGGGTCGGCCCGGCTCAGCAGTCCTGGCCGAAATCGTTCTCGAAGGCCTCGGCCAGGGCGGCGCCCCAAGCACCTTTGGGTTTTAGCAGGCCGGCGAAGAAGCGCAGCACCGGCGGCTCTTCGCGGAACTCCAGGCCACCGATCAGGCGGCGGTGGGCGTAAAGCCACTCGAGACGATCGGCGGCGTATTGGTAGTGAGACATGGTGAAGACCCGCCGGGGTACGGCGAGCCGAACCAGCTCCAGGTCCGAGGGAACGTCGTTACCTTCCGCGTCGCGATCCATCGATACCGAGCCGCGCTCCATGCCGCGGATACCGGAGGCGATATAGACGGCGGCGGCCAGGGCGCCGGCGGGGTATTCGGACTGGGGCACGTGGTCGATAAAGCGCATGGCGTCGATGTGGCAGGCCAACCCTCCGGCGGGCGTAACCACCGGAATACCCTTCTCCTGCAGCAGACCGACGAAATACTACTGCGGCGGACGGCGCAGGGGATCAGCTTGCTGCAAAAGCCGGCGCTGGCGCTTGAGTCGCTTCGGGCCGAGCACGTGTCTTACTCCGGCACCGGCGTGGAGGGCGCCAACGCGTTCCTCGGCCGTGTTCGCCCGTTCTGGGATTCGCTGGAGTTGACGGCGACCCTCGGGACCAACAGCGCGCAGGAGTTCGGGCTTCGCGTTCTCGAAGGCCATGGCGCGGCAACTGTCATCGGCTATGATCGCGCCACTTCGACTCTGTTCCTGGACCGAACGCGCTCAGGCGAGGTCGGCTTCAGTCCGGCATTTCCGTCCCGCAGTACCGCGCCGCTTGCGCTTCGGTCCGGCAGCTTGCAGCTTCACGTGTTTGTGGATAAGTCTTCTGTCGAGGTTTTCGCCGGGGATGGCGAAGTTACGCTTACCGATCTTGTCTACCCCCTGCCCAACGCAACATCGGTCGAAGTGTACGCCAGAGGCGGCAACATCGGGCACATACAGTTTGACGCCTGGCGATTGCAGTCGATCTGGTAACCTGAAAATGGCGTCGTGCTAACCATTGACAGGATTGAACGGGTCAGAACGTACTGATAGGATTCTCCATAACGTTCCCTTTCTTAACTGATATCGGGCCAATCGGTCGGCGACTCACCGGTTGGCCCTCCCGGCATCTACCCAATCCCTATCTTTGAACTTTGCTTGCCAGTGTCTTAAGCTCTAAGAAATGGGACCGATCCTGTCCGCCAGAAAGACTCGTTTTCGGAGTCGCAGAACAGCCAACTTCACCGAATCCGTCATCCGGGAAATGACCCGCCAGGCGGTCCGGCACGGGGCGACCAATCTCGCCCAGGGGTTTCCGGATTTCGCCGCCCCGGAGATCGTGAAACAAGCCGCGGTGGAGGCAATCGGGGCCGACATCAATCAATATGCGATCACCTGGGGCAGCCAGGCTCTGCGTTGCGCTATTGCCGCTAAGTATCAACGGCACTATGGGTTAGAGTTCGATCCAGAGAGCGAAATCACGGTCTGTTGCGGCGCTACCGAAGGCATGATCGCAGCTATGCTGGCGGTAGTCGATCCGGGGGACGAAATTGTGCTTTTCGAGCCGTTTTACGAAAACTACGGCCCGGACGCCCAACTTTGCGGCGCCATCCCGCGTTACGTCACCCTGCGGCAGCCCGACTGGAGCTTCGATCCGGATGAACTGCGCCGTGCGTTTTCGCCACGCACCAAGGCTATCATTCTGAATTCTCCCAACAATCCCACCGGAAAGGTGTTCTGCCGGGCGGAACTGGAATTCATTGCGGGCCTATGCCAGGAATTCGATGCGCTGGCCATAACCGACGAGATCTACGAGCACATTCTGTACGATGGAGCGGCTCACTGCCCCATGGTTACCTTCGACGGCATGCGCGAGCGCACGATTCTGGTCAATAGCATGAGCAAGACTTATGCCGTCACCGGCTGGCGGGTAGGATGGGTGCTGGCCGCTCCGGAGTTAGCCGAATCGATCCGGAAAGTCCACGATTTTCTTACCGTGGGCGCCGCCGCCCCGCTGCAGCAGGCCGGCGCTCTGGCTCTTTCCTTGCCCGATTCTTACTATGAAGGGTTGGCGGCGGATTATAGCAGGCGCCGTGCCGTTATCCTCGCCGCGTTAGCCAAGGCCGGCTTCCGCTCGTTCCATCCGCGGGGCGCCTATTATGTGATGACGGACATATCAAGTTTCGGATTTGAGGACGATATCTCGTTCGTCCGATTTCTAATTGAAAAGATCGGGGTGGCTGCTGTTCCCGGTTCGAGTTTCTACGCCGGAGTGGAAGGTGGTAGGCAACAAATTCGCTTTTGTTTTTGCAAGAAATATGAGACTCTGGAGCTAGCCGGCCAGCAGTTGATGCATATATCCTCACAGCGTTAATTGCTGTCCAAGGAGGCCCATGCTTCCGGAGTTCTTAATACCCGAGGCGACCGTGCGCGACGCAGGCACGGGGCCCGAGATTTTTATCGGGAGCCATCAGGGTGAGACGTTGGATCTCAACCTTGGCATTACCCGCATCATTGAGCAGGAGAGCGTTGACATCTCCATTTGGGGATCGAGCGATGGCGCCGTCTGGTCGTCCAAGCCGTTGATTTCCTTCCCGCAAAAGTTCTATTGCGGCAATTACCAGATTGAGCTCGACTTGTCTCAATTCCCGGAGGTGCGCTACCTGCGCGCCAAGTGGCAGTTGAACCGCTGGGGAAAAGGTGATTCGAAACCTCTGTTTACGCTGTATTTGTTCGCGTCGCAAGCCGTAACGCAGCTGGTGGGCGAACCGGTATACTAGCCGAGCCGCGCCCGGAGCTGGTCGGTTTCTCTCAAAGCCGCAGCGTCGATGCCAGCCGCACCGGTTATTGGGGGCGGGCCTCGTGGGCAGGTCTGGTATTCTTGAGTTGACGGCTTGAGTCCTGCCATGATCACGCGTGAAGAAGCCCTCGACCTGTTTCGCTCCGGCGACCTGATTGGAATTGGGATGGAAGCCGACGCCATCCGCCGCCGCTGGCACCCGGAAGGCGTGGTTTCTTACATTATCGACCGCAATATCAACTACACCAATTTCTGTACCGAGTTTTGTTCCTTCTGCGCCTTTTACCGGCCGATGGGGCACGCCGAGGGCTACGTGCTGCCAAAGGAGACGATCTACCAGAAGATTCAAGAGACTATCGATCTGGGTGGAACCGGTGTCCTCATGCAGGGCGGTTTACACCCGGATTTGAAAATCGAGTGGTACGAGGATCTGTTCCGCGGCATCAAACAGCGCTTTCGCATTCACCTGCATTGCCTGTCGGCTCCGGAAGTGACCAACATCGCCGAGGTTAGCGGTCTGAGCCTGCACGATACCATCCGGCGGCTGCGGGATGCGGGCCTGGATTCGATTCCCGGCGGCGGCGCCGAGGTTCTGGACGACGCCGTGCGGCATCGCATCAGCCGTCTGAAGTGCTCGGTTAACGAGTGGATCGACGTGCATCGCACCGCCCATCAACTGGGCATGCGCACCACCGCGACCATGATGTTCGGCTGCGGCGAGACCCTCGAGCAGCGCATGAACCACCTGGAGCTGGTGCGCAATCTACAGGAGGAAACGGGCGGATTCACGGCCTTCATCCCCTGGACCTTCCAGCGCGAGAACACCTCGCTCGGCCGCTTCGTGAAAGAGGAGGCGACCGCCGTGGAATACCTTCAAACGCTGGCGATCTCGCGCATCTACCTGGACAACATCGAGAACGTTCAGGCCTCCTGGGTGACGCAGGGCTTGAAGACCTGCCAGCTCGGGCTGCGTTTCGGCGGCAACGACGTGGGCAGCATCATGATCGAAGAGAACGTGGTTTCCGCCGCCGGGGCGCATCACCGCGCCAGCGAGGAAGAACTGCGGCGCCTGATTCGCGATGCTGGGTTCGTTCCCAAGCAGCGGGATACCTTGTACCGCACCTACTTCCTGAATTAGCAGGAGTCGGAAACCGCGGAATGAGTGGACTGGCGCGTAACTGGAACAACAGCCCCACCCACAATCCGAGCGTAGTAGTACGCGAGGCCGAGCCGCGCCTGCAACGGAGCGGACCCACTCCGTTGAAGACGCTCTCCAGGTTGCTGATTTCGCACCGTCCGCTGGGGCGCCGGTTGACAACCGGCGGGCAGGCGGAACCACCCGCCCCACCTAAGCATATGGCACTCTCTTGCGGTCGCGGCCCGGTATCAGACGTCTGGGCTTCTATGTCGCGCACCCTGGAGTAAGGGTGGCGACGGGAGGAGAGGCGGGCCGTTGTATACTAATCAGATTCCCTGGGACGACACGGAAATTCCAGCATAAGGCTGCGGGAGCGGGCCGAGCTTCCGCGAAGGGTAACATGACTTCCGCACGGGAAGTGGGTAGTGTATCCCATTTCGAAATTGTTCGAAAACTGGGCGAGGGCGGCATGGGCGTGGTCTATCAGGCCAGGGACACCGACCTGGGACGGTATGTCGCACTAAAGTTTCTGCCGCCTGAGCTGGTAAGTTCCGCGGAAAGAATCGCCCGTTTCCGCCAGGAGGCTCGAGCGATCTCGGCCCTGAATCACCCGCGGATCGCCACCATTTACGGAATCGAAGAGACAGGCGATCAGAAGTTCCTGGTGCTGGAGTATCTGCCCGGCGGCACGCTGCTGCAGAAGCTCTTGGCGTGCGCGGCCGGCGGAGAGACGCCCTCACTGCGCCAGTGCCTCGAGTGGGCCGTCCAGATCGCCGAAGGTCTGGCCCATGCGCACCAGCGCGGGATCGTTCATCGCGACATCAAATCGTCCAACGTTCTGTTTACCGAGGATGGCCAGCTCAAGATCGCCGACTTCGGGCTGGCCAAGGTCGCCGCCGAGGCGCACACCATCAGCGGCCAGCCCATGGGAACTCCCGCTTACATGTCGCCGGAACAGGCGCGTGGGCAGGAAGTGGACGAACGCTCGGATATCTTCTCCCTCGGCGTGCTGCTGTTCGAAGTGATCACAGGAAAGATGCCGTTCCGCAACACCGACGCTCTCGCCGTGGTCCACGATATCGCCTATACGCCGGCGCCGCCGCTGGGCGCCTTTCGCGACGGCGTGCCGGAGGCGCTTCAGTCCGTCGTTACCAGGATGCTGGAGAAAGATCCGGCGCTGCGTTACCAGACGGCCAACGACCTACTGACTGATCTGCGCGCTCTCGCCGCGGGGCGCGGCGCGGCTGTGCCGGCAGGTTTATTGGAAACCCTGCCCCTGGCCTCTGCGCCGCGATGGAAACGGCGCTGGCGGCCTATTGCCGCGGCGGCCGCCCTGGCCGCGGGCCTGACAGCGGTGGTAGCGGCGCCGGAAGCGCGACATGCCGTGGCCGGATGGGTCTACCCACGGCCTATTCCAGCGGAGAAGCGCGTCGCCGTGCTGCCGTTTACCAACATCGGAGTGGATCAAGTCCTGTGCGACGGTCTATTCGAGGTGGTGAGCAACGCTCTCACCCGGCTGGAACAGTTCCACGGCGCGCTGTTGGTGGTGCCCGCCTCCGACGTCCGCAAAGAACGCGTTGCCAGCACGCGCGACGCCGGCAGGGTGTTAGGCGCCAACCTGGCAGTCACGGGCAGCATTGAGCGTCTCGGCAACGGCGTGCAAGTCATGATCGCGCTCTCGGACACCCGCACCGTGACGCAACTGCGCTCGGAGAAGATCGAGGCCCGGTTGCCCGATCTCGCGGGCATGCAGGATGAGGTTGTGGAGAAGGTCGCGCAGATGTTCGAATTGGCCTTGCAGTCGGAGGCCGCGCAGTCGCTCAAGACCGGCGATACTACCGTTCGGGCGGCCTATCCCTTGTATGTCGAGGGACTGGGCCACCTGTTGCGTTACGATCAGCCGGAAAACATCGGCAAGGCGATTACGTTCTTTCAGCGAGCGGTGGCCACGGACCAGCATTATGCCCTTGCTTATGTGGGCCTGGCCGAAGCCTTCAAGCGCCAGTACGATCTGTTCAAAGACACCGGCTCGATCGATGCCGCCCTGGAGAACGGCGCGCGCGCGCTGGCTCTCGACGATCGACTGGCCTCGGCTCACGTTGCCATGGGCATGATTCAAGACGGCAAGGGAGACTACAAGCGAGCCGAAAGCGAATTCAAGCAGGCCCTGAAGCTGGACCGGTTGAACGCCGCCGCTTACCGGGAGTTGGCTACCACCTACAACGCCATGGGCCATGCCGATCAAGCCGAAGCCACCTATAAACAAGCCGTCGATCTGCGCCGCGACGACTGGTCGAGCGTGAAGCAGTTAGGCGTTTTCTATTTCAACCAGAACAGACTCAACGAAGCGGAGCGGTGCTTCCGCGAGGTCATCCGCCTGACGCCCGATAGCGCGAAGGCCTACAGCAACCTGGGCGGCCTCTATCTCAAGATGGGCCGGTACGCGGATGCCGCCGTGCAGTTGCAGCGGTCCATTTCTCTCGGGCCGACCTCCGATGCCTACGACAACCTTGGCTGGTTGTATTACCGCGATGGGGACTATGCGCAGGCGGGTGCTCAATACCGGAGGGCGATTGAGCTGGCTCCCACCAATGCGGAGTTCTGGGGCAATCTGGCAGACGCGTATCGCTGGGATCCGGCGCTCGCGGGCAAGGCGCCCGAAACCTACCGGCACGCCATCGACATGGTCCAACGGGAGATCAGCGTCAATCCCAGCGTTGGCCGGCTGCATTCCGAGGTGGCCACCTGGTGGGCCGCCCTGGGCAGCCGGAAAGAAGCGGCCGCGGAGATCGCCAGAGCGACCGCCCTGGCGCATAATGACGGCGACGTCCAATTTGACGCGGCGCTCGTCTACGAACAGGCGGGGCAGCGCAATTCAGCCCTTCGCGCATTGCAGGCCGCCCTCAGGGCAGGCTATCCGTCCGACGAATTCCAAGCTCCGCCGCTCAAAGCTCTACGGGAGGATCCGCGCTATCCGCGGCTGGTCAGCCCTGGAAAACCACTTCGCTAACAGAAGGAGACGAAACTATGCCAGATGATGAAGCCAGGCCCCCCCAAGGGGCGGTTGGACCTGGGACCCCGGTCCGTTACACCATCGACATTGCTGTCGATCCGCCCCGCCTGACGCCCAGAAACGTGCCTTTGGGGGGCAGCGACGGTAATTTCGTATACCAGCCCGCTCTGCTCCGCGTCCAAGCCGACGACACGATCACCTGGACGTGCGATCACCCGTTCACACTGGTGTTCAAGGAAGGAACGCCCATCGAACGCATCGAAGTCTTCGGCACACCCGCCGAAGGGCGCGCCGGCTACTCGACAGGGGCTTTCACCGTCCAACAGGTGAAGGGTCACTTCCATTACGTCACGGCAGTGTGGAAGGACAACCGGGTCTATATGGACGCGTCTTGCCCCCATATTTCGGTGAACTGAGAGCCTGGGTCCGGCCGTGCGGCGGCAGCCCGGTTCATTTTTCCGGCTGAATCGCAAAATCCCAGATCTGCATGTTCATCTTCCCGGAAGTGAACTCGACTACGGCGTATTCACCAGGCGCCAGCGGCTGCTTGGGCCAGATTTTGTACAACTCGTCGGAGGCGAGCTGCTGGCGTAGGATTTCGATCTCGGTGGGAGTTTCGGTCATTTCCCTGGCGACCGAGTCCCAAAGCAGCTCCTCCACCACCCGCACGTTGCCTTTGGGGGTCAATTTCAGGATTCCGAAGCGCTCGGTATCGGAAAGCTGAATGTAAAACTCCTGTTCCGGCTGATGGAAGACCAGCTTGGAATGGGCGCCGGGGATTTCGAGCTGCCCCCTTCCGGTAGTGGTGGGCACCGGCGAAAAGACGCGCAGCAGTTGGCGGCCCTTGTCCATATGCACGGTCGATTCGGCCGCCTCCAGCGGTTTGGCCCGGTCGCCCTCCAGCCAGTACACGCCGGGATCCACCGGAATATTCGAGGCTTCGGCTCGGATGGCCTGGGTTTCGGCATGTTCCTCCGCCATCGACTTCACGTCGCGGTCGATCTGCTGTTGCCGCGCCGCCGCCTCGCTTTGGGTGCGTTTCAGATCGACCATGTCGAGCGGGACTTCTTCCCAATCGCTGCGTTCGACGCTGTAATAGCGGACCCTGTCGCCCTCCACCCGATACTCGCGCACCAGTTGGAAGCCGCCTTCCTTCAAATACAGCTTAAGATTGGCCGCCCACAACGCCGCGGCCGCCATCAAAAGCAGAACCACCACGCGCCGAAACATGTTGCCTCAACCATCAGTGTACCCCGCTAACAAATCCGTTTGCCCGCCGTCCACCTTCAATAAGGGTGAGTGTGCCCCGGGCCAGCCGTGCCCAGCAGTATTTTGAACCGGCGCGCGGGCGCCTTCGTATAACCGAGAGACGCAAGCGATAATAGGTGATTCGAGGTTTTCAACGTCATTATGTTTCGTCTGCAATCCGTTGTAGCGGTTGTCGTGAGCGCGGCCATCGCCGCGCCTGCGTTCGCCCAGAACCAGAGCTTCACCCAAAATACGGGCTCGGGCGTGATCTACGGGCTCACCGCGCCCTATCGTCCTCATCTGGTGGCGAAGGTCAGCTTCGGCGATTCGAACCGCATCGACAGACTGATACGCGCCGGCGTACTGTACCTGTCCCTGCGCGATGCCATCGCGCTGGCTCTCGAAAACAATCTCGATCTGGAATCGGCGCGCTATTATCCCAAGCTGGCGCTATCGGATTTGCAGCGCTCCTCGGCGGGGCAGTTGCTCCGCAACGTCTCGACCAGCCTCGCTTCCGGGCCGTCTTCGGCATCGCTGGGCGTCACCGCATCGCAGAGCCAGGTGGGCGCTTCCGGCAGCTCCTCCGCCAGCAGCAGCAATAGCGGTGTGCTGAGCGGCTTGAGCGTGCAACTGGCGGGGTCGGCGATTCCCAATCTCGATCCCACGCTGTACGCGTCCGGTTCGTTCGCGCACACCACCAACATCGAGACGACCACTATTCTGACCGGCACCACCGCCCTGGTGACCCAATACAAGAGCATGATTTACGGCATCCAGGAAAGCTACTGGACGGGGACCACGGTTTCGGTCGGGCTGCAAAGCCTGCTGGGCTACAACCAGAACGCACCCACCGCGATCTTCAACCCGGTGGATTATGCCTACGGACAGATCGTGATTACCCAAAACCTGCTGAACGGCTTCGGCCTGGCTGTGAACAAGCGGGCTTACCACAAAGCCAAGAACAATCTCCGGGCCAACGATCTCTCGTTCCAGGCGCAGGCGATCGCCACCGTGGCGAACGTGGTCAACCTCTATTGGGACCTGGTTTCATACGACGATTCCCTCAAGGTGCAAAAGCAAACCGTGGAGTTGGACAACCGCCTTTACGAGGACACCAAGCGCCGCGCCGAGCTGGGCGCCATCGCCCCCATCGACGTGATCCAGTCCGAGGCCGACCTGAAGAACGCGCAGCAGGCCGAGATCGCGCAGGAAGCGCAGGTGCTGAAGCAGGAAATGATCCTGAAGAGCGTGCTCACGCGCAGCGGCCTGGACAGTCCGGCCATCGTCGCCGCGAGGATCGTGCCCACCGATCACATCGATGTGCCGGCGCAGGATCCGGTGATTCCGCTCCAGGACGAGGTCGCCGAAGCGCTTCACAAACGCGTGGAAGTGGAGCAAAACAGCATTACCCTGGAGAATGCGCGCCTCGACCTGCTGGGCACCAAGAATAACCTGCTGCCCACCTTGCAGGCGCAGCTCACACTGCAGAATAACGGCCAGGCCGGCCAGATCAATGCGTTGAATCCCAACCCGGCCTCTTACGGCCCCGTCAGCAACTTCCTTTTGGGCGGCTATGGCACCGCGCTCGGCCAGGTGTTCAATCGCAATTATCCGAACTATACGGTCGGAGTATCGCTTACTATCCCCTTGCGCAACCGCTCGGCGCAAGCCGACATGGTGACCAACGAGCTGCAGTACCGGCAGTCGGAAATTCAGCGGCACCAGCTCCTCAACAACATCAAGCTGAACGTCATTAACGCCATCACGGACCGGCGCAACGCCCGTGCCGCCTACGAAACCAGCGTGGTGGCCCGCAAGCTGCAAGACGAAACCCTGGCCGGCACCCGGCGCAAATATGACCTGGGAACGGCCACGATTCTCGACGTGGTGGTGGCCCAGCGCGACGACACCGCGCGCCAGCTTACCGAAATCGAGAACCTGCGCCAATACCAGGATGCCAACACCAATCTCAGACAGATGATGGGCACCATCCTCGAAGCCTACGACGTGAGTCTCGACGAGGCCAAGACCGGCCAGGTCGGCCGTGAGCCCGATCTCCCGGTGGCGCCGCTGCAGAAGTAGAAGGTAGAAGAGCGGAAGGCGGAAGGAAGACAGAAGTTAGAAGAGAGAAGACAGAAGAAGAAGAAGCGGCTCGCGCGTTTCCGGCTCCTTCCTTCTGACTTCTCAACTTCTTCCTTCCGGCTTTTCCCTTAAACTTCCGACTCCTCTGCTATCCTGGTCCTTGGCCCGCATCTTTCCTTTTCAACCCTTTCGTTACAGCCCAAAAGCCGGCCCGTTGGGCGATCTGGTCACGCAGCCCTACGACAAGATTTCCCCGGCCATGCAGGCGCGGTACCTGGCGCTGAGCCCTTATAACCTGGTGCGCATCATTCTGGGCGAGCGCCAGCCCGGCGACACCGAAACCGACAATGTGTATACGCGCGCGGCCGGGCACCTGGAAAGCTGGATCCGATCCGGGATTCTGGCGGCCGACCCGGAGCCCTCGGTCTTCGCCTATTTTCAGGAGTTCACCGAACCCGATACGGGCGAGCGCCTGACCCGGAAGGGTTTTATCGCCCTGGGCGCGGTGGAGGATTATTCGGCGGGCGTGGTTCACCGGCACGAGCAGACTCTGGCCGGGCCCAAGAAGGACCGTCTGGAACTGCTGCGGCACACCCACGCTCAGGCCGAGCAGCTTTTCCTGCTCTATCCCGACCCGGAAGGGGCGATCGACCGTCTGTTGGACGAAGCCGCGCAATCGGCCCCGCTGGGCGAGGTTACCGACGAATACGGCGCCATTCACCGGCTCTGGCGAATCTCTTCCGCCAGCCTTATCCAGCAGTCGATGGCCGACAAGAAACTCATTATCGCCGATGGCCATCATCGCTATGAAACCGCGCTCGCGTTCCGGAACGAAAACCCCACGCTTGCCGGGGCCGATCGGGTGCCCATGACGTTCGTCAACATGCACTCGCCCGGATTGCGCATCCTGGCCACCCACCGGCTGGTGAACGGCGTCGATACCGGCCACTTTCTGGCCAAAGCCGCCACGGAGTTCCGGGTCGAAGAAATCGAGTCTCCGGCGGGTCTCCGCGCCGCCTGGGCGATTGACAACGGCAAGGTCGCGATCGGCGCGGCCATCGGCAATCGCTTGTACCTGCTCGAAGAACTGGCCGCTTCGGGCGACCTGGACGTCCGCGTGTTGCATCGCCAACTGCTTGAAGAAAACCTGGGCATCGATCCGGCCGCGGTTCGCGACGAGAAACACCTGCGGTACATTCGCGGCCTCGATGCCGCCATCGCCGCCGCACGCGAAGGCACGGCGCAAGTCGCTTTTCTGCTGAAACCCACTTCGATCCGGCAGGTCGCCGACACCTCTTTCGGCGGCGGCGTCATGCCCCAGAAGTCCACCGATTTCTACCCGAAGCTGTTGAGCGGGCTGACGATCCATAAGTTCTCAAGCTTTCCTGGCCGGTAGATTGGCGGCCCCACCCCTTATCGGGCCGTAGCGGCGGAAGGCATTGCTTGACTCTTGCTTCGAGGCTGCCAGCTCGATGCAGCCCGGCGCGAGTCGAGCGCCCGTGAGATCCGGCGAAGAGTGCCGGCGCGGAACACGGCGCACTCCCTCACCCGGATAACCGTCCATCCCGCCCGCCGAAGCCGCTGCGACACGCGGCGGTCGCGACGCTGGTTCGTTTCGATCTTGTCGCGCCAGAACTTGGTGTGCGTTCGCGGCAAGTACTTGCATCGCGTACACCCGTGCCAGAAACAGCCGTCGACGAACACGGCGATCTTTAATGCCGGCCACGCAAAGTCCGGCTTTCCGGCGACCGGCCATTGCTTGCGATATCCCCGCAGCCCGGCCGCCCACAATAACCGGCCGAGGGCCAGTTCGGTGGTGCGGCCTCCCGTCGACCGCACCGTGGCCATGATCTTAGATCGGACCTCTTTGGAGACGTGGTCCATACGGATTCTCAGCGCCCACGTTTGGAGTACGTGATGAGGTCTTGATCGCCGATTTCGTCCGACGGCACGAGGCGGTAGTGCTTCTCCTCGACGACCTTGACGTCTTCGCCGTCGAGCGTCAACTCGAAAAGGGCGATCGTATCGTCCGCCGTGAACTGCGCGGAAACGGGCCGGCACGTGAGCCGCGCGAACTTCTGGACGCAACACGCTATATCCTGACGAGTCTGGGTCACGCCGAGCTGGTCGGTACCACCCTTCGCCTGGACGGGGATCGCGAACTGCTGCCCGTTACGATTGACCCCCACGTAGATCTCGTCCACCTCGATTTGGCCGATACCACTGACAGTAGTTCGCAGATGGTTCTGGAGGGAGTACGCCGCTATGCCAAGGAAGATGTCGATCAATCGGTTGTATCGCACCTTAGCAAGCAGTGCCTGTTCGTCGCTGAGAGCATAGGACGCGACGATCTCGGGCGTAGCGTCCGGTATCTTGATGGCGATCAGATCCGGCCGTGGCACGATCCGGATTAGCGTGCCGAGCCGAAACCGATACAAGCCCTTGCCCGCAAGCTCGATGCCCCACTCCATGCCTTTTGGGGCCGTGGCCACGATCTCCGGCGGCAGGGCGGTGCGAAAGCGGAACGAATAGATCGTATCGCCCAGGTTCTTGGGCAACGCAATCCCAAGCGATTTGGCGACCCCAACGAACTCGTCGCGAGAGAAATCGAATTGGGTTTCTCCACGCCTGTAATGGCGTTTGAAGATCGTGCCGACGATCGCGGAGTAGCGGTTCGGCTTTTTTCCGGGAGAGGCGGCGGGTTTCTTCTCAGCCATGTACGCCGGCCTCGGGCGGCATGCGCTTGCGTTTGGGTACGACGTCGGCCTTCACGCCATATCTGGCCGCGGCATCCGACATGTCGAACGAGAGCAGGCGCTCGTCGCCGAGTTCGATTGAGCGCTCGGGCCTCCGCGGCGCGATATCGAGCGCTTCGCGGACCTTCGAAGCCGCCGCGCGCGCAAGAAGTGGGGGAACCGAGTTTCCTATCTGGCGAAATCCGTGCCACTTCGTTACGTGCAGCCGGAACCAGTCGGGATAGGAGTGTAGCCGGGCAGCCTCGCGCACGGTAATGCATCGCGGCGAGTAAGGGTGGATCGGGCGCGGCGACGTAAAGGCGCCCCTGTCGCTCGCGGTTCCCGCCCGAATCGTGTTGCAGACCCCATTTGGGTCTAGCTTGTGGAATCGGCTGACCGGCTCGGTGTCCCCTGGTTTCGTTTCGGAGAACCGCCTCCTCGATAGTTCCGTGTGGATCGTGCGCCGGCTTGAAGTCAGGAGAGTGGAATCGAACTCTCGCGGCACGGTGTAGTCCTCGGGATCCGTCTCATGCCCGCGGAGTGGAGCCGAATACTCGGTGGGCATTTTGAATCGCGCACGGACCCAGTCCCGATCCAGCAGTTCGTCATAGTCCTCGGCGTCCGGGAGATCGCGCAACGCTTCCCAAACGGTGGGCGTACTCCTGAGGAACAGGTTGCCGTGCACGCCATTCCCGTTCTTCGGAGGCTCGTGCGAGCGCCGCGGGTACTCCGGCAACGGGTGGCCCTTCCGCGCGCCGAACAGGAACAGGCGCCAACGGTCCTGCGGCACCCCGTAGTGAGCTGCGTTCAGGACTTGATAATCCTCCACAACCCGATAACCGTTCTTCCCGAACTCGCAAATGATCTCGTCGAGGAAGCGTGCATGTTGGCCGATGGTCAACCCCCGCACGTTCTCGAAGACGAAGTACGACGCCCTAAGATCCGCCACAAGACGGACGAAGTGATGCACGAGGGAGTTCCGGGGATCGTCTAACGCCCGCTTGCCGATCATGCTAAACCCTTGACACGGCGCGCCGCCGAACACGACATCCACATTAGCGTCGCCTATTCGCGACTCGCGCCGTATATAGGCGCCGTCGATATCGGCAACGCTCCGACAAATGGCTGCACAGTCCGGGAAATTGAACTCGTGCGTCGAGCAATGGACCGGGTCGTACTCGACCGCCGCCGCGACGTCGAACCCCGCCTGCTCGAAGCCGAGACTCATGCCACCGGCGCCCGCAAACAGGTCGACGCCGATCGGTCGTCTTTTCCCCTTTGTCATCGACACCGCAATACATCCCCGCCGCGATTCACGTATCGATCCCTGCCGGCCCACGCCTCCGCCAAAAACATCCATCTACCAGAATGATTTTACCGCCGCTTGGAAGCGCAATGTTGGGCTTCGCGGCAACGACCCGCCGGCGGGATCGGCCTCGGCGGGCCGCCCGAAGAACGGCGCACAGGCACGACAAACCGTCTTGTCGTCCTTCGCCCGGACCCGGCGCGTCCGCTCGCTACGCTGTTCCGGCGTGAGCGTATTCACAGGCTGCCTCGCTTCGGGGGAGAACACCATTCTACACTTCTTATCGGCCGGCCGGAGCAGCCGGGTGCTTAACTGCTCAACCGATCAGTGGATTTCGCAGTTTAGGCGCGGCAACCGCTCCCTTACGGTCGCGGCTCGGTTACGGAAGCCACGCGTTTGCAATCACTTACCGAAGCCGCGACCGTCAGGGAGCGGTTGCCGGGAGCGGATTTCCCCAGAACCGGAGAGCGCCCCCCTCCCCCCGGTGGTATAATCGCCATTAAGCACCTTTTATCTCCAATGCAAAAACATCCTAAAGGTTCGCAAGCTCGAATTCTGCTGGCATCCGTCTTCGGGCCCTATGCTCAAAACGATGAATTCGGCTCCCGCGAGATCAACCCCATGGAGCTGTATCACAACCAGGTGACCAGGGAGCAGGGGCCGTTTTCGCTGCGCATGTTTCACCGGTCGTGGGGCATCCTCATGATTCAACGCAACATCTCGGCGCCCACGACGGTGCTGGATTTCCCTACACGCGAAGCGTTCGAAGCCGAATTGGCGGCCCACGATTACGACATCGTGGGTATTTCGTCGATCATCGTGAACGTGGGCAAAGTGCGGGAGATGTGCCGAATGGTGCGAAGGATTGCGCCGCGCGCCACCATCGTGATCGGTGGGCACGTGACGGCTACCCCGGACCTGGAAAAAATGGTGGATGCGGACCATTTCGTGCGAGGCGACGGGATTTCCTGGATGCGCCGCTTCCTGGGAGAAGACGACAAGGCGGCCATCCGCCATCCGGAAATCGTCTCCGGCTTCGAGGCCCGCACGCTGGGCGTGAAGCTGCCCCAAAACAAAGGCACCAACGCCGCCACCATCATTCCTTCGGTGGGCTGCCCCATGGGTTGCAATTTCTGCACTACTTCGGCGTTTTTCGGCGGCAAAGGGCACTATCTGAATTTCTATAATACCGGCGAAGAACTTTACGGCGTGATGAGCGAGATGGAGCGCAACCTGGGGGTGCGGTCCTTTTTCGTGATGGACGAGAATTTCCTGCTACACAAGCGGCGCGCCATGGAGTTGCTCGATTTCATGCGGCGCAATGGCAAGGCTTGGGCGCTGTACGTATTCTCTTCCGCCAATGCGATCGCGCAATATACCATGCGGGAGCTGGTGGAATTGGGCGTTTCGTGGGTTTGGATGGGCCTCGAATCGCTGCACTCGGCTTATTTGAAGTTGAAGGGCGCCGACACCATCGCGCTCACCCGCGAATTGCGGCATCACGGCATCAAGGTGCTGGGCTCGACCATCGTCGGCCTGGAGCACCACACACCCGAGAATATCGGCGGCGAAATCGAGCACGCCGTCGCCCACGATACCGATTTTCATCAGTTCATGCTGTACACTCCGGTGCCCGGCACGCCGCTTTTCGCGGAGATGACGGAGCAGGGCAGAATGATCGAGGGCGTCGACCTGGCGGATATTCACGGCCAGGACAAATTCAATTTCCGCCATGCCGCTATCAGCAGGGAGGATTCCAAGCGCTTTCTGGACGGAGCGTTTCGCCGCGATTTCGAGCGTAACGGGCCGAGCATTTATCGCATTTGCCGCACCACGCTGGAAGGCTGGCTGCGATACAAGAACGACTCCGACCCGCGCGTGCGCTCCCGTTTCGCCTGGGAAGCGCGCTCGCTGGGCACGGGCTATGCCGCCGCTCTATTTGCCATGGAAAAGTACCTCCGCCGGGGCAATCCGCAAATAGCCGAAAAAATCCACGCTTTACGCCGGCAGCTGGCTCATGAATTCGGATGGTTGAGCCGGGCGGCAACTTTAGCGTTGGGACCGGGACTGCTTTGGGCGGCGCGCCGCGAACGGAAACGCCTCGCGGCCGGCCAAACCTACGAGCCGCCAACCATTATCGAGCGTCGCAACTGGAACCTTTCAG
This sequence comes from Bryobacteraceae bacterium, assembly GCA_049509915.1. Classification (GTDB taxonomy): domain Bacteria; phylum Acidobacteriota; class Terriglobia; order Bryobacterales; family Bryobacteraceae; genus JBEKYD01. The sequence continues at coordinate 11,381 of JBEKZL010000012.1, read as the reverse complement.
AAGCGCGTCTGGATGCCCTGTCCGCTCTGCTTCCCGTCCCGGAAGAGCCGTTGGGCGCCTAAATACGTGGGACAGGCCTCCCCCCGGCCCGTCGTAGCCGCGACGCGGCGTTTCCGTGCTGCCTGACAGGCCCATTTGCCCGGCTCCTTGTTCCCCGGCGCTTTCCTTCTATAATCGGACTGATGGCACAAAACAGTTTTGGCGCGGCGGCGAAGCTGCGCGTAGGCGCCGCCGAGTACGAATACTTCCGCCTGGCGGCAATAGACGAAAAGGGCGTCGGCCAAACTGCCCGGCTGCCGTTTTCTACCAGGATCCTGCTCGAAAACCTGTTGCGCCACGAAGACGGGCGACGGGTTTCGGCTGCCGACATCGAATATGTTGCGGCAGGAGCCGCGGGCGGCGAGAGCAAAGAGATCAGCTTCATGCCGGCGCGCGTGTTGTTGCAGGATTTCACCGGCGTTCCGGCGGTAGTGGATCTGGCGGCAATGCGGGATGCGCTGGCCGCCATGGGCGCCGATCCGGCGCGGGCCAACCCGCTGATGCCGGCCGACCTGGTGATCGATCACTCGGTGCAGGTGGACCACTTCGGGACGGCGCAAGCCTTCGACCTGAATGCCCTGCTGGAATTCGAGCGCAACCGCGAACGCTATATGCTGCTGCGCTGGGGCCAGACGGCGTTCCGCAATTTTCGCGTAGTGCCGCCCGATACCGGCATCGTCCACCAGGTAAACCTGGAGTATCTGGCGCCGGTGGTCTTTACAAAGGACGGCGTGGCTTATCCAGACTCGCTGGTGGGCACCGATTCGCACACCACCATGATCAACGGGCTGGGCGTGCTCGGCTGGGGAGTGGGTGGAATTGAAGCCGAAGCCTGTATGCTGGGCCAGCCGATTTCGATGCTGCTGCCGCCGGTGGTGGGTTTCAAACTGCACGGCAGGTTGAAGGAAGGCTGCACCGCGACGGACCTGGTTCTGACCATCACCCAGATGCTGCGCAAGAAGGGCGTGGTAGGCAAATTCGTGGAATTCTACGGCCCGGGGTTGAGCGCGCTGAGCCTGGCCGACCGTGCCACGGTGGCCAATATGGCTCCCGAATACGGCGCCACCATGGGCTTTTTCCCGGTTGACCACGAAACCCTGGCGTACCTGAAATTCAGCAACCGGCCGGCCGAACTGGTGGCGCTGGTGGAAGCCTACACCAAAGAGCAAGGGCTGTTCCGAACCGACGCCACACCCGACCCTGTCTATGGCGATACGCTGGCGCTCGACCTGGCCCAGGTGGCGCCTTCCATGGCCGGGCCCAAGCGCCCGCAGGACCGCGTGGAACTGGGTGGAGTGCAGCAGAATTTCCACGACGCCTTCCCCGGCGCGGGCAAGAGCGGCGAGACGGCAGTTGGGGACGGCGCGGTGGTGATCGCTGCCATCACCAGTTGCACCAACACTTCCAATCCTTCGGTGATGTTGGCAGCGGGGCTGCTTGCCAAGAAAGCCGTCGAGCGCGGGCTAAGCGCCAAACCGTGGGTAAAGACCAGCCTGGCGCCGGGCTCCAAAGTCGTGATCGATTATTACAAAAAGGCGGGACTGCTCGACTCGTTGGAGAAGTTGAATTTCCACCTGGTGGGTTTCGGCTGCACCACTTGCATCGGCAACAGCGGGCCGTTGCCGGACGCGGTGGCGCAGGCGGTGAACAAAGAGAACCTGGTGGTGGCGGCAGTGCTCAGCGGGAACCGCAACTTCGAGGGGCGGGTGAACCCACTGGTGAAGGCCAATTACCTGGCATCGCCGCCGCTGGTGGTGGCGTACGCCCTGGCCGGAACGGTGGATATCGATTTGACCAGCGACGCGCTGGGCACGGGCTCCGACGGCCAGCCGGTTTACCTCCGTGATATCTGGCCCAGCAACGAGGAGATCGCGGCGACCGTGCGTACGGCCATCGACCAGGGCATGTTCGAACACGAATACGCGCACGTTTTCGACGGCGACGCGAGCTGGCAGACGCTGCCGGTGCCGACCGGTAACACGTTTCAGTGGGACGCGAACTCCACGTATATCAAGAAGCCGCCTTACTTCGAGCGGTTGGCGGACCCGGCCAAATCGATTCATGATTTTGCCGGCATGCGCGCGCTGGCGATGCTGGGCGATTCGGTGACGACCGATCACATTTCGCCGGCGGGATCGATTCCAAAGGACAGCCCGGCGGGAAAGTACCTGATCGGCCTGGGCGTGAAGCCGGCGGATTTCAACTCCTACGGGGCGCGGCGCGGCAACCACGAAGCGATGGTACGCGGCACGCTGGCCAATATCCGCCTGCGCAATCAACTCGCGCCCGGCACCGAGGGCGGTTGGACGGTGCACCTGCCCGGCGGCGAGCAGCAGTTCATCTACTATGCCGCCATGGAATACCAACGGGAAGGCGTACCGCTGCTGATCCTGGCCGGCAAGGAGTACGGCTCAGGATCGTCGCGCGATTGGGCGGCGAAGGGCGTCATGCTGCTGGGCGTGCGGGCGGTGATCGCGGAGAGTTTCGAACGCATTCACCGCACCAACCTGGTGGGGATGGGCCTGCTGCCACTCCAGTATAGCGAGGGCGAAAATGCGGCGTCGCTGGGCCTCACCGGAAAGGAAGTGTTCCACATCGAAGGCATCCCGGCCGCGCTCAACGGCGGCGGCCGCAAGGCAACCGTGCGCGCCGTCGGGGCCGATGGCGGCGAAAAGAAGTTCACCGTAACGGTTCGGGTGGATACGCCGCAGGAAGTGGAATACTATCGCAACGGCGGCATTCTGCCGTACGTGCTGAGGCAGTTGGCGGGATAGGGGCGCTTTCCCGGGCGCGAGTTCACGCACTTCGGCATCGCCTCGTCCCTCACCTCAACTCCGCGCGCGACCGGAGGAGTAAATGGATGCTCCCAGTAACGAACAGTCTTACGCCGGCGGCTCGCCGGTGCTTATCGTCACGGGCGGCAGCACGGGCATTGGAGCGGCTACGGCGCGAATGGCCGCACGACTGGGCTACGCCGTCTGCGTGAGTTTTCTGCGGCAACACGACGCGGCGGGAGAAATCGTGGCCGCTATTCAAGGCGAGGGCGGCCGGGCCATCCCGGTGCAAGCCGACGTCGGCTCCGAGGCCGACGTGGTGCGCCTGTTCGCGACGGCCGACAGGGAGCTGGGGCGCGTTTCTGCCCTGGTGAATAACGCGGGTACGCTGGAACGACAGATGCGCGTGGACTCGATGGACGGCGCGCGGCTGCAGCGACTGTTCTCGACGAATGTAATCGGCAGCTTTCTCTGCGCGCGGGAGGCGGTTCGGCGGATGTCGACCCGCCACGGTGGCCAGGGAGGGGCCATCGTTAATATTTCTTCCGGCGCCGCCCGCAATGGCGCACCGGGAGAGTATGTAGACTACGCGGCAACCAAAGGCGCGATCGATACACTTACGGTTGGGCTGGCTAAAGAAGTCGCCGAAGAAGGCATCCGCGTCAACGGCGTCCGGCCCGGGTTCATCTACACCGGCATCCACGCGAAGGGAGGGGAGCCGGGCCGTGTCGATCGGGTCAAGACGCTGGTCCCGATGCAGCGAGGTGGCCAGCCCGAGGAAGTGGCGGCTGCGATTCTCTGGCTCCTGTCCGGCGAGGCATCCTTCGTTACCGGCGCGATTCTGGACGTTTCCGGCGGGCGGTAGGAGCGGGCGCTAAAACCGGCATCCTCACGATACACGCTACAATCGAATAAGCGATGGGGTTTTCCGCGCGCTCCTTTGGGGGGCGTTTCTGGGCGCTGATCGGCGCCACTTTTCTCGGATTCCTGGGGATGGGCACGGTGTTGCCGCTGATAGGGCCGCACGTGCGTCATGACCTGGGCGCATCGGACCAGTCGGTTGGTTTGGTGATCGGGATATTCTCGTTCGTGGCTCTGGCGGGCAGGCTGATTTCGGGACCGCTGGCGGACCGGCGCGGGCGCAAACTCGTCTTTCTGAGCGGGCTGGGTAGTTGCGCGCTGGCCGGGGTTGCCTATCTGCTGCCGTTCGGCTTGGCAGGCGCCTATGGCGGGCGGATTCTGCAGGGTTTTGGCGAAGCGTGCCTCTATACCGGCGCGGCGGCGTGGGCGGTGGAACTGGCCGGCATCGAACGCAGCGGCCAGACGCTGGGTTACCTGAGCAGCGGGATCTGGGGCGGCATCTCCGTGGGGCCGATGGTGGGCGCGTGGCTGGGTTCGTTCGGCCGCGCCGCCACCATGCAGGTGATTGCCGCCAGCGTGGCTTTTGCCGTACTGACCCTCATCCCGGAGGATTATCGGCCGGCGCCGCACGCGCCACGCATGCCTCTGATGCGCAAGTCGCTGCTGATGCCGGGCCTGGCCCACGGATTCACCAACGTGTATTATCCGGTGGTGACCGGGTTCCTGGTGCTGCACCTGGCGGCCTATGGACATTCCGGACGCGCGGCATTCACGGCATTCGCGGTGATGGTGCTGGTATCGCGCTTTTTTCTGGGCGGGCTGCCGGACCGGATTCACCCAGCCATCACCTTCTACGGTGGCATTGCGGGGATGGCGGTGGCGTTGTGCGTCCTGGCCGGCGGCCCGAATCCGACGATGGCGATCGGCGCGGCCGCGCTTCTCGGCTTCGGATATTCGTTTCCGTGGTCGGCGGTCGGCTCGACCGTGCTGCGAAAGACGCCGCCTGGAGAGCGCGGCTCGGTGGTCAGCCTGCTCAGCGCGTTCTATGATTTATTCGTGGGCATCAGTTCTTTTGTAGCGGGCGGGGTGGCCAAGCACTACGGCTACTCGGCAGCCTTTCTGATGGCGGCGGCGGCGTTGGGCGGGTCGGCCATTGCCGGGCGATGGGTATTCGCCGGTGTCAGTCCGATCGTGGAGGACGGCAAGGCCAGCACCGATGCCGGCGCCGAGGAGCTGTGCATGGCGGGAGAGACTCCCCGCGCGGGAGCGAATTCATGAAGACAGGTTGGCTGACGATGCTGCTGGCTTGTTTGCCGGCCGCCGCCGGGTGGGGCCAGGAGCGGCCGCATTCGGTGCCGATGATACCGTCCTCGACGGCCTCGCCTGGGGATCTGGAAGCTGTGGTGACGACCGATGCGGGCGAGTTCCGTTTCGAATTCGCGCCCGACAAAGCGCCGCGGCACGTGGCACAGTTCCTGAAGCTGGCGCGCGAGGGCTACTACGACGGCAGCGGGTTTTTCCGTGTGGTGGCCGGCGGGATGATTCAGGGCGGCGATCCGCTGCTGAAAGATGCCGCGACGCCGCGCAGCCAGTGGGGCACGGGCGGGTTGAACCTGTTGCCGGCGGAGTTCAGCGGCCTGAAACACGGACGCGGTGTGGTCTCCACCATCAGCATTCCGGGCAAGGCAGACAGTGACGGTGCGCAGTTTTTCGTATGTATCGCGCCGCAAGCGGCCCTGGACGGCCACTATTCCGCATTCGGCCGCGTGACCGAGGGCATGGACGTGGTGGAGCGCATCTCGCAGGTGCCGGTGGATGCGAGCGGCGTCACCGAAAAGCCGGTGCGCATCATCAAGGTGACCCTCGAAAAGAAGCGCGAGGAACCGTTCGCCAACGCCACCATCGACGAACTGCGGCGCACGGTGACGATCGAGACCACGCTGGGCAAGGTGCGCATTAAGATGGAGCCCGACTGGGCGCCCAACCACGTGCGCAACTTCCTGCGGCTGGTTTCAACCGGCTGGTACGATGGCACGGGTTTTCACCGCGTCGTGAAAGGTTTCGTGGTGCAGGGAGGGATGCCCGATACGCGCGCCGGCGGCACTGGGCACTGGGCGGACCGCTGGGTGCGGCCGCTGAAGGGAGAGTTCTGGCCCGACATTCAACACGTCCGGGGCGTGGTGTCGATGGCGCGTACCGACGACCCGGATTCGGCTACCACATCGTTCTTCATGGTGTTGGGGCCAGCGCCGAACCTGGACGGCCAGTATTCCGCCTTTGGCCGCGTGGTCGACGGAATGGACACGCTGGCGGCCTTCGAAAAAGAAGAAGTCAAGGGAGAAACTCCGGTGCGAAGGCTGGAGTTGATTCGGGCCACGATCGACGCGAAGTGAGGGCCGGGAAATTGAGCCGACTCGGGCGTCGAGATGAGTCTCGACGCGGCACGCAAGAGTGCGTGCGCCACGAAAACAGACGGCGGGGCAGACCACAAAGGACGATGGTCTGCCCCACATGGGGCGGTTACTGAATCAGGGCGGCTCCGTTGATGGGGCCGGCGATTTTCAGCGTAAAGCGCAGGGCCAGCTCGCCCTCGGAACTCACGTCGAAGAGAGACACATCGGAATTACCCCCGCTGCCGCCATCGATGACGCCAAGAAGGTTGTTCTGAACCGCCAGATCCGTCGGCGCTCCCGGAAGCGTTGCCACGTTAGCCTTGTCGAAGAAGATGTTGCTGTCGCTGACCAGGTATCGTAACAGTTGCTGGCCCGGGCTATCCGCCGAAAATAGAAAGTGTCCGAAAAGAGCGTTCCAGCAGGGCGCATGGGTAATCGCCCCTTGTTGACTGGTGAAGGGCGTCGGGCCCGTGGCGGTGCTGACGATCTGACCGTTCACCACGAGCACCTGCAGATCGGAATGCGCGATGGTGACGTACACGTTAGCGCCGTCCGCGGCCATGCCGAACGGGGTATTGTTGTTTGGAGCGGCCGGCAGCATGACGCGAACGCTCGGCCCGGATATGCCCGGCGACGTCTCGGTTTCCAGGTTCAAAAGTCCGATGCTGCCGCTCTTTTCCGAATAGATGGCTCCGCCGGTATAGGTAGTAATCTGCGCGGAACTCCCGTCGCCGATCAGGAGCTGAGCGATCCCATCGTTGGAACCGACGGTGTTTCCGTACACCGGGAAAGATTCCGCCGTGCTGGCACAAAGGACCACTAGATGATCGTGACCGAAGGCGACGGACAAGGGCGCCGTAGTTGTCTTGACCGTCTGAACCGGCTGCATGGCGTTGCCCTGGCGCATGAAGATCGTGACAGTGAGCGAGCCGTAGTTGACGACGGCCGCGAGTTCACCCTGAACCGCTACACCGCCGGCGTTTCCGCTGGCCCCGCCGGCGCCGCCCGTCGGCACGTAATCGGTCTCTCGTGTCACGGTGTTGATTACCGCCAGGGAATTGGTGGCTCCATTGGTGGCAGTCAGAAACAGCGGGGCCCGCGACTTATCGGCCCCGAAGGCGGCGGGCGCCGCGAGGGCGCACGCCAATGCAGACATTGCCAGCGCCATTCCGGCGAGGCTTCTTTCCTTTAGCATGGAACGTCTCCTTATTCACAGTTTGCGGAATGCGTAGTTAACGAAGATGCACGACCAGGCCGACTTAGGCCGGCCCGGTCGTCGGAACCTCTGAGCTTCAAATGTCTATTCGCTGCGAGGGAGATAGAAAGTTACGGTGGCGGGTCAAACGGAGGTATTTTTCTGGGGTGTGGGCAGACCACGAGAAACGACGGTCTGCCCTGCTGCGGCCCAATCATTTGAGGACAATGGTTGCGCTCTGCTGGCTGCTGCTCGCGGCGCCGATGGTAAGCACTACGGGCACCGCTCCGGTGGCAGCAGCGGCTGGAGCGACCACTTCCACCTGCAACACGCCGGCTAGCAGACCGGGCGCCGAGCCGGCGAAGACCACGGGAGCCGTCTGGCCGCCGATGGTGGCGGAGACGGTAGCCAGCGGCGTGCGAATGATGTCGCCACTAACTACGCCGTCCTGGGCGCCCGGGTCTTCCACGCCGTCGCCTGTCGCATAGAGCACCACCACCGACCCTCGCGGGGCGGGGTTGCTCGTTCCGTTGATGGTGCCATCCTGGTTGAACGCCACAACCTCTCCGGAACCGTTTTCGGCCGAGGTAAACAAGCCGGGGGCTGAGGCGGCAACCGGAATTGAAAACGCGGCCGTGGTCTGGCCCCGGTAGGCGACGACGACGCTGGCGGTGGCGGAGCCGGTAATCTCATAGGGAACCACCACCGCGGTCTGCGAAGCGGACGCGAACAGAATGGGAGCCGGCGTGCCGTTGAAGGTGACGGTGGTGGTGGAGAGAGTGGTTGCCATGCTGTTGCCGGCGGTGGGTAGCGTCCCGTCCACCAGGGGCGAAGGCCCGATGGTGCCGCCATTCACCAGCACCACTTCCCCGGGAGCGATGGAGGCGGCCGCCAGGCCGCTGGCGCCGTTGCTCAAACTGGAAACCGCCGCCGGCGGAGCGATGCTGGCAAGCAGCCCGTGTACCTGGCCTTGAATGCCGGCGGTAAGGTAGAGGGTGTTGGGATCGCCGCCACTCTTGCCATTACCGAAAGTCAGTGCCCACAATCCGGAATTCGCGATCGCGCTGCCGCTTTGGTTCTGGAGCGCACCGAGAGAACTGCCGCTGGTCAGGTTGAAAGCGTTGATCGTCCCGTCGCCGAAGTTGCCCACCAATAATGCACCGCCGAAAGCGCCGAACGCGGAGGGCGCTATGGCGACTCCCCATGGTGCGTTCAGGGGACCGTTCGAAACCAGGCGCTGCAGTAAGTTGCCGCTAGTGTCGAATACATCCACCAAGCCGTTCCCGGCGGCGCTCACCGGTTCATTCTTGTTGGTGTTTTGTAGAGCATAAGTCACATACAACTTACCGCTTAGGTTCTGGATGTTATACGGCGCGTAGCCGCTCGGAAGATTCGGATCGGTGAATCCGCCTGAAACCGTGGTGGCGTGAAAGTTGGTATCGAAAACTTCGATCTTGCCCGAGTTGAAGTTGGCGGCGTAAAGGTTCGGGCCGGCGGCATAGAGGGCGAGGCCGGTGTAGACGGCGCCGGCGGAGGAATTGTCCACCAGGACGGTGGCGACAGTGCCTCCGTTCCATGCGGAAATGGTTCCGTCTTGGGTAGCGAAGATGAAAGAGGCGGCCTTGCCGTTAGACAGCAAGAAGCCGGTCGAGCTATTCTGCACCTGACCGGTGGGCCCTGTCAACGACTGCTTGGTGGCGCCGGATGGAATGGCGACGACGGTGCTCGATGCTACGCCGGAGCCATTATAGATGGTCGAAGTCGCGCTACCCTGATTGGAGATCCAAAACGGGCTCCCGGTGCTTTCGGAAAGCCCCCACGGATTCACCAGGTGAGCGTCGGTGAAATCCGCCATGCCCGGGATATCGGAAACCAGGTTGTGCTGAGCATATACGTTGTTGGTGATGGTAGCCGTCGTGCTTTGCGAGAAGGCGGGAACGGCCGCTGCCGCAAAAAGCGCTAACGCGGCGTAACTTGGGCGATGAGCGTTTCGAGTCATTTGGCACCCCTCAATGCCGAACAGCCGGAACGAAGCGACGTGCGTAGAAGCCAACCGGCTTCCCTTGCAGATGGGCAGTTCCAGGTAGTCGCCTCGATTATATATCCAACCGCGTGCGATTCATGCCCTGCTTTTGATGCTTTACATCTGTAAATGAGCGGCGCGGAAGTTAGGGCCTCGAAGTTATATAGGTTGACTCCAAGCGAATGTCGGGAGACAGAGTCCAATCGCGGCAACCGCCCCCTGACGGTCGCGGCTCGGACTCGGGGCATGACCCGCCTAGAGTAAGACGGTCCAAGTGAGGTTTCGCACGACGAATCGTTACAGAACCTCCGCGCGGGTCAGAACGACTTGCCGTTCAGGCGGGCGATGTTGAATTTCGCGGTATCGGCCACAGCCATCACGGCCATCACACCGGCCTGGACGGGATCGCTGACCACCAAATCGGCTTCCCTTGGCACGCTGCCGGCCATGTTCAGGCTGATCACCAACAGGCCATGAGCGCGCACCTCGCGCACGGCCGCGGCGATGTCGCCGCCCATCAGCGAGCCCGCCATTACCAGCAGCTTGACACGCGGCAGGCGGGGCACGGCGCGGACGGCCGCGGCCAGCTTCTGCTCGCCCACCAGGGGGATGGTGTCCACCGAAATGTACTCGCCGCGGATGTTGTGACGGTCGGCCTCCGAGACCGCGCCAATCGCCACCTGGCCCACCTGTGCGCCGCCGCCCATGATGACGATCCGCTTGCCGTAAATCTGGCCCATGGTCTGCACCAGCTCGACCCGGGTGACGACGGGCAGCTTACGGAGATCGGCCACCAGTTCTTCGGGATCCGTGGGCAGGACCACTTCATAGTAAGTGCGGTCTTCGGCGGGCCAGTTGGATAAGATGTCGACAGAGGTGATATCTCCCTGGTGCGCGGCGATCACGCCGGTCACCTGGTGCAAGACGCCGGTCCTGCCGGTGGCTTCGACAAGGAGTCCGATTATTCGACTGGCCATGAGACGCTTCTATTCTACAGCGGCTGCGCCGATCTGCATGACCACGGAACGCACGCCGCCGGCCGTGCCGTCGGACAACTGGACCATGGCGATGCGGATCAGATCGCTGGTGGGATCCATCCAGCCCTCGGTGCCGAACGCGCCGCCGTGGCCGAAAGTTCCGGGGGAATGGAGCAGGAGGGTGCCTTCGGGCTGGTTGACGATCTCGAAAGTCAGGCCATAGCCGGTGCCGCCGAGCCATCCGGAGGGAGAGACGTTGGGAGTGAAGACGCGCGTCATGGTGGCGATGCTCTGGCGGGAGAGATATCGTCGGCCGTCGGCAGTGCCGCCGGCCAGGAGCATGCGATAAAACTTGAACAGGTCGGGAGCGGTGGAATAGAGGCCGAATTCGGGGGCCGGGTACTTTGCGCCGGCGCGATGCCTGGCTGAATCGCCGGCCAGGATTTCCGCGCCGGAGCGCACCAGCTTGCCGCCGGCGTGCTTGTAGACCAGGGCGATGCGGTCGCGCTTTCCATCGGGATCGGCAGCGGCGCCCGGCGGAAAGAAGAAGCTGTCTTTCATGCCGAGCGGCTCCAGGATTCGCGTCCGGACAAAATGCACGTAGCCTTCGCCTGAGGCCACTTCGACGATGCGGCCGAGCGTGGCGATGCCCATGTTGCTGTAGCGCCAGCGCGTGCCCGGTTCGAAGCAGAGATGCTCCCGGCCGTAGTGTTGGACGGCTTCGGCCAGGGTGAGGCGCAGGGTTTGCGGGTTGTCGGCGATGTCGCCGCCAGGGTCGCCGGCCAGGCCGGAAGTGTGCGACATCAACTGCCAGAGGGTGGGCGGATGGCCAGGCAGATGAGTGGCGCGATTGCCGTCCGGCAGGATGTCTTCCACGAGCTGCCCTTTGAACTCGGGCAGGTAGTCCTGGACGGGGCGGCGCAGTTCCACTTTGCCCTCCTCCACCAGCATCATGATGGCGACGCCGGTGAAGTTCTTGGTCATTGACATGACCTGAAAGATGGAATCCGGAGTCATGGGTTTGCGGCTTTCGACGTCGCGCCAGCCCACGGCTTCGAGCAGGGCAACCTGCCCGTGGCGGGCCACCAGGGCCACCGCGCCGGGTATTTCCTGGCGATC
>JBEKZL010000119.1:0-43668 GCA_049509915.1 Bryobacteraceae bacterium | reverse complement strand
AGGTCGAGCGTGCGCTTCATGTTCCGGCTGTTGTCCTGAATGATGATCAGGTTGGCCGGCTCATAAACGGAATCGCTCGCGCCCTCGCCCAGAAACGGCTTAATCAGTTTTTCGATCTCCGTAGCGGTGGCGTATTTGAGGAAAATCAGGTCCAGAATCATCCGCTCGTCGTCGGGCATCGTCTTGGCTTCCGCGTTGACCAGCGGGTCGATGGGCAGTTGCGAAATCGAGTTCACCGGGACCACGTGGTACAGATCGCCCACCTTGATCAAGCTGGCGTGGTTGACGCGAAGGACGGTCTCGAGCAGCGGCATCAGATCCACCTGCTTCACTTCCCCGTAGGTGTGGAGGGTCACCGCGCCGTTGACTTTCGGATCCACAATGATGTTGATCTTGAGCCTCTTGGCCAGTACGTTGATCATATCGGTCAGAGAGGTGTTGTCCAGTTGAAACAGGCCCGGCTCGAGCGGCTTGCCCGGTTCGGCCGGCTGGGTGGAAGGCGCGGGCACCCCCGAAGTGGGGGCCTTCTGCGGCTGGCTCTGGGCCGGCTGGGGGGGTGGCGGCGGTTCGGTGGGCACGCTGACCGGAAATGGCGACTGTGCCACCAGCGACCCCGCAACAAACACGCTCAGCGCCAGAAAACTGAACCGGAGGCGCATGGTCTACTTCCCGGTGGCCGGGCGATCGCGGTCCCAGGCGGCCTGTTCCACGGCGCTCAGCGCGGTCTTCTTGCTCTCCCAGCGGTAAGTGCCGAACGGGCCAGGACGCTCGAAGCGCACGCTGTCGCCGGCATCCGCCGCCTTCAGGTACCGCGCTTGCGCGGAGATATCCGCGGCGGCGTGGGGGTTCGGCACATCTTCCAGCCGGGCGACCCCGAATGGCGTCTGGCGGTAGATCCATTTGCGGCCCTGAGCATCCGCGTAGCTCCAAGTGTAGGGGGCCGTTTGCACCGCGCCTGCCGGAACGCCCGGCGTCGCCGGAGCCGGCCCATCGGCCGCGGCCAGGCTCATCCCAAGAGTTGTCGCAACCAAGAAAATCAGTCGAATCGATTTCATTTTTTTCAATTCCTCGCTTATCACTGCGCCGCCGTCAGCGGTCGACTTTCTCCCAATAGCAAGCACTCCCAAACGGCGTGGCCTTGCTGGTCTTACGATAGCCGTCCACTACCGTGCCTTCCGGCGTGCTGTCGTTGGGCTGGCAGGTCTTGATCCCAAACTGCGTGTCTGTGCCCGGTCCCTTGTCCGACATCGCCGGTGGCGGAGGCGGAGGCGCGGCGGCCGCGTTCGCGGCCCCTGCCGCCACCGGCGCCGGCTCGCCGCGGTCCAGCAGTTCCTCCACCGATTTGTGAATCACCTGCCCGTTCCATTCGAGTGTGATCTCTTGAGTATTGACGCTCAAAAGCTTGAATTGGCCGATCGTGTCGCCGGGAGACAGCGCCTGGTGCGGCGAACTCTTGTTGACGCTCAAAACCGCCAGCGGCCCTTCCCCCACGTCCATCACCCCGTGACACAACGGCAGCGGCGGCATGGGCGGCGGCGGGGGCGGCGCCGGAGGAGGCTCGACTGGAACGTCCGGATTGCGCGAGGGGTCGAACAGATCCTCGGTGGCAACTTTCGTGTACGTGGTGGGCAGCAGAGCTCCTGGCGCCGCCAGCGGCGCCAGTGGCGGCGGCGCCGGAGCGGCGGCGTGCGCCTTCCGCAGCGCATCCTGCCGGGCCTTGGCCGCCAGCCATTCGTTGTGCAACTGCCAGCCTGCCCAGGCCACCGCCGCCAACAGCACCAGATTGAGAGCCATCAGTTTCCGGCTCAAAATGCCGCCAGCCCTTTCTTCTTGGGAATCAGCTTGCCCACTACCGGCGCGGCCACCATCAGCCGCACCACCACGCTCTTTTTCTTGTCGTTCCCATGGTTCACGCGAATCTCTTCGCTCGCCACCAGTTGCGGTTGATCGCCCAACGCCGCCAGCAGGTTCACCAGTTGTTCGATGCCGCAGGTGAAACTCACTTCCACCGATACCTCGCCATAGTCGGCATCGATCGCCCGCCCGTCCTTCCGCTCATACCCGTGCGAATCGATCCCGTTGGCGCGGGCCACCGCCTGCAGCAGGTCGAGGAGTTGCGCTTGAGCCTGTTCCATGGTGTCGGCTTTGAGCATGGTTTTTTCCCGCGTGGCCAATTCCGCCTGCGCGCCCTCGAGCAGACGCTGCCTGGCAGGCAAGGTCGCGGCCACTTCCCGCAGGTGCGCCAGTCGTTGCTCGGCCACCGGAATCGAATCCACCGATTCCACCACCGGCGCGGCGCGATCGGCAAACACGCCGAAGCGCAGGATCAGGATCGCCGCCACGCTGCCCGCCAGCACCAGCAGAGTTTTGCGGTCGATGGTTCCCGTAGTCATGGCTGTCCCCGGCGGCTGGAGTGAATTTGAAAGACCTCGCTTTTGCCGGATTGGCTGCGCTGCTCCATATCGACTCCGGTGTCCTGAAACAGCGGCGACGAATCGAGGATCTTCACCAGCGGCGCGGCCTGCGGCGCCTCCCCGTTGATCCGCACCCCGCCGCGCGTGATCTCGAGACCAATGGTCCATGCCGGAGGTTCCACCAGCCGCGTCAGCTCATGGAGCGCGTCCAGATCGGTCCGGGTACGGGTGCGAAACTGGTCCAGCAGGCGGGTGCGGGCGCGGATGCGGTCGATGGAGCGATCGAGCGCCACGGCCCGCTGCGCCCGGGGCTGCACTCGCGCGATCTCGGCCCGCAGAGCTTCCAGATATTGGTGCTCGGCGTAGCGCGCGTAGCCCCACATGCCGGCGGTGAGCAGCACCGCCAGCGCCCCGAGCACCACCGTCGGCGCCAGCATGGCGCGCGAACTGGAGCGGCGATGCTCCACCGGCAGCACGTTCGCCACCGGCGATAGCCAGGGACAAGCCCCGGCCAGCGCCGTGGCGTACGGCAGTGCGTTGCGGGAAAGATCGTTCTCGATCGGGTTCACCGTGGGCTTGAGCAGAACCTGTTCCAGCGTGACCGGCGCCGTGTCCGGCGACAATCGCAATTCCGCCAGCGCCACCAGCGCGGCGCGCTCCCCAGGCATCTCGAACTCGGCCGAATACACCGGCCGCCAGTCGCTCTCCCCGTATACCTCCACCGCGTGATCGTCGACGCGGCTCAAGGCCACGAACCCGGCGCCGGTTGCGAACCCGTTCATCCGGATGGCCGCATGCACCGCCGCCGCCGAGAAGGTAAAGCTCGCCACCGCGATACCGGCCTCGGCGAACAGGGCCACATAGCGTTCGATCACCGATTGCCGCGCGATCCCCACTAATGCGGCGCCCGGCCCAAGCACCGACCATCCCCACGAAATGTCGTCCTCGCCATACGGATGCAGCGAGTCCAGTTGCAGGCCGATGGCACCCTCCATGTCCTTGGCCGCCACCCCTGGCAGCGCCAGGTGCCGCACGATCACCTCGCGCCGCGGCAGCAACACGGTGGCGCTCAGGTAGCTCACACCCAGCGATTTCAGCCACGCCGCATACTCGGCGCCCCACTCCGCCGCCGGCCGCGCAGCGAAGTCTTCCACCGTCAGCCGCCCCGGCACCCGAACCCGCGCCATCCGCGCCCGCACCACCACCACCTCCAGATTGCGCTCGCCAATCTGGATTCCCACCCCCGAGCCGAACGCCAGCAGCTTCCGCAGATCCTTGCCCAGCGTGCTCTTGCTTCCGCGCGAGGAGCCGGACTCCGGCCGCGTCTCCGTTTGGGTTTCAGCGGGCATTGGAGAAATCGCTCCAGGCGGTATCGTACCAGCGCAAGACGTGAAAAGGAGCGTCGTAGCCCTGCGGCATGTATTTCAACATCGCGGCCACCGTTCGCCGCACATCCGAATACCGGCCGCCGGCCAGACGCAGCCGCGCCGTGGCGCGCATCGTGAAAATGGTATTCCCTCCGACCCGAAAGCCGACTCCGAGCTGCCCATTGATCCCCTGCACCACAGACAGCTCCGCGGCCGTGAACGGCTGCTGCCAGCGCCGGTTCACGATAGCCTCGATCATGCCCGCATCCAAACCGAGAGCAGCCAGCAGGGCCGGGCTGACGGTGTTAATATCCACCGCGTTGCTGCCGAATACCGACAGGCAATCCATCAGCCCGGGCCGCGCGGCCAGGCGCGCCGCTCCGGCGGAAGCCGACCCTCCCGCCGGAGCGTACGAACCATAAAAAATATCGGGGGTAACGCCTTTCACCAGTAGCAGTTCCTCAATCTCTCGAATAGACGAGTGGGAGGCTCGAAAAGACGGCAGCAAGGAGGAATAATACTGGTCGAAAGCGGTGGGCTGGGCCGACCCCGTGCGCCAGTCGACGATGGCAGCCGCAATTTCCCGCGACCGCGCATCGTCGCCGGTCACCGCCATCGCGATCCGGTACAACAATTCCGGCGCCGCCGCGTTGACATCGATTTTCGAAGACTCGGGGATGATCTCCACCCGCACCACTCCGCTGGGGAAAGAAAAAACCACCGTGTTGGCTCCGATCGGAATCGTGCGCTTTTCGGCGGGTTGTTGAGCCGACCACAGGTATTCCAGCATCGCCCGCTCCACACCGCCCGAAGCCAGGTAGTACGCCCGCAGGCTATCCTCCGCTGTGGCCACCCGCTCGGTTTCCCCGCGCACCGTGGCCGATACCGAAATCCCGATCGCCGCCAGCCCCGCCGCCAGCCAGAGCACCGCTAGCAGGGCGGAGCCGGATTGGCTGTTCCGTGGGGCACACCAGCGTTTCTTGTGGTCTGCCACCCGGGCTTCGTCTGGATAGCCGAAGGCGAGCCGCCTAGGGATTGATATCGACATACTTTACCTCCGGCGCACGGTGCAGGCGGATGGGGGCCACGATGGTGAACGGCTGGAGGCGCGACGGGTCGGGCGCGAGCGGCGCCATTTCCACCCTAATGGCCAGGGGCCAGACCATTCCGTCGGCGCTCGAGGCCCAGACCGCCGGTTTGAGGCTATGGGACGCTTTCATCAGGTAAGAAAACTTGCAGAAAGCCAATTGGTCGGCCAGCACGAAAGGCTGCGGTCCGAGACCCAGTGGAAGAAAATTCGGAGCTGGAAGCCCACTCTCCGGGTTGATGGTGACACCGGTGCAGTTGGCGCCGGCCAGCAGCGGCGAAAAGGGCAGCTCGTTTACCACCAGCCGCACCCCGCCGGCATCCCCGGGGATCACCAGGAGGTCGAGCAACTGCGGCTGGCCGCGCCAGGCTTGTTGCAACGAGAATGTCGAAATCAGGCGCATCGTCGAGCCGTCGCCGTGAAAGTATGGCGTGGTGCCGGCCACGGCGCTGGTCGGAATCGGCGTCTCGCCGTCCACCGATGCGGTACAGCCGACCGTGAATGGCACCATTCCCTCCAGTTCCTGCTCGAGGATGCGCTGCGCCCCCACCACCTTGCGGTCGGCCATCAGCTTGGCATTGGTCTTGGAGAAAATCATCAGCCCGATCCGCATCGCAAAAACCATTCCCACCGAAAGCAGCCCCACCAGGGTGACCGCGATCAGCATCTCGATGAGGGTGACGCCGGCATTGTGGGGCAGTGGGGCGGACTGTGGGGCAGACCATCGTTTCTTGTGGTCTGCCAGCCGGGTTCTCATTGCGTCGCCGCCGCCGCGATATCGTCCGCCACCAGGATGTGCTCTTTGTACCCTTCCAGGGTGAAGGCGTGGCGGGTGCCTCCGTCGTTCCACCACACCTGCAGCACGACGCGGTCCAGCGCAGGCATTTGGGGCGCCGGCGACGGCGGGGTGGAAAAAGGTGTCACCAGAGCCTGCCAGCCGGCATCGAGCGTGCCCGCAATCCCGTCCTCGAACCGCCCCTCCAGCGACGCGTTGCGCGACAAGGTGGGATCCACCAGCAGTTCGTTCATGCGCAGCCGGGCCAGTTGCGCCACGTGGTCGTGATCGCGCAGGCGCGACGCGTTTCGCACCGCGCCGGACAGGCCGGTGAGCAGCGCCGTCACGGCGATCGCCATGATCACCGTCGCCACCAACACTTCGAGCAGGGTAAAACCGCGGGTTCGGGTTTGCTGCATCGGCTACTTCTTTATGACGCTTTCCACGTTCGGAAAGCCGGTCATCGGGTCGAGATGCACGAGCCGGCGTCCGCCGTGCCGGTTGCCCAACTCCACTCCGATGGCTGGAACCGTAGCGCCGGGCAGCAGCAGGAAATGACGATTGCCGGTTTCGGCGTCGCTGGCCGCGGAGACGCCGGTTTCCGCTCCCGTCAAGGGCGGCAACACGGCTTCGAGCGCGATGCCGTCGGGCAGATCGAGGTGCCGCTCGGTGCCGTCGGCGACCAGCGCTGCCAGCCGGTTCCGCGGCAGGGAAATCTCCACTTCTACGGCTTGCTGGCGGCGTTCGGCGCGCGTCACGGCGGCGTTGAGGAAGCTGGCGACCTCTTCGGTGGCCGAAGCCAGACGCACGTTATCGAGACCCGCCGAGGCGGTGGGATAAGAGATGCCGGCCAGTAGCCCGATCAACCCCACCACGATCAACATTTCGATTAAGGTGACGCCGCGCTCGCGCCGGAGCTTTGAAAAAACAAATTCGAGCCGCAGATGAACACAGATAAACACAGATAAATCCTTTTTTCCCTTCATCTGCGTTCATCTGTGTTCATCTGTGGCTATTCTCTCTTGACCGCGCTCCGGCTCACTTCCAACTGCCGATATCGGCATTGATGCCATCGCCGCCCGGCTGCCCATCGGCGCCGTAGCTGATGATGTCCGGCTCGTCGCCGTGATCACCCGGGAACTTGTACACGTAGTCGTGATTCCAAGGGTCTCTGGGAACCTCCTTCGGCATGTAGGGCCCGTTCCAATTATCGGCGTCGCCCGGTTTCACGCGGAGGGCTTGCAAGCCCTGCTCGGTGGTGGGAAAACTCCCGTTGTCGAGCTTATAGGTCCCCAGCGCGCCCATGAAGCTTTCGATCTGCGCGCGCGCGGCCGTAATCTTGGCTTTATCGACGTTCGACCAGAGCTTGGGGCCGACCAACGCCACGAACAGGCCGATGATGGTCACCACCACCAGCATTTCGATCAGCGTGACGCCCGCCTGTCCACGCCTTCTTTCGCTTTTCCGTCTCGTCATTTCACACCGCCACGTCGTTGATGCTCGTCACCGCGAGCAGCATGCTCAAAATCAGCGAGCCGACCAGGATGCCCATCACCAGAATCACCACCGGTTCGAAGATGGCGGTGAAGCGCTTGATGGCGGCCCGAGTATCATTTTCGTAAATGTCGGCCATCCGGGCAAACATCGCATCCAGATGGCCGGTTTCCTCGCCCACGGTCAGAAGGTGCGCGGCTAGCGGCGGGAACACGGCCGCCCGGCGCAACGGCACCGCCAGGCCTTCGCCCCGTTTCACCCCCATAGCCACGCCTTCCAGAGCATTGGCGATGGTCCGGTTGTTGAGCGTGGCCGCGGCGATGCCGAGCGACTGCACCAGCGGAACCGAGTTGGCAACCAGTGTCGCCATGGCGCGCGCGAACCTGGAAGTTTCGGCCTTGAGCAGCGCATCTCCCAGCAAAGGCAGTTTGAGGCGCGCCCGGTCCCACCAAAGGCGTCCGGCCGGGGTCCTGGTGTAGACGCGCCAGCCCACGGCGAGGGCCACCGCGACGCTTAGCACGATCCACCCGTAGGTGCGCACCAGGTCGCTGGCCGCCAGCATCAGGCGCGTGGGCGTGGGCATCGCCATGTGCCCTTCCTGAAAGATCACGGCGAAACGGGGCACCACGAAACCGAGCAGAATGCCGACCGACGCCGCGCCCACCGTGGCCAGCAAAGCGGGATAGATCATGGCCGAAACGATGAAGTTGCGCAGGTCGTCGCGGGTGCGCTCAAATTCGGCCAGACGTTCGAAAATCACCGCCAGTGCGCCGGAGGCTTCGCCGGCCCGCACCATGTTGAGATAAAGCTCGGAAAAGTAGTCGGGATGGGTGCCGAGGCTGTCGGCCAGGGAGCGCCCGCCCTTCAACACCCGCAGCACGTCGGAAACAATTACGCGGAAGGAGGCTTTTTCGGTGAGTTCGCTGGTGATGGCCAGGGCGCGGTCGAGCGGCACACTGGAGTTCAGCAGGGTGGAAAGCTCCTGGGTGAAGAACAGCACGTCGCGGCGCTTGCCGCCGCCAAACGAGGGCAGCTTGATCTCGGTGGCCAGCCCTTTGTTGGGCTGTGCCCCCACGTAGACCGCTGTAAGCCCCTGCTTGCGCAGTTCGCGGGCGACCAGTTTCTCGCTGGCGCCGGCCAGGCTTCCGCTGCGGACTTTGCCGTCGGAAGCTACCGCGCGAAAGAAGAAGGTGGTCATGGGAGCGCCTCCGGGCTGTGAGAGGCGTCAGAAAAAACAAATTCTAGCCACAGATGAACACAGATGAACACAGATAAATCCGTCTTTTTCTTCATCTGTGTTCATCCGTGTTCATCTGTGGCTCTAATCCTTTGGCTTTCCTGGCCAACACCCTAAAGCTCCTGCGTGACGCGCATCACTTCTTCCACCGTGGTGACGCCGTCGCGAATTTTCAGCCAGCCGTCTTCGCGCAAGTTGCGCATGCCGTTGCGGCGCGCCACCTCGGTCAGGCGGCTGGCGTCGGCGCCTTGCATCACCAGCTTGCGCAGTTCGTCGTCCACCTCCATCATCTCGAAGACTCCCACTCGGGAAGAGTACCCGGTGCCGTTGCAGGCGGCGCAGCCGGCTCCCTTGTAGATCTGCAGCCGCTCGCCGGCCGGTGAGATGGCGGTCCCCGCGGGCTGCTTGCATTGGACGCAAATCATGCGCACCAGGCGTTGCGCCAGCACCGCCACGAGGGACGAAACGATCAGGTAATTCTCCACCCCCATGTCGGCCAGCCGGGTGATGGCACTGGGCGCGTCGTTGGTGTGCAGGGTGGAAAAAACCAGGTGCCCGGTGAGAGCCGCGCGAATGGCGATATCGGCGGTTTCCCGGTCGCGAATCTCGCCCACCATGATCACGTCCGGGTCCTGGCGGACGATGTGCCGCAGGCCGGCGGCAAAGGTCAGGCCGATCTGCGGGTTGATGTGGATCTGGTTGATGCCGTCCATCTGGTATTCCACCGGGTCTTCTATGGTGATGATCTTCTTGTCGGGCAAGTTGATGCGCTTGAGGGCCGAATAGAGGGTGGTGGACTTGCCGCTGCCGGTCGGGCCAGTCACCAGAAAAATCCCGTGGGGCAGGCCGGTGAAGTGCTCCATCATGCGCAGCAGGCGGTCGTCGAAGCCCAGGCTGTGCAGATCGTAGAAATCTCCGGCCGAACGGTCGAGCAGGCGCATCACCACGCTTTCGCCGTACAGCGTGGGCAGACTCGACACGCGCAGATCCACTTCGCGGCCCAACAGCTTGAGCTTGATGCGCCCGTCCTGCGGCAGGCGCCGCTCGGCGATATTCAGCTTGGCCATCAGCTTGAGGCGGGAAATAATGGCGGCCTTGAGTTCCCGCGGCGGCGGTTCCTGTTCGAACAGCACCCCATCGACGCGGAAGCGGACCCGGAATTCCTTTTCAAACGGCTCGATGTGGATGTCGCTGGCGCGCTTCTCGATGGCGTCGCCGATCATGGCGTTGACCAGGCGGATGACCGGCGCTTCGCTGGCCATGTCGCGCAGGTGTTCCAGGTCGGCCAGGGCGTCTTCGTTTTCGCCTTCGGCAGCCGCGTGGCGATCGGCCTCGCCGTAATGCTTGTCGACGGCGTCGAGAATCTCCTGTTCGGAGGCCAGCGCGGAGCGGATCTCGAGCCCCGAAAAAGCGCGCACCGCGGCGATGGTTTCGAAGTCCAGCGGGTCGGCCATCGCCAGCGTGAGCACCGAACCCGACAGGGCCACCGGAAATGCCCGCGACTGGCGCAGGAATCGATCCGTGAGTCCTTCGATTTCGGGCGCCGATGGAGGCGGCCCGTCGATCGAAATCAGCGGCACGTCCAACTGCTCGGCCAGCGCCGCCAGCACGTCTCGTTGGGCGATCAGCCCCATATCGACCAGGATCTTGCCCAGCTTGTCGCCGCGCTCGCGCTGCAGCTCGAGCGCCCGATCGAGCTCGTCGGGATCCAGTTTCTGACGGGCGATGAGAATCTCACCCAGGCGGCGGTAGGGGGGCCAGCCGACGGCTGGCGAGGCGTTGGTTTCGGTCTGCGAGGTGGGTTGGGTGGGTGTCACGGTCGGTTGCCGGCTATCTTTGCTCTTCGATTTGGATGCCGCCCGCGAGCGCCGACCGGCGGTCCGCCTTGGCGATCAGTAGCCCAGGCAAGCCGGACGTATCTTCCCAGGGCAGATACAACAGCCGGAGAGCGACCACAACCTGCTGGTCGTCGGGGATCTGGATCAGGGCCTTGGCCGCGGTCTGGGCCATATCCTTTATCAATTGCCTCACCACCGGCATGCGGTCCGACTTGCGCTTGTGAACGGCGGCGATCTCGGCGGCGCTCATCGACGGGTGAAACGGGTTGATGGAGGGCGTCACGATCAGGCTGAGTTCGGTGGTAAAGACCGCGCCATAGCCGTCAAGGTAGATGCCGCGCGTGCGCCCCAGCAGGTCGATGGGATCGTTGATGTTGTAACCGGTCAGCTTGCGGTCGAAGCCGTTTTCGAGGTTGCTGAACGTCTCCAGCGAGATGGGCGCGGTTTTGGCGGGATGCATCGAGGGCGACCCGGCCAGGGGCGCGGCCGCGGATTTCACCGGCAGGGCCGGCTGGCCATATGCCGCCGGGAACAGGCAACCTATCCAGCACGCCATCGCTCCCAGAGCCGGAATCGGAAGGCGGCGTTTCATCTGGATTCTCCCGCGGGGCCGCTCTTGGGGAAGCCGTACCCACTGGCAGCCACGTTCACGATGCCGGCACGTCGCGCCGCCCGATCGTATTCCGCTTTCACGTTCAGCAGGTCGAAGCGGGCCTTTTCCAGATCGGCCCGCAACTCGCGGCTCTCGGCCAGGTGAGAAGATTCGACCTGGGCAACTGCCTTGGCAGCCTCCGCCGCCGCAGCCTCCCGGATACGGCGGTCGATTTCGGCCCCGGAGAAGGTTTGGGCCGAAACCTGGACCGGCTGGGCAGGGTGCGGATTCACCAGTAGGGTTGGTGCCGGACGAGTGAAAGAGGAAACCAGGATGGCGCCCGAAAGCATGGCTGCGGCCGCAAATCCCAGCCGCGCCGAAGAGCCCCAGAACCCGCCCCACCACCGCCTGAGCGGCGAAGGCTCGAAAACCTGGTCGGAAACGAAAGCGATGCGCTGCGGAATTTCTTCTTCCCGCAGACTGCACAGAGCCGCCTCGGTCAACTGCAGCCGCTCCATCTCTTCCCGGCAGATCGCGCAGCTCTTCAAATGCGCCTCCACCCGGCTGCCGTCGGCCTGGTTCAGTTCGCGAAGAAAATACTCTTTCAAATCGAATGGCGAGCAACTCATGACACACCTCGTCGTAGCGGAGCCAGTTCGACCTTCAGCAGGTCCAAGGCGGAATAAACGCGGCTCTTGACGGTCGAAACCGGGCAACCCAGAATCTCCGCCATTTCCTCGAACTTGAATCCCTGGTAGATCTTCAGCGTTACGGCCTCGCGCTGTTCGGGGGACAGCCGCCGCAACGCCGCCGTCACCGAAAGACTCAGCTCCATGGGAAACACCGACCGGCCGCCCACCGCGATTCCATCTTCGGCGGTTTCCGGGGGCAGGTCGTCGAGACCGGTTTCCGGCCGACGTTTGCGAAACATCGAATACGCCTCGTTGTGCGCGATACGGTATAACCAGGGGGCAAAGCGCGCCGGGTTTTCCAGCTTTCGCAGATTCTGGTAGGCCTTCAAGAACACATCCTGCGTCAAATCCAAAGCGTCTTCCCGGTTGCCGGTGAGGCGAAAAAGATAGTTATAAACGCGCTTCTCCCACCGGGACACGAGGAGATTGAACGCCTCCACGCCGCCCCGGGCCGCCTGGCGAATCAGGTCGCCGTCCTCGACCGCCCGAAAGATCAACCTTTGGCTCCTGTCCACATGACGCACTACCGAAGTAAAAAGTCTGTATCCTTAAGCGGGAGCGGACCCGTGGCCGGCCAGCGCAGGGCGCCGGGAACTGTCCCGCATTCTCCAGTGTAGCGGGAATGTTTCACGAGAATCGGACCGGCCTGGAAGCACTAATCTACCTGGTGAATTGTGTGTCTCCGAGCTATGCCTATGCCGGGATGGAGCTGCCAGTACCATGGCAGCGGTCGGCTCGCTTGGCGGCAATGCCTTGCGCGGTGCTCTTGGCAGCCTTCTGGCCGGGCGCCGCGCGGGCGCAAGCGCCATCCTACGCCGCGGCGGATTTTGTCAATGCTTCCAACTACACGGTCGGCCCGTTCGCCCCCAATTCGGTGGTTAGCCTGTTCGGCAGCAATCTGGCTTTCGGAACGGCGGCGGCGACGGGCGGCGTCCAGCTTCCCACTTCGCTGGCGAACATATCGGTGCAGGTGTCCAATGCGGCCGTCCCGCTTTTATTCGTCTCGCCTGGGCAGATCAACTTCTTGATTCCGTCCAATCTGGTCGACGGCACCGTCACCGTCCAGGTGGAAAGACAAGGGCTGATAGGCCCAAATGTCACGTTGACGCTGGTGGACGCGGCGCCCGCGCCGTTCACCGATTCCCAGAACTTTGTCCTGGCCGAGGACTGGAATCGGAACTACGCTCTGGTGAACGCCGCCAGCCCGGCCAGTCCGGGTGACACGGTCGTGTTGTACCTGACCGGATTGGGGCACACCCTGCCGAATTCCAATCCGGGAGAAGTGCCCGCCACGCCTGCGCCGCTTGCCAACCCGGCGGCGCTTTCGGTGCTGTTGAATGGCACCGCCGTGAATTCGACATTGATCCTTTACGCTGGGTTAACGCCTGGTTTTGCAGGACTTTACCAGATTAATCTCATGCTGCCCATGAATACACCGGCCAATCCCGAGATTCGTATTTCAATGGCGGGCCAAACCAGTCCGGCCGGGGTCCTGCTGGCGGTCCAGCCGTTGCAACTGGATGCCCGTCCGGCGCGTAAGCAATAATGAGGCCGCAGTTGGCGATGGTGGGCTTTGTGCTTCCTGTTACACTGATCTAGGAGTCGAAAATGTCGGTCAGGCCTTGGTCTTTTCTGATTTTCCTGGTACGGTTGGGCGCCGCGCAGGACGTCGCGCCGGTGCCGCCGGCGGGGCCTCAGAATGTGGAGTTTACCGTCGATTCGGGTACACGGGTGCCGCTCAGCCTGATTAATTCGATCAGCACCAAGCATTCGGTGGTGGGCGACCGGCTGTACCTGGAAACCGCCTTTCCGGTGCTCGCCAATGGCCGAATCGTAATTCCGGTGGGGAGCTACGTGGCTGGCACGGTGACCCAGGTCATACGGCCGGGACGGGTAAGAGGCAAAGGCGAGATCTACGTGCGCTTCGATTCCCTGACGCTTCCCAATGGGGTGACGCGCGATTTCCATGCTCGCATGGGCGGGATGGACGCGACGTCATCCGGTAAAGTGGATGAAAAGGAAGGCAAGGTCACCGGCGACGGCAACAAAGGCGGAGATGTTCGGACGGTGGCCGAGACTACCAGCGCCGGCACTTCGATCGGAGCCATTGCCGGATCTTCGACTGGCCACCTGGGAATGGGTATGGGAATCGGCGCGGGCGCCGGTGCCGCCGCCGGCCTGGTCGGAGTTCTAGCCACGCGCGGTCCGGATACGATTCTGGCGCGCGGGAGCACCCTCGAAATGGTGCTGGACCGGGCGTTGGTTTTCCAGGCGGGAGAACTGGAGTTCGGCGCCTACCAGCCACCGCGCGGCATACCGGCCGCGCCACCGGCGCCCAACAAATCCTCGTCGCCCATCCGGCGGATTCCGCTCGAACCGTAGAACAGACCTCCAGGCCGGCGGCTTGGCTGTAGCGTCCGCTAGAGGCCGTTCGGCGCGGCGCGCGTATAAAAGTCAGCCAGATCCGCCTTCAACTGCTTCAGTGCCTCCAGGTTCAGGTAAATCATGTGCCCGGACGGGTAGTAGCGGAATTCGATGTTCTGCCGCAGCTTCGGAGCCAGCTCCATGTGCGCCAAGTCGAATTCGGTGATGAAGAATGGCGTGGCCAGGTCGAACAGGCCGTTTACCGAAAGCACTTTCAGGCGCGGGTCTTTGCGCATGGCGTCGGCCAGGTCGCCGGCCACGTAGGCCTCGCGCAGGGGCTGAGGCTGTCCGAACCCGCCGCCTCCGCCCGCGGAGGGCGGCCGGTGGCTGTGATCCCAGGCCTGATTGATGCCCGGGCCGCTCGGATAGTAAGTCTCCGCCGACGCGTACTTCAGCTCGCGGTCCAGATACTCGTGGAAAGCAGTGACAAAGGCGCCGGTGATGCCCGTGCTCGATGGGTCGTAGCTGGGATTCTCGCCGGCGGCGTCGATATCGGTTCCTTCGAAGCGTGCGTCGTAGCGGCCCAGAATCAAGCCTTGGCCGCGCATCAGCTCCTTGCGGAAGCGGGTCGGACTCACTCTCAGATTCGCCTCCTTGACGAACTGCTCGCTGAGCCCTGTGTATCCCGCCACCTTGGCCGCGATCGCATCCGCCTGCGCCGGCGGCAGGTTGTGCCCTTGCGCCAGCGCTTCCGCGTACGGACCGCGGGCGAAGGCGCGCACTTCGTTGAGAAAAGCCGTCGGGTCCTTGCCTTTGTACGAGACCTTCTCATAATGCCAGGCGATCGCCGCATAGGACGGCAGATTACCGATGAAGACCGCATCGCTGCCGGGGGCCATGGTGTAGTAGTTCAGGATAGTCGACATCAGGATCACGCCGTTCACCGACACGCCGGCGTTCTCAAGGGCATCCACCAGCGCCGCCGAACGGGTGGTGCCGTAGGATTCACCGTACAGGAACTTTGGCGAGTTCCAGCGGTGATTGATGCCGATATAGCGCTGGACGAATTTTAGAAAAGCCTGCACGTCCTGATCCGTGCCGGCGAAGTCCCGGATGGTGGCCTTGCCGACCGCGCGGGAAAAGCCCGTGCCCGGCGCATCCACAAACACCAGGTCGCTCTTGTCGAGCAGGCTGTACTGGTTGGGCACGATCTGGTACGGGGCCGCGCCGGTTGCCTCCGGGCTCGAGGTCTCGACGCGAACCGGACCGACCGAGCCCATGTGCAGCCACATGCTGGCCGAACCCGGTCCGCCGTTATAAAGGAAGGTCACCGGACGCGTGCGCAGATCGGTTACCCCGCTCAGCGTGTAGGCGACGTAGAAAATGCTCCCGTACGGTTTCTCGTCCGTACCGTCGATCAGCAGCGTACCCGCGGTGGCGGCGTAGCGGAGCGTCTTTCCGTCGAGCGTGAATTCGTGGTCCGTCGCCACGTTGGTTTCGGGCGGGATCGGTGTTGCTTCGTTCGCGGCGGCGGGCGCGGCCGGCGCGCCGGGACCACGTTGCGCGAGAGCACTGGGTACGGCGGCCAGGAGCATCACGGCGCAGAGCAAAGATGGGACGATAAAACGCCAACGATAATTTTGCATTATCCGTCATTCTCGCATAGTGCGAAATGCCAAAAGCCGGTCACTGGAACAAGCCGCCGTGGTTTTCGGTGCGCCCGAAGATCGGCTCCCCGGATAGACCCGGTTCAAGGCCGGGAATCTGGCCGCCACCGCTCTCTCTAGCCTGCGATTTCGCCGTGACCAGGTTGTCCGGAAAGCCGTCCAGCAGTGCGTAGAGATCGGCGCCCCGGATCGGTTTGCTGAGATAGCCATCCATACCGGCGGCCAGGCAGCGCTGGCTGTCGCCTTTCATGGCGTGGCCCGTCATGGCCACGATGGGCTGGTGTTTGGCCGTGCCGCGCTCGCCTCGGCGTATGGCCGCGGTGGCTTCGAAGCCGTCCATCCCGGGCATCTGGATATCCATCAGGACCAGGTCGAACACGTCCTGTTGCAATGCCGCCAGCGCCTCCCGTCCCGTGCTGGCAACGGTAACCTGGTGCCCGCGCTTTCCGAGCATCCTCGCGGCCAGCTTCTGGCTAACCGGATGGTCCTCCGCCACCAGGATCTTCAGGCTCCGTTCCACCTGCCCGGTGTGAATCACGCCGGGTGCGATCGTGCCGGGCGCCGGGACGTCACCGGCCTTGCAATCAAGTAGCAATGCGATCGTTTCGTACAGCTCGGATCGGCTCACCGGTTTGGTCAAATACGCGGATATGCCCAACTCGCGGCAGCGCTGCCCATCGCCGCGCTGCCCGGCCGAGGTGAGCATGATGATGGCGGTTTTGGCTAGCTCCGGGTCGCCCTTCACCTGTTCGGCCAACTGGAAGCCGTCCACCTCCGGCATTTGGGCGTCCGCCACTAGCAGCGTCGCCGGCTTGCCGGCTTCCGCCCGCCGCCGCATCAGGGCCAACGCGCTGTTGGCACTGTCGGCCACGGCTACCTCGACTCCGCACTTGCCCAGGATACCTGCCAGGATGCGCCCGTAGGTCTCGCTGTCGTCCACGACCAGAATCTGCGTGCCCTCCGGCATTTGCGGATACAAGGGCTTGGCCGCGCGCGCCAGTTTCGATACGCCCATGCGCGCCGTGAAGTGGAAGCAACTGCCGTGGCCGGGCTCGCTTTCCACCCACATGCGGCCCCCCATCATCTTCGCCAGCCGCAGCGAAACGGTGAGCCCCAGGCCCGTGCCGCCGTACTTGCGCGTGGTCGAGCCATCGGCCTGCGAGAAGGCCTCGAAAATCTCCCGGTGCTTCTCCACCGGGATGCCGATGCCCGTATCGCGCACCGTAAAGTGCAGCAGCAGGGTATCGTCCCCGCGGCTGTCCAACTCCGCCTTGATCACGACCTCGCCTCTCTCGGTGAATTTGAGCGAATTACCGACCAGGTTGTTCACAACCTGGCGGAGTCTCGTGGGATCACCCACCAGCATCTCGGGAATTCCGGAAGCCACCTCGCACGCCAGTTCCAGGTTTCTTTGGGCGGCGGGCAGGCTAAAAGTCTTCGTGATCCGGTCGAGCGTGTCCGTCAAGGCGAAGTCCACCTGGTACAGGTCCAGCTTGCCCGCCTCGATCTTGGAGAAATCCAGCACGTCGTTGATTACGGTTAGGAGCGCGTCCGCCGAGTCGCGCGCCATGTTCAGATAGTCGCGCTGTTCGGCAGTGGTCCCGGTATCGAGCAGCAGTTCGATCATGCCCATCACGCCGTTCATCGGCGTGCGGATTTCATGGCTCATAGTGGCCACGAATTCGCTCTTGGCACGGTTGGCGGCATCGGCCTGATTCCGTAGCAACGCTGCCTGCTGGAGCTGCGCTTGTATCGTGGCTGTCTGTCGTTGCACGCGGCGCCTCAGGTCGACAACCCAGCCGAGCACGCCCAGAGCAATCAACGCGGTGAGGCCAAACGCATAGAGGGCGTGCTCGATCGTCCACCAGGAAGGGGTGTCCAGTACCGTGATGTCGCCAGACGAGCGCAGCACGATCTGAAATGCCTTCGGCACGCGAAAATGCCGCGACGCCCGCGTTTCGGGAATCGTGCACACGCCGGTCAACTGAATTCGACTGCCGTCGCGCAGGCCGTCCAGCGCATGGTCCGCCTGGTCTCCCGGCAGGATGGCCGAAAAAATGGAGGCTCCCCGATCGAGCAGGAATGTGAGTTGATCGTTTGCTCTCTGCCGCTCGATCAGTCGCCCGTCAATCCGAACCAGATCGCCGTCGAAATCGCCGGAGAGCGCCTGGCTGGCGTCGATCATCCGAGGCGCCGGCAGGGGTCCCTTCCCGAGCCGCTTGAAGGTCGCGCCCTGAAGATCGTGGGTGTAGTCCCCCAGGACTGGAAACCCCACCGCATCGACCACATCGCCCGGCTCCAGCGAGGTGGGCTGGAGGCTCAGGATGCTGGCTCCTTGGACACCATCCGTCATATAGACGGTATTGCCGTTCCGAGCGACAACGGCACCGCGGATTCGCACCTGGCGGCCTGGGCTTGCGCCGGGAGTGTACTCGAATATGTTTCGCACCGCCGTGACCGGGAGGGAGAAGGGATCGGCAGGCGCGGGCTCGAGAATTTGAATCGCGTCCAGGCCCGGCGAATAAATGTTAACCCCAACCAGCTTGCGCCGCCGATTGAAAATGGGACCGACCGTACCGCGAACCCGAACCCCCGCGCCGATGAACCGGGCGTAGTCCTTCCGGTTTCCCACCGGGGTCATCACTTCCACTGTCGACTGCCCCCACGCCACCACCAGATCGAGCATCGAGTCCCTGATCTCGGCCGACCGCACAGTCCCCTCAAAGGCGATCCACTGGCCATCCTCAACCCCGGTTGCCACACGATCGAGGCTGACCCGCCGAGGGAGGGGCACGGCGCCCTCGCCCAGGACGCGAAAGGTACTCCGGTCGACAATCGGCGCGAACTCGCCCGGACCCGTAACACCTTCGATGTCGAGCAGCAACCCTGGATGCATCGCCGCAGTCAGCAGGACTTGGCCTTTCGTCTCCACATAGACGCCTGTGGTCCCGTCATGGACGAAGAAGCCGTGCCACCCTTCAAAACAGACCACGCAGACGGCCCGCAGGTGCACGGGATAGTGCCGCTCCGATTCGCTGGACGTAAGACTGTGGACCGCCCCGGCGGTGGTCAGGGTGGGGAGGGGTTCCCGCTCGCTCGGTTGTTCGCCGGCCAGGTGGCAGTTTACGATCCATAGCAGAACCGCCACCACGCACGCCTTGCTCAGGGACACGGTTGTCACTTCCTCTACGTGCATATCGGCATAACCAGCACTTATTTCATCCCGAAAGATAAGGCTTGCCGGTAGCCGGACAGAGGAAAGACGTCAACCCCGAGGCCCTAATGAAACCGGGTCAACGATCCGGGTTTAGCGCGCGTCGCCGCGCATGAGGGTTTCCATGATGTCTTCGGGAAGAGCTACGCCGAACCGCACGGCTTCCCTTTCCGCATGCGTATCGCAGTAGGCGGAAATGGGGCCGCGGCCCGATCGGAACAGGAAGTGCGCGCGGTTGTCGCAGTTCTGCCGGTCGCAGGGGATTGCCGATTCGCTCAGGACTTTGACTTCGATGTGCTGCCTTGGAGCTGCCATATCGCTTCTATTGTCCCGCAATCGGCGGGAGTGCCCTCAGTGGCGCTCTCGCGGCGGTGACGGAGGAGGACGAGGCGGTGCCGGTGTTGGCGGCAGCGGATACCAGGTCTTAACGGGGATATCGCGCCATCGATATCGTAGTGGCCTGATCTGCTCCCTCGCGGTCGCGGCTCGGTAAGTGGTTGAAAGCGCGCGGTGCCCGTAAACGAGCCGCGACCGCGAGGGAGCGGTTACCGCGCCTAAACTGCGAATCCCCCAAATCGGTTAAGCACCCGTTCGGAGGGCGCCTCTAAGCGAGCGTTGGCTCCTCTACCGCCAGTGGCGTCGAGTACTGTTTTTCGATCCGCTCGCGGAAGGTCGGGCCGCCGTTATAGGCGCAGAAGGGATAGATACGGCCGTCGGGCGCGGCATAGTGGATCACGCAGCGCTTCACCCTCTCCACGTCGTAGTTGTAGTGATCCATGAAGTGCATGCCGGCCACCATCAGCGTCTTGAAGGTGAATCCGTCCTGTTCGGCCTTGCCCCGCCCGTAGTCCTTGTCCATCAGGCCCTGCAGCGTTTGCAGGAACTTGTTGAAAGTCAGGCCCTCCGGCGCGCGGTCCTCGTGGAAGTGCTTGCGCAGCATATTCCAGGCGCTGATCTTCGAGAACAGCTTGATGCGCTGAGTCTCGACCTTTCGCGACAGCGCGTCCATCTCGCACAGCATAGCGCCGATATCCGCGAAGCGCGTGACCGGGACGGCTTCGCCCGAGCGCGTAACGAACAGATAGGTGCCCAGCGAGCACTGCGGATGGCAGGAAAGATGCGTGGTCAGCTCGCCGCGCAGCGCGCTCAACAGCTTCGAAAAAGGCGTCACGCATGCCAGCGGGAACCAGTCTTCGTACGGATCGCAAATCCCGGTTTGGCGCTCCACCGCGTGGGCAAAATCGGCCAGCGTAAAGCGCTTCGATTCCAGCTCCGCACGCGCGATGCGGCCGGTGAAAGCCACCGGCTGGTAGCTGATCGCGCTCACCACGTCGATGTTCTCGAGAGCCACCCTCAGAATGTCGCCAACCTGGTGGTCGTTCACGCCCTTGACAATCGTCGGCACGAAGCAGATCTTCATGCCGGCTTTGCGCACGTTTTCAATGGCTCGGAACTTCAACTCGGCCAGCCTGCGGCCGCGGGTGCGCAGATAAACATCGTCGGTGACCCCGTCGAATTGCAGGTACAGCGTATGCAGACCGGCTTCTTTGGCTTGCTGGGCAAACTCCGGATCGGCGAAGCGGATCCCGTTGGTGGCTACCTGGATGTGGGAAAAGCCAAGTTCCTTGGCCGCTCCGAGGGCTTCCATGAACTGCGGGTAAACCGTCGGCTCGCCGCCCGAAAATTGCACGATGCGGCCCGCCACCGGTTTTTCGTCGCGCAGGCTTTGCAACATGCCGCGAACCTGGCCAAGTGAAGGCTCGTAGACGTATCCGGCCACGTTAGCGTTGGCGAAGCAGACCGGGCAGGTCAAATTGCAGCGGTTGGTAAGATCCAGGTTCGCCAGTCCGCTATGGCTGGTATGCATGGAACATAGGCCGCAATCCTGGGGGCAGCGCTTGGCATCCACCACGATCGGGTTGGTAACGCCCCGGCCATCCCCGAAACTCCACTCTTCCATCTTGAGATACAGGCGGACGTCCGAAGACAGAACGTCGCGGAAAGCGCCGTGCTCCGGGCAGCTCTTTTCCATTACCACCCGGCCGCGGTCTTCCCGAATCCGGGCTTCGATCAGCATCGAGCACTCCGGGCACAGCGACTGCGTGGTCTTGGGGAGTCCCTTGGGCAGGGGACGAATCGGTGCGCCGCTATAGGTACTATCCGGCTGCACAATGGTGAATTTCTCCGGCGGTGCCGGCGCAAAAGTGGCAGTGCTCATGGCTCAATATTGCAGTTTACGATTGGAGCTCGCCAAATCCATGCCTTGCGAAGCGAGTGGGCGATTTTGACGGCCCAATTAACGATATTGAGGCCTGAAATGCAACCATTCGATAGCGAAATGTCGCCATTCGGGTGGGAATCCATGGTACGCCTGTCGAACCTCGGCTATGATCGGTCCGAATACCCGCAAGCAACTATGAGCGTTAATATCGGTTTGGACGTCGGTGCCGTCAGCGTGAAACTGGCGGCTTTGGGCCAGCCGGGAGACCTTCCTCTGCTCGCGTCCCTCTGCACCCGAAATCCGGCATTCCGGTTGCTCGATTGGGGCTCCCGGCCGCTGGTCATCTCCCCCTACCGGCGCGTGGCGGGCAGCCCCATGCAGTCGGTTTACGACCTGCTGCGGGAAGTGTACGAAACCATACCGGAGTCCGAAGTCGAAGGATTGAGGGTGACCGGCTCCGGCAGCCGCGCCATCGCCCGCGTTCTGGGACTCTATTTCGAAAACGAATTCAAGGCCATCGCGCGCATGATAGGGGCCTTCCATCCGGAAGTGCGCACGGTCTTCGAAATCGGCGGCGAAAGCTCCAAGTACATCCTGCTCGACAGCCATGCGGAAGATGGCGGCTCGGGCGGCTCGGGGATCGTCGATTACGACCGCAGGAAGAGGTGGGCGGGCTGGTGGAACAGGCCGGCCGCTCCGCCCGCATCGCCGGCCGCTGCTCGGTATTCGCCAAAAGCGACATGATCCACGCCCAGCAGAAGGGCTACACTCCGGCCGAGATCCTGCGCGGGTTGTGCGAAGCGGTGCCGCGAAACTTCAAGTCCAGCATCGTGAAAGGCCGCGCCGTCACGCCACCGGCGGCATTCATCGGCGCGGTTTCCCAATGCTCGGGAGTGGCCGAAGCGCTGCGCCGGGTTTTCGAATTTGGGGATGGCCAGTTGATCGTTCCCGAGCTGTACGCCTGGTGCGGCGCCATCGGCACCGCGATTCTCGAAAGCGAGGACCCGCGCAAACGATCGTTCGGCGATATCCACCGTCTTCGCCAGCACGAGGCCCACGGCGGCTCCTTCGACAGCCGCCCGCTTTCCATGGATTCGGTGAACTTGCTGCGCGACCAAGTCGTGCCCTACACCGCCCCGCCCGGCGACGCACCCATTCCGGCTTACCTGGGCATCGATATCGGCTCGGTCTCGACCAACGTGGTGGTGATCGACGACGAGGGGCGGCTGGTGCAGGAGATTTATCTGCGCACCGCCGGCCGTCCCATCGAAGCCGTGCAGCAGGGCTTGACCGAAGTGGCGAGCCAGTGGGGCAATCGTTTGGAAGTCCTGGGCGTCGGCGCCACCGGCTCCGGGCGCGAACTGGTGGCCGAATTCGTGGGCGCCGACGTGGTGAACGACGAAATCACCGCTCACAAAACCGGCGCTTTGAATATCAGCCGCAGCCTGGGCGGCGAACCGGTGGACACGATTTTTGAAATCGGCGGCCAGGATTCCAAATTCATCTCCATCGAGAACGGCGTGGTGGTGGATTTCGCCATGAACGAAGCCTGCGCCGCCGGCACCGGATCGTTCCTAGAGGAACAGGCCGAGAAGCTGGGCGTAAACATCAAGGGCGAGTTCGCCCGCCTGGCCCTTTCCGCCGACGCGCCCACCCGCCTGGGAGAGCGCTGCACCGTGTTCATGGAGCGCGACCTCACCGGCTGGCTGCATCAGGGTGAAACGATCCCCAGCCTGCTGGCCGGCCTGTCCTATTCGATCGCGCTCAATTACCTCAACCGCGTGGTGCGCGGCCGCAAAATCGGTAAAGTGATCTACTTCCAGGGCGGCACGGCGTATAACGATGCCGTGGCCGCGGCCTTCGCCCACGTGCTGGGCCGCCCGATTACGGTGCCGCCCCACAATGGCGTGATCGGCGCCATCGGCATGGCCCTAATCGCCCGCGAATGGCGTAAAGCGACCGGCGGCGAAACCCGCTTCCGCGGCTACGATCTTTCCAAGCTCAATCTCGCCACCCGCGAGTTCGCCTGCAAGGCCTGCAGCAACGAATGCGACATCAAGGAATTCACCATCGAAGGCCACAAAAGCTTCTGGGGCGATAAGTGCTCGGACCGCTACCGCAAGGCGTCGGTCAGCGGGCGCAAGGCCGTGATTGAAGACCTGTTCCATTTGCGCGAGTCGCTGCTCGAAAAAATCCACGGTGGTCCCCTGGCGCCGCCCAAAGCTCTTCCCCAGGGGCGCTTGCGCGTGGGCGTGCCCCGCACCATGGCCACTTTCGACCGGTTTCCGTTCTGGCGGACTTATCTGCGGGGGTTGGACGTGGAGGTAGTGCTTTCACGGCCCACCGATCCGCGCATCGCCGCCGATGGCGTGGAGATGGCGCGCGCGCAGCCCTGCTTCCCCATTCAGATCGCCCACGGGCACGCCCTGTCGCTGTTTCAACTGGGCGTAGACTACGTGCTGGTTCCCAACGTGCTTGATGCGGAGACCGACGACCAATCCGGTTCGATGTCGCACCTGTGCCCCTGGAACCAGACCCTCCCCTACGTGCTGCGCGCCGCGCCGAAGCTCGAAGAGCACGCCGCCCGCATACTCGCGCCCAGCGTGCATTTTCAAATGGGTGCAGCGGCCGTGAAGGACGCGCTGGCTCCGCTGGCGCAAAAGCTCGGCGCGCGGCGGCGTGCGAGCGATTCCGCCGTGGATGTCGCCTATCGAGTTCAGCGCGAGTTCGAGAACCAGCTTCTCGATGCCGGCCGCCGCGCCCTAGCCGAACTGGAACGCACCGGCGAGCCGGGTCTGGTTCTGCTCGGCCGCAGCTACAACCTCTACGACCACAACATCAACTGCGATGTGCCGCGCAAGTTGCGCCGGAATTACGGCGCCAACGTGATCCCGCTCGATTTCCTGGTGACCGGCCGCGAATCGGTTGCCGACCTGCATCCCAACATGTACTGGGCTTCCGGACGCAAAATCCTGGAAGCGGCGCGGCTGGCGGCCTCGCTGCCCAACCTGCACCTGATCTATGTCACCAATTTCAAGTGCGGACCCGACTCGTATATCAAGCACTTCGCCCGCCAGGCGGCCGGGTCCCCCCTGCTGGTGCTTCAGTTCGACGGCCACGGCAACGACGCCGGCTACATGACGCGGTGCGAAGCGTACCTCGACAGCAAGGGAATATTGCGATGCTACAATCCGTTACCGAGCCAGCTGGAGCACAAGGCTCTGGCAGCCAGAGTGAGTTAGTGGGGCTGGCGGTTCCTCCTGCTCGCGCCGGTCATGCGCAAGCCGAAGCGTGCGCCACCAAGAAGTCCTCCCACCCGTTCGAAGGCAAACGCGTCTACATCCCACCCATGGCCTATGGCAGCGGCCGCGCCTTCGCCGCCGGATTCCGCGCACTCGGCGTGGATGCGCGCATCACCCCTCCTTCCGACGACCGTACCCGCGAGCTGGGCGCCCGCCACACTTCGGGCGACGAATGCTACCCGGCCAAGATCACCGTCGGTGATTTCCTCAAAGTGCTGGAGATGCCGGAGACGGATCCCGCCAAGACCGCGTTTTTCATGCCCACCGCCGACGGCCCCTGCCGCTTCGGCCAATATGCTACCCACCTGCGCCAGATCCTGGACGCCAACGGCTACCGGGAAGTAATCGTGCTCTCGCCCACCAGCAGGAATTCCTACGGCGACCTGGGCAGCCTGGCGCGCCCTTTCGTCCGAACCTCCTGGCGCATGCTGGTGTGCGCCGATATTTTGCACAAAGTGCTGCTGCGCTTTCGCCCGTACGAGCGCGATCCGGGCGCGGCCGACGCGGTGCATGAACAGTGCCTCGACGATCTCTGCACGGCGGCCGAAAACGCTCCGGTCGAGCCGCGCGCCCAATTGAAGGCCCTCAAAGGCGCCCTGGAACGCTCGCGCGAACGCTTCCGAGGTTTGCGTATCAGCCGCGATCCGTCCGCCCTGCGCATCGGCGTCGTGGGCGAAATCTTCTGCCGCCTGAATACGTACTCGAACGAAGATCTGGTGCGCCGCATCGAAGCCTTCGGCGCCGAAGTGTGGCTTTCCGACATCACCGAATGGGTGTGGTATACCAGCGCCGAAGGGCACCGCAAACGCCGCCTGGCGGGTCGCAGCCATTCGCTAGCCGCGCTGGGCGCCTGGGTGCGCGACCATGTGCAGCACCGCGACGAACAGGCGCTGACGACGGTCTTCCGCCAAGAATTCGCCGGTTGCGAAGAACCTGGGGTCCGGACCGTGCTCGAATGCGCCCGCCCCTACCTGCCGCAAGATGGCGCCCTGGGCGAAATGGTGTTGAGCGTGGGCAAGGCAGTTTATCTGGCTCAGCAGGGACTCGACGGCATCATCGATATCAGCCCCTTCACCTGCATGAACGGCATCGTCAGCGAAGCCATCTACCCCCGCGTCAGCCGCGACCTGGGCGGCATCCCCATCCGCAACTTCTATTTCGACGGCACGCAAAGCGACCTGGACCGGGATTTAGGAGTCTACGTGGAATTGGCAAGGTCCTACCGGCGGCGGAGGAATTCCGGGAGCGTGACTCCAGCCCGGGCGCTGATATAACTGGACAGAAAACGTTGGATAGCCGGTCAAACCTGGTATTGCTCGTCGCCGACCTTCTCCATCCAGTCGGCGGTTTTGCCGTCAAGCTGCTCCTGAATGGCGATATGGGTCATCGCCGTGGTCGGGGTGGCTCCGTGCCAATGCTTCTCACCGGGGGCGAACCAGACCACGTCGCCCGGCCGGATTTGCTCCACCGGGCCGCCCCAACGTTGTGCCCAGCCGCACCCGGCTGTCACGATCAGGTGTTGGCCCAGCGGGTGGGTATGCCACGCTGTCCGCGCTCCCGGCTCGAAGGTGACGCTGGCGCCGACAACGCGCGCCGGTGCGGGCGCGTTGAACAGAGGATCGACTCGCACCGTGCCGGTAAAGTAGTCCGCCGGTCCTTTGCCGGAAGCCTCGGAACCGCTTCGTTTGATCTCCATTTTCTGAACTCTTTCGCGTGGCCGCTCAGCGGCCGGTCATCCGCTCCAGCTTTTCGGGGTAACGAGCGCCCTCGACCGTAATCTTCGAGGCGGCGTCCTCGATGTCACCGAGATCGCCGGGCGTGAGCTCGACTGAAACCGCTCCGATGTTTTCGTCCAGCCGATCGAGCTTTGTGGTGCCTGGGATGGGTACGATCCACGGCTTTTGGGCCAGCAGCCAGGCGAGCGCGATCTGGGCCGGTGTCGCCTTCTTCCGTTCTCCGATGCCGGCCAGCAGGTCGATTAGCGCCTGATTCGCCTTGAGAGCCTCCGGTGTGAAGCGCGGCAGGGTGCTGCGAAAGTCGGAGTTGTCGAACTTCGCATTTTCGCCGATCTTACCCGTGAGGAAGCCCTTGCCCAGAGGGCTGTACGGGACAAGGCCGATTCCAAGCTCCTCAAGCGCCGGGATGACTTCCTTCTCCGGCGTCCTCGTCCATAGCGAATACTCGCTCTGAAGAGCGGCGACCGGCTGGACCCGGTGCGCGCGACGGATCGTTTGCACCCCCGCTTCGGAGAGGCCGAAGTGCTTCACCTTGCCTTCGCGGATCAGGTCCTTCACCGCTCCAGCGACGTCTTCGATAGGCACATCGGGGTCTACCCGATGCTGATAGAGCAAGTCGATTGTCTCGACATGGAGCCGCTTGAGCGAGCCCTCGACGGCTAGCTTGACGTGCTCCGGCCTGCTGTTCAGGCCGGGCGCTCCCTTCATGCCGCGGGGATCGAAATCGGGATTGACGTCGAATCCGAATTTGGTGGCGATTACCACCCGGTCGCGGAACGGAGCGAGCGCTTCGCCTACGAGTTCTTCGTTTATGAACGGGCCGTAGACTTCGGCGGTGTCGAAGAATGTGATGCCGCGTTCCACGGCCGCCCGGATCAGGGAGGTCATCTCCCGCGTGTCCTTGGCCGGACCGTAAGAAAAGCTCATTCCCATGCAGCCGAGCCCGAGAGCCGAAACTTCCAGGCCGCTATTTCCAAGTTTGCGTTTTTGCATTTTGTCTCCTTTGTGACCGGCTGAGTATCCAGGGTAGTGTACGGGCGGCGGTCACCCGAATAGTTCCTGAGCGCGGATCATGCGCTCGGCTACGTGTACACCGTTAGGGCATGCCACCGAGCACGACTGGCACTCGCCGCAGCGGACGGCGCGCGCCGCCTCCGGCAGGGACGCGAAGTGCTCCCGGCCGAGCGCGAACTGGCCATAGAAGTCGGCGTAGGACAGATAACGGATGGTTTCCGGAACTGCCGCGCCTTTCGGGCACTGCCCCGAGCATTGGTAGCACATACGGCAGTACAGGGGGCGAATGTCTTCATTGATGACAGCGAGCAACTTTTCGTCCTGCGCTCCAAACGGTTCGGACATGGCCCGGAAATTCTCTTCCAACTGATCGGAGTCCGTCATGCTGGGAATGGTGGTTCCCATACGTTTGTTTCGCAGCGCCCATTTCAGCGAGGCCAGCGCCCCGCCGGGCAGTTTGTTCAGATTGCGCGGCTTGAATCCGAAATCGCCTTTAATGGGAACGGCGGGCGCCATCACTTTCATCGCGACCAGCCCGATCCCGGCATTGTCCAGGCGTTCATAAACGGCATCGTTGTTCGAGGCGACGGCGAAGTTGTACGTACTTAGCAGGACCTCGAACTTGCCGATCTGCAAGACGCGATCGACAATGGCATTGGGGTGGTGCGTGCTAATGCCGATGTGGCGGATCTTGCCCTGTTTCTTAGCGTCTTCCCAAACGGGCACGATCTCATCGGGGATGGCCGACGGCTCGTCGCGATAGTGCATGTACCAGATATCCAGGTAATCGGTGCCCAGTTCCTGAAGGCTGGTGTCGAGGTTAGCCCGCGCCTCGGCGGCGGTCATGGCATGCGACTTGCTAGAGAGAACCACCCTATTCCGGATACCCTTCAGGGCGCTGCCGACCATGCGCTCGTTATTGCCGCCCCCATAGGTGCGCGCCGTATCGAAGTAGTTGATGCCCATATCCACCGCCCGCGAGATGACACTCGCATCGGACGTAACCATGCAGCCGAAGCCGACCGAAGTCACTTTCAGCCCGGTTTTTCCCAGGGTTCGAAACGCGAGGGACTGCGATGCGGGGCGGCCCGGCTGGGCCCGCGGCGTCTGAGGTGTCGCCAGCGCGGCAGCCGGCAAGCCCAGACCAGCGACGAGAAAATTCCTTCGGGAGGCGCGCGAATTCATACGTAGTGCTCCTGTTTGAGGCGTAATGATTCCCCTCATCTCAAGGCTAAGGGCAAATGCCCCGGAAACGGTATCCCAATCCTTCCGATTTATTGCCTGTTTCTCTCGCACTGTTGATCTGTGCACAGAGCGAGCCGTTATCATGAAGTTGAAATGAGCGAAACGGCTACTGTGAAAATCCCGGGTGGAGAGAGGCCTGTTCTGCGAGATCCGGCCGGCCAATTGCGAACGGAGCTGGCTCGGAAGATTGACTTGTTTCTGGGCCCGGCGGAGAAATGGGTAATGGACGTTCCCGGCCTGACGATCGTGCGGCGGACGGCTCCGACGGCTCCCTGCTCGATGATTTACGACGCGAGCGTTACTGTGATCGCCCAGGGACGGAAGCAGGTAGACCTCGGCCGAACCACTTTCATCTGCGATGCGTCGCGGTTTTTGCTGACTTCGGTCGATCTGCCGGTCCTCAGCCGGGTGATCGAAGCAAGTGAAGCGGTACCCTGCCTGGCGCTGTCGCTCAAGCTCGAAATGCCCCTGGTCCGAGAAGTTCTCGATCGGGAGGAGATTCAAGTGGCGGAACCGCCGTCCGACAGTCCCGGCATGGCCACCGGTGAGACCACGGTGGAACTGCTCGGCGCATGGTGCCGGCTGGTGGACCTGCTGGACACGCCGCGGGACATTCCCTTTCTCAGCGGCCTGATTCAACGCGAGATCGTCTACAGAATCCTTCGCGGTGCGGAGGGCGCACGCCTTCGAGCGATTGCAACGCTAGGAGAACAAAGCCACCGGACGGCAAGAGCGATCGCCTGGATCAGGACGAACTATGCCAAGCCGCTGCGCGTGGAAGCTCTCGCGGAAATGGCGGGCATGGGCGTGTCCACGCTGCACCATCATTTCCGCTCGCTGACCGCCATGAGTCCGCTTCAGTATCAGAAACAGCTTCGGCTGCAGGCGGCGCGGGGACGCATGCTCGTGGACGGTCTGGACGCCGCCAGTGCCGCCTTTGAGGTCGGATACGAAAGCGCCAGCCAATTCAATCGCGAATACAGCCGTTTCTTCGGCCAACCGCCCATGCGGGATGTTCGGATTCTCCGCTCGCCGGCAGCTCCGGCGTTGGAAGCGGTCGGTAATCGGTAGGACGCTATCTGGTCGTCTGTTCCGAGTCAGTAGTCGTAAATTCGCTGCGCCGCCCGGTCATGGCCGGCTCGCGGCTGCGTGCTTCCTGGCGGATTGAGCCGTGCGTACGACGATACGAGGTTTCCCTGTTCTGCCTTCCGGCCGCTCCGCTTGCGCGATGGCGCCTCGTACCAACTCCCGAACACCGGAAGCGTCCAGATCCGTTGCCCGCGCGATCCGGACGTGCCGAATCAATTTGCCCTCGCCATGCAGCAGACCGTGCGGATCTGGCAGCGCCGAGCCAAAGTTAAAGCCGAGGTTCACCCAATTGGCGTGCGTGGTGGTAAAGACGAACGCGTCGCTCGGCCGCTCCGTGAAAGTGAAGTGGTCGGCGATGGTATACACCTTGTACACGAACTCGCTGGCCTCTGGAGCCTCTTCAAGGATCAGTTTACGCGTGGCCAGTGCCAGCCCTTGAATCGCTTCGCCGTAAGGCGCGAGGAGTTTGAGGTACTCCGGGTCCGGTAAACGCAGGCGCACTCAGCTAGTGTATCCCAAGGGTGGTTCGGCTATCCGGGAACTGACAGATCGGGATGAAAGCACTCGCCGCCGCTACGAGAACCGCGTCCGCTTCCACAGCAGCAAGCCGCAAGCCACCAAGGCGACCAGCGTAGTGCCTACCAACACGGCTCCCCAGCCGTAATTCACGGCGATCGGCTGATGTTTGGCGCCCACGGCCAGCCACACGAAGATGGCAACGGCGCCGGCCGCGATGATGAGTTCCCACCAGTGACGAACCGGCTTATCGCGGGACAGGGGATCTTCGCCGAGCAGGCTTGAAGCGACGCGCCCGGGGTCGAGACCATAACG
Source organism: Bryobacteraceae bacterium (assembly GCA_049509915.1). Classification (GTDB taxonomy): domain Bacteria; phylum Acidobacteriota; class Terriglobia; order Bryobacterales; family Bryobacteraceae; genus JBEKYD01. The sequence goes on along the minus strand of JBEKZL010000119.1, from coordinate 13,489 downwards.
GGCACACTCCCGTGCCACGGCCGCCTTCCACGACACGTGCTCGGACGCGGAGGCCTCGGCCGAACAGATCGCCCCGGCTCCCGCAATCATGATTACCGAGCCGGTGAAGACCAGAACGTGAGCCCAGACGCCTTGTCCGGCAAGCTCGCCGAAAACCAGGACGCCCCAAGCCAGGCCCCAAAGCTGGTTGGTATTCGACAACGGAATGCCGCGGGCAATTCCAATGTACTTGGCGGCATAGTTCTGAAACAGATCTCCCACCACCCAGCAGAACCCGCCCAGAAAGAGCCAGATCAGCACCGGCCGCGCCCGGACCAGTTCGGCCATCACGCCGTGCACTCCTCCGTCGAAAGCCAGGGCCAGGCTCGAAACCGTGCCCAATTCACCGAACGTGAATACGGTAACGAACGAGAGCGGGTTCATGCCACTGATGTACGCCTTGCGGTATGGAATGTACATGGTGCCCAGCAGCAATCCGGCAGCGAGGGCGGCCACAATCCCGAGCATGGCGCCGCCCGGCGGCCTGTGACCGGTTTGTTGGGAAGTGGCATAAGCCAGCAGGCAGGCACCGCCCACGATGGCCACCGCGCCTCCCACTACCCGTCCCCAACCGGATCCGCGCAGCTCGTTAAACAGCAGCCAGCCCCAGAACAAGCCCACCAGGCTGTTAATGTTCCAGAGCGGGAAAGCGATCGACAGCCCGACGTTGCGAACGGCGAAGACGGTAAGGGTATTGGCCACCGCCCACAACATTCCCGCGATCACCGCCCAGACGATCAGGTGCGGCTTTTCGCGAAGATCCATCAGGACATAGCCGGTTCCTTTCAAGGCCACCGGCACGGTCCAGCGGGCGACGAACACCCCGGCCACCATGCCGAGCGAAATGAGGAATGGGGAAAAGCCGGCCGTCACCAGCTTGGTCGGAGCCTCGGCGGCCGCCAGCCACGTGGCCGCAGCCAACCCGCAGAACACTCCCAGCGCGTGCAGGGAATATCCCGAGAATCTGGCCTTCGTTGCCAAGCCGCTCATCTCACCAGCACCAGCACACCGATGCCGATGAAAAGGACTGCGATGGGCAGCCACAAGTGGGGGTCGGTCGAAATCGCCCGCGTAAGGGACTGCTTAGGGTTTGCCATGTTCGTCCTGGAACTCCCCGCTATTGTAATCTAAACGGCGATGGTATCGAGGGGAACATCCACTTCGCTCACCTGGACGGGGCGCCGCTCGTGGCACGACAGCGTGGCGGCAAGGCTGATGCGCATGGCGGCGATGGCGTCCGCTCCGGTGAGCGAGGGCGGCTGACCGGCGGTGACGCGGTTTACGAAATCCTGAATCTGGGTGAGATACGCTCCCTCGAAGCGCTGCATAAAGTGCGGCACTACGTCGTGCGTGATGCCCTCTTGCGTCATCACCAGAATCGGGGTGTGCTGGAAATAGCCGATTTGAAGCGAGCCCTTGGTGCCCCAGATTTCGGTGCGGATATCGTAGCCGAACACGGCGTTGCGGCTCAATTGGACCGTGCCCAGGGTGCCGTTCTCGAAGACCATGTCGATGAGGGCGTTGTCGATATCGCCCACCGATTTCATTTCGGGATAGGCCAGCGCTCCGCCGATGGCGTGGACGGTGGCGACTTCGCCCATGAACATGCGCCCCAGATCGAAATCGTGAACGCCCATATCGGCAATCAGGCCGCCGCTCACCTTCGGATCGCAAAACTCCAGCGGGGGACGGAACGGGTCGCGGGAAATGGAGGTCATCACCACCGGAGTCCCGATGACGCCGTCGTCCACTTTCTTTTTCGCCGCCAGGTAGCCGGCATCGTACCGGCGCTGGAATGCCATGTGAAAGAACACTCCGGCCTTTTCCACCGCATGGAGCATCTCGTAAGCGCTCGCAAGCGACAAAGACATGGGCTTCTCGCAAAAGATGGCCTTGCCGCAAGCCGCGGCATCCATCACCACCTCTTTATGCGTGCTGGTGGACGTGATAATGACCACCGCCTCCACATCTTTGTCCTGGAGCAGGTCTGTATGACTTTCGTAGACCTTGACCGCTCCCAGTTCCGCGGCGAACTTCTCCCGCAAATCGGCTTTCCGGTCGGCAACCGCGACCAACCTCGCGTTGGGGACGCGCTGCGCCAGGTTGCGCGCATACACGCTGCCCAGCCTTCCCAATCCAATTACGCCGACGTTCAGGACACCGGACATGTATGTGCCACCTCCTGGTAGATTTCTTCCAGCTTCACCGGCCGGTTTTCCCGGGCGGATTTCCCCGCTGCCAGCGCAATCGCCGCGGCTTTGAGTCCGTCCTCTCCACCGACGGGAACGGGCTTCCCCTCCACTACCGCGTCCACAAACGCGCCCATCTCGCGCAAATACGATTCGGCGTACCGTTCGAGGAAGAAATTCAAAGGTAACGCAGTGTGGATGCCCGCGCTATTGCAGAGGATGTGCGTGTCGGGAGTGTTGTTGGCGATGGTAACCATCCCGCCCGAGCCGAACATCTCCACGCGCTGATCGTAGCCATAAGCCGCCTTGCGGCTGTTGTCGATCACGCCAAACGCACCGTTTTCAAATGTCAGAGTGACGACTGCCGTATCCCAGTCGCCGGCGTTGCCGATCATGGGATCCACCAATACGGCGGCGCGGGTATAGACTTCCGTGACTTCGCTAGCCATCAGGTAGCGCGCCATGTCGAAGTCGTGGATGGTCATATCCAGGAAGATCCCGCCGGAGGCGCGGATGTAATGCTCGGGCGGCGGCCCGGGGTCGCGGCTGGTGATCCGCAGGATATGGGGTTGCCCCACCAGGCCACCGGCGATGGTTTCCCGGACTTTGAGGAAGTTGGGGTCGAAGCGGCGATTGAAGCCGACCATCATGCGGACTCCGCGGCGGGAGACTTCCTGATTCGCGGCCTGCACCTTTTCTAGCGAAAGGTCGATCGGCTTCTCGCAGAAGATCTGCTTGCCGCGCTCGGCCGCATCCACAATCATCTGGTAGTGCTGGTCGGTCGGGCTGCAAATGACTACGGCATCCACTTCGGGAAGGTTCAGCAGATCGTGGTAGTCGGCAAACGTTCTGGCAATCCCGAACCGTGTGGCAACGGTTTCGAGTTCCGCCGCGGCGATATCGGATACGGCCACCAGTTCGGCTCCGGGAATGCGAGTGGCCAGGTTGCCGATGTGAATCTTACCGATTCGTCCGACACCCAGGACGCCGAATCGAAGGTTTTTGGGTTTCATGTTCGTGGCTCGCGGTTAGCTATTTGTCGGGGTTGGGGATCATGAAGTCCCGGATGACGGCGTTCAGATCGGCTCCCGCCGTCAGGAACTGGCGCAAGGTGCGGCGCGTACATCCGAACGTATCGAAATCGTCGATCGGGATGCCGTCTTCGGAATTGGCGCGGGCGAAGTCGCGGAATTTGGCGGTCAGTTCCCGAACGATCTCGGGATCGACCGGTTTATCCATGCGCGGAATCGCCTGGACATCGCTGGCGTTATAGCGCTGCTGCCAGGCGTAGGGTGGGGATATGACCACGTCCCCGCCGATGAACTCGCTCCAGTGCATGTGGTTGCGGAATGCGGCGGAGAGCAGGCGCAGCCGGTAGCCGCGCTGGCGGTAGATGCCGTAGGCCTTCTTGAAGACAGCCACGCCGGCCCACTCCAGATAGCCGGGATCGATACAGATATTCTCCTTATCGAGCAGCACTTTCAGCCAGTCGTCGAGCCGGCCCACCATGATGGTGCAGACCGGGCCCATGGATTTGATGTCGAGACCCTCCTTTTCGCGGCGCTGGAGGCCGCGCTCCACCGCTTCGGCTACCGCGATGGCTTGCGGCAGGGTGAAGGAGACCGTGGCGTTGATGCTGATACCGCGATAGGTGGCCTCTTCCATGGCAGGGATGCCGGCCCGCGTGGCCGGAATCTTGACGATCATATTCGGAGCCAGTTGGCTGAAGTGAATCGCCTGGTCCACGATTTCCCGCGTGGACCGGTAGAAGCGCGGGTCCGTTTGAATGGAGAGCCGGCCGTTACGGCCTCCCTGGGCATCGAAGATCGGCTTCAACAGGGCGGCGCCCTTCACGGACATCTCTTCCACGATCTTCCAGCCGATCCGGTCCTCGGTGGCGGTGGGCATCTCCCCAATCAGAGTCTGGATGCGGTCGCGCCAGAGAGGCATCTGCCTTTTCAAGATGGACAGAGCGATAACGGGGTTGCAGGTGGCGCCAACCGCGCCGTGCTCGATGGAATAGGCCAATTCATCGAGGGCGGCGGAGTCGTTCCAAAGGCAGGTGGGGGTTTTCTGCGTCATTTGGAACAACGGGCTCTTGTAGGAAATGAGGGTGTCGGCTGATGCCATAAAACCTCCAAAATCAACATGATAACGTGTGCAACCAGATTGTAGCCCCGCGCGCGCAACTCCGTCAATGGGTTTCCAGGCGAGCCGGCAACAGGAATGGCACCAGGACGTTCCTGCCAAAGCCGGCCGAAAGGGAATCGCGGGAAGGAATGGAGCCACAGTCCGGGCTTGAACCGGAGACCTGCGGTTTACGAAACCGCCGCTCTACCAACTGAGCTACTGTGGCCTTCAGCGGTCATTTTAGCACGAGCATCGCGCGCCTGAATTGTCGGTATCATTCCAGGCCTTTGTTAAGGATACGGTAGATATGATAGCGACGAGTGCGCTTGAGTGCCCGCCAATGGCGGCTTGAGTCCACAACCGCCGCATGTTCGGGAAACAGCATCATCAGAAGGACATCGCGGGCGTGTTCCTCCACCGAGGTGCGCACGCGCCGTAGAACCGTGTCCATCACATCGGGCCCGAACGGATTGAACATGGCGATCACCAGGTTCTCCCTGGGGAACATGTAGTCCGCGGCATCGACGTTCACAGATTCAATTCGCGGACATCTTCTGTGGCGATTGCGGTAACGAGCTATATTCCGTTGGGCCTCCGTATGAAGTTCGCGAGCGAACTCGACGCCTTCTATTCTGCGAAAGGGATATTCCGCAGCCAGAAACAGCATCCGGCCCTTCCCGGAGCCTAAATCCACAAAGGTATAATTCTCGTACTCTCTAATCGGCAGATCGCGCAACGCTAACCGGACCGGAGCGGGCCGGGCTGGCAGATACATGAAGCCGCTTTTGGCGTCGCCGGCGAGCGAGAGTCCGTCCAACTGGGCAAGGCCGGCCGTGGAGACATGACGGGTCAGATCAAACCACCAGCCTTCCAACCGGCTAATGGAATCGCGGAGGTATCGCAGGCCCGGGCTTATCTCGATCGAATCAAGAGACATCGGAGCCGGAATCGCAGGTTGCGCGCGGCGCAATCCAACCGGCAATCCCACGAACCGGGGGCGGCAATCGCGGCTTTATTCGGCGAATGACTCGCCGGCACGTCCGCCACCAAAATCCCGGCGTGTCCAAGGACGCAAAAATGGTCGGAACGGGCTCTGCGTGGTTTGACAAAGGGGGCCCGACGCCTGCCCAAAACAGAAGGCCCCTTATATTTTTCGCCACTAAACCCTCAATTACATAGGCCCGCAATGCGGTGCATAAAGAATCCCGGGCATATTCGCGGTCGTTGTTCATTTGGAGGTGCACCGTCGCGCGATTCGATTCGTACCACCCGCCAAGAATGCCGACCCATTTCCCATCGCGCCGCAATCCGGCGAGCAATGGACGGTTCACCGCGGACAACATGCGCAGGGATCGATTCAATCCATCGAGGTCGGCTCCGACGACATCTTTGGCGAGCAATTCGAACGCAGCCACACGGAATTCCGCTAAGGTCATTTCTTCGACGTACTCACCGCCCGCCGACTCAAAACGCCGCCGATAGTATCGAAAATTTCGCCGGGTATGGGCCCCCAACTCCCGAAGAAAGAGCTCGAACGACGGTGGGAGGCGCAGAAGGAGATGGTAATCGACTTTCCGGTAACATTCGTCAAGCGGCGCGGCGGCGACAACTGCTTGAATCGCACGCTGCTCGTCCCCGCCGGGAGGAATAAACAGCCGTAGACCGCGCACCCCTGGAGCCGCCAGCAATCGGCGTATCGCCGTCTCGAACACGCTCTCGGCGCTCATCGAATCGTCGGCCAGGATACTCGAGAGGGTGGTATCGATGTGGATGATGCCGGTCGGAATCCCGGCTATCTTCCGTTCCTTCGCGCATACGACACCAACGATGGATTCATCGGAGGTGATAACAATCACGCGCGGAATCCACGCACTCGTAATGGATGCCAAATAGAATCGCGGATCGAGTGTATCGCGGCCTCTCAGCTGAGGTTTAACCAGATCGGACAACCGATTCAGATCCGCCGCTGACGTAAAGATGTGAGCGCGCATCGGCGCTAGAGGCTTCACTGGAAAACCGGCGGCAACTTCAATCTGCGCGGACGACAGAGGCATGCAAGGTCCCCAAGATGACGTCTACTCCAGAAGACGGCTCAGTCGTCTGCCCCCGTTGAAAAGCAGTGAAAACTCCGGCGGAATACTAAACCATTCTGGTCTTAAACAAAGTTATAGCACCCGATTGCGTCGATTTAGGCAGAGTTTTGGCACCGCGCCGCCGAGAGCTGTACCAGTACCTATGCTAGTACCCAATGAGGCTATTCGATTTGTTAGCGGCGGTAGCGGCCGCCGTCCCGGGGCGAATTTTGGGGGTTATAGCGTTAACGTCAAGGTCGGCTGCGGCCAGTTACGGGGTATACCGATCCGTGAAGCCCGGCCGGTAGAAGCCCTTTGACAACCAACACTTAGAGGCCGATTGGGCAATGGCCCAAGGCCGCCCACTACCTGAGATTGGATCAGTACCCATCTTACCCACCACCCCTTCTCAGCCTCGCAACTTCCCACGCGTACCGAGGTTTTCGACTCAAAGGGCCGCGTAAGCGCGTCCCGTCCTGACTAAACTAGACGGGCAGGTCATCCTCACCGACAATCCCTGCGAGCCTGCCCGCTTTTTATTCTCGCCGTAGCGCTTCCATGGGTTTGCGCCGCAACAGCCGCCAGGCAGGCAGCCATCCCGCGGCGATCGTGACCAGCGGCGCCGCCAGTACGGCGCCCGCGATTGCTTTCCATTCCAGCGCGACTTCGAGGCGTCGAAAAATCGCGCTGGTCACGACCACCCCAAAGCCGCAGGCCAGCAGGCCGCCAATCGCCGCGGCCAGCAGACCGGTGGCGGCGAACTCTACTGTATAAATCCCCGCTATGGTGCGCGGCCGCCCGCCCAGCGCCGCCAGAATTCCCATTTCCCGCAAGCGCCCCGCCCGCGATGCCGCCACCATCGCGATCAACACGCATAGTCCGCCGGCGATGGCGTAGCCCGCCACCAGGCGAATCATCATTACGCCATCGGAGTACACCGTGCCGATGGCCGCCTCGACCTCTCCGGCCGTGATCGCCGCCAGCGTCGGGAAGCGCGCGCCCAGTTCGTCGCGCACCGCGACGAGGCGATCCGGACGCACCGTGACCACCGCTTCGTCGTAGCGGTTGGGCAGGTCCAGGCCCGCCGAATCCAGTTTGAACGAATACCAGAAGCGCTCCTCCGGACGAGGCCGATAGATGGCGGCCACCACGGCGGGAATGCCCCGCTCGCGCGCCTGGAAAGTCAACCCCGACCCCGCCCGCAGGCCCAGCCGCGACGCCAGATCGTCGGCCACCGTCACCCTGGCCGGCAGATGGCCGGTGCCGGCGCTTGGGTCGCACTCCACAAAGTACAGCCGCTCGACACCCGGTTTGCCATCGATGGCCGACAGACGCAGGCGGGCCATGGAGATCGTCCGCACCGCCTCCACGCCGAGCTGGGCCAAAAGAAACGAGCGCACCTGCTCGCGATGTTCGTCCTCGAAGTTGCCCACCACCAGGTTCGCGCCGCCGAACGGCAGGGCCATGGTAACCGCGCGCGCCACCGCTCCGGCGGCCTGATATGTGCCGATGATGAGCATTAGGCCGATCGCCAGGGAGGCAATCATGGCCGCGCCGCGCCGCCTGCTACTCTCCAGGCGGTCGATCCCCATCGTCACCACGCGCCGGCCGCTCAGGCCGGCAAACCGCCGCAGGCACTTGAGCCCCGCCACCACCAGCCCAACCGCGGCCAATGAGGCAACCGCCAGCGCGCCCACCACCAGAGCGGCCATGGCCATCGAGTGCAACATGCGGACCGCCACGGCGAACCAGGCCGCGCCGGCACCGAGCGCCGCCGGCAAGATCGTTTTTCGAACGCCTGCCGGTGCCGCGCCGGCTTCGGTGGCGCGCCGCAGTACCAGCAGCGGACGCAGTTTCCGAATCGCGGCCACCGGTTGAAGCACCATGGGCAAGATCATCGCCGCCGCCGCGATGGTGATTTCGACCAGCGCCCAGCATCCGCCGCCCGCCGCGTCCGGAAAGGGCACGTACTTGCCGCCCAGAGACATCAGGCATCGCCGCATCCACCAGCCCAGCGGAATTCCCGCCGCCAGCCCGGCCGCCGCCAGCCACGCGGTCTCGAACGTGAAGAACGCCGCCATCTGCCATGCGCGCGCGCCCAGCATGCGCATCACGGCCAGCGTCTCCATGCGCTGCTCCAGTGCCTGCCGCACCGTCACCGCCGCGCCCATCACGCTCAAGGCCAAGGCTAGAAAGGCCGCCACGGAACAGAACGAAAGCACGAGTTCGGTCTTCGAGACGGCCGGCCCAGCCTTATCGCGATAATCGGCCACCGCGCCTTCCGGCGCCACTTCCTGCAGCCGCTGCCGCGCCGCCTGAAGATCGGCACCGCGCGGCAATCGCACCAGAATCCTGCGCAGCGGCGCCTCGGCGGCCCGAGCCGCGCCCAGGCGCTCGACGCCGGCCTCGGACACAATCGCCCGCGGCCCCAAATCGAAGAAGCTGCCGAACCGCTCCGGCTCCGCCCGAATCACCGCCGCAATCCGAAACACCTGGCCACCGATACGGATGGAGTCTCCCACCCCCACCTGGAATCGCCGCGCCGCATCGTCGGAAATGACGGTCGAATCCGGCGTCAGCGCCTGCGCCAGCGTGACCGGCGGCGCCAGTCTCGGCGCACCGTAAAACGGGTACCTGGCGGGATCGATTACCTTAACGCTCAGGGAACCGGCGTCGGGGGATTGCGACGACGACGCCATCGACAGCACCCACGTGACCAGCGTCCAGTCCATGCCTTCGGCCCGCCAGCGGTCCAGCACGGCGAACTGACCGCCGTCGATCGGTTCCCCCGTGTCCAGGCACAAATCGCCGCCGAGCCACATCCGCATGTCGCGCGATAGAACCTCGCGCGCCGCCCGATCCGCGCCGCGCACACCTCCCACGCTGGCTACGCCGATCGCCATCGTGGCCGCCAGGAATACCGCCCGCGCCGGCGAAGATCGCAAATCGCGCCACGCCAGCCGCGCCGCGATCGGCCAGAAGCCACCCACTTGCCCGTGCAATTACAATCGCCTGTCCGGCGACCGTAGCCGGCAGGCGGAGGAACCGCCTGCCCCACCACGAGCCTTCCGTGGCGCAGGCATTCGTGCCTGCCGTGTCGAGAGTCGTCTCGACACTTCTTCCGGGCTGCGACACAGTGTCGGAGGCAAACGTCGGCATGACTGCCGACGCGGCAGGCAGGACTGCCTGCGCCACGACATGGTACCAGAGCCTCTGCGAGAAATGCGGGTTAGCACTCGACCATTCTGGCAGGTTTCCGGGCGGGTTGGCCGAGCGCTAGCCTGTAAGGATGACTCGCGCCGTCTCCGCGTGGTTCGCGGTTTCCATATCGATGGCCACGTTGGCCGCGCAGCCGGGCATCGGCCAGAATGGCGTGGTCAACGCCGCCAGCCGGATCGCGCCCACGCTACCTGGCGGCGCGTTGGCGCGCGGCGCACGGTTCCAGATTCAGGGAGTCCGTTTCGGGACGGCCGGGAACGCCACCGTCGTTATCCGCAAAGGCGAATCCGAACTGCCGGTGCGGATCCTGTCCACTACCCCGGAGCGCATCGAGGCGCTTGTTCCCGCTGCCGCGCCCATCGGTACGGCCAGCCTGGTGGTCACCGCCGGAGGCCGGCCCAGCCTGCCGTTTCGGATCGAAATCGTGGAGTCCAACCCCGGCCTTTTCAGTCGCAACGGGGAAGGCTGGGGCCCCGGCCGTATCGATAATCTGGAACCTTCCGGTGCGCGCCGCGCCAATACGCTCGCTAATCCCGCCCGCCCCGGCCGGCAAATCGTACTGTTCGCCACGGGCCTGGCACGTACACGGCCGATCACCGTATTCGTGGGGAATCGCGCCGTGCGCGCGGGCTCGCCGGTTCCCTCCGCCCGTCCCGGCGAGGTCGAGATTCCCCTCACCCTGCCCGCCGACGCACCGGAAGGTTGTTTTGTCCCGGTATATTTGGAAGCGGGTCCCCTGCGCGCCAGCAACGCGGTCACCGTCGCCGTCAGTTCCGCGCCGGGCCCCTGCCGCCCTGCCGTGTTTCCCGTGTTGCGCGAACCCAGAATCGCCGCCGTCACTCTCAGCCGAATCCGCATGCGCGCCCTTAACCAGAACGCCGATGACATTTCCGACCGGGTTACGGTGACACTGGGCGCCAAAGACAACCCGGAGCTGCTGCTCCTGCCCTTGCTGTTGATGCCTCCGCCCGGAACCTGCACGGCCTACACCAGCAGCTTTCAATCCGAGACGGTTTTGACCGATCCCCTCTCCGGTGCGCAGGCCGCGGGGCACGGGCTGAACGCCGGCGGGCAGTTCATCCTGACCGGAGCCGGCGGAACGCACCCGCTCTATCGCGCCGGCGCCGGCTTTTACCAATCGCGCACCGGCCGCGCCGGCCCGGCGGTCAACCCGCGATTGCCGGGCCTTTTTCTGGAACCCGGAACCTTCCGGCTGCAAGGCTCCGGCGGCACGGATGTCGGTCCATTTACCTGGAGCTTAACCGGGCCGGTACCTCTCGACTGGATCGAACGCGATCAGTCCCCTGTGGTGGTGCGCAGCCAGGGGCTGAGGGTGCATTGGAAGGCCCCGTCTTCGGCGCAGTTGGTGGCGCTGGTCGCCACCAACACCGACAAGGTGACCACCGCCATCGGCGCGTGCCTCTGTACCGCCCGCGCCGGCGCCGGACAACTGACCGTCCCCGCCGCCTTGTTGGCCAACATTCCGGCGTCGCAGGATATGCCCGGGCCGCCTCACGACGTCGTGCTCCTGGTTTCGCTCGGAGCCGCCGCCAGCCAGCCGCTGGCTGCCCCCGGCCTGGACAAGGTTTCCGCCGCTTACGTGTACGCCGCCGGCCGCTTCGTCCAGTTTCGGTGAACGCGCGGCTACTGAATTGTAATCAGCGTCCCGCTCTGGGTGGTGACGCCGTTGTAGCTGGCCGAGATGGCGGCGTCCCCGGCGGGGAGCGAAGGCGGTATCACGACGTTGAACTGGAACTCGCCGGGAGCGCCATTTATGCCGGCATAAGTCACCGTGGCCTGTATGCCGCCGATAGTCACCACGGGCAGAGTCGGCAGATTTCCCACCTGCGCGGCCGATCCGGCGGTTACGGCGGGAGTAATCGCGCCGAAGCCATTGGCGTAGAGTTCGATCGTTTCGCCTGGAGCCGCAGGCGAACTGTATCCCGGATACAAGTTCGTGGGCCCGATGTACGGAAAGCTGCCGGCGACGTGAACCGCGGCCACGTACGGACCGCCGCCGAAAACAAAGAACGCGGGAGCAACCGCCTGCGCTGTAGCCGGAAAGGCAGCACTGGCCGTCGTTCCATTGGTCACCACCACCTGTACCGGGCCGGCCGTCAGGCTGAGCGGCGTCAACACATTGATCTGTGTGGCGTTGATGTATTCGACGTAGGCGGGCGTTCCGTTCATGGTGACGCTCACGCCGTCGAGCCCGGTGGGCATCTGGCCGTTCACGAAATCCGAACCCTGCCAGAGGCGCGAGTCGGGTGCGAGGCCGGTGCCGTAAATCGAAACCCAGGTATTCGGCGCGATGGTCGCCGTTCCGCTCGCGTTATTCGATACCGACGAAATGACCGGGCCGGCCGGGCCGGTGTTCACGCCGGCGAAGACAGAGTAGAACGCATCGCCGCGGCCCATGCCGCCATAGAGCGGGCCGCCGCCGGCGTAGGCGGGCTGAAACGCCTTGGTGGTAACCGGGAAATTCGTCGACACCGTGTTGCCGGCTACATAAACGTTGCCCTTTCCATCGATCGCAATGCCGTTGCCTAGATCGTCGGCCTTGCCGCCCAGATACGTGCTGTATATTAGCGCCGTGGCGGTGGGATTGACCACGGCCAGGAAAGCATCGCCGAACAGTTCGCTCTGGATCGACACGGAGCCGCCATCGCCGCCGAAGGTCGATTGAAACGGCGCGCCCGCCAGCGGGAAGTTGGGCGAATCGGTGAAGCCGGTGACATAGGCGTTCCCCGCGTTATCGATGGCAATGGCCGTCCCCGCGTCGTTATTGCTTCCGCCCAGATAACTCAGGTAGACCAGTGCCGAACCGGCGGCATTCAACTTGGCCACGTAAGCGTCGCCGAACAATTGCTCGACACTAAAATCCGGTGGGAGCACGAGGTAACCGCCATATTTCGGCTGGAAAACGCCGGCGGACGTTTTGAGCGGGAATGTGCCGCTCGAGCCGCTGCTGGTCGAGCCGGTCATGTAGACCTCGCCGGCCGAGTCCACCGCGATGGCCGATACCGAATCGTCTCCCGCACCGCCGAAATAGGTGCTGTACATCAGCTTGGTCAAGGTGGGGTTGAACTTGGCCACGAAGCCGTCGCCCATGTTGAACCAATAGTCCTGTGGATCGGTGCCGCCGAAAACGGTGTCGAACGCGCCAGCGGTAACGGGAAAATTCCCGGAAATGGTAAAGCCGCCGATATAGATGTTGCCGGAGGGATCGAGCGCGATGGCCAATGCGGCATCGTCGGAGCCTCCGCCCAGCATGGTGCATTCCAGCAACTTGGAGCCGGTGGGATCGAACTTGGCGACGAAAGCATCGCCTGGATCCCACACGGGCGTTCCGTAGATAGGCATGACAGGCTCGCCGCCGGCGCCGTTCATGGTGGTCTGGTAGGCGCCGGGGGTAGCGGGGAAGTTCCGCGACGCGGTGGCGCCCGCCACGTAAGCGTTGCCGGATGCATCGATGGCGATGGCGGCCGCGGCATCGTTATCGTTGCCGCCCAGGTAAGTGGAATAGATCAAGGTGTTGCCGCTGGGGTTGAGTTTGGCCACAAACGCATCGCCGCTGTAGCCGGCCGCGGCGTTGCCGGCGCCGCCGTACACGGTTTGGTAAGCGTTCGCGGTGGTGGGAAAGTTGCTGGACGTGGTCAGGCCGCAAACATAAGCGTCGCCCGCCGAATCCACCGCAATGGCGCTGGCGGCGTCGTCTCCGCTGCCGCCCAGGTAGGTTAGGTATACCAGCGCTCCGGCCGCGCTGAACTTGGCCACGAAGCCATCGCCAAACAGCTGCGCCCCCGAACCGCGGAAATTCGGCTGGAACGCGGAGGGCGT
>JBEKZL010000118.1:0-25365 GCA_049509915.1 Bryobacteraceae bacterium | reverse complement strand
ACTTCGCCGAAGCGGTCGTCGGGATCTCGGCCGAAGAGGCGCTGGAGGAAGCGGCGCGCTGCCTGCGCTGCGACATCCGCGATCACCACCACTAGGAGAACCGCCATGGCTGACAAAATTTCAGTACGAATCGACGGCGAGTATGTGGCAGCCCACCAGGGGCAGACCATCCTGGAGGTTGCCCGCGCCGGCGGCAAATTCATTCCCACTCTCTGCTGGCTCGAAAACCTCTCGCCGGTGGGCGGCTGCCGCCTGTGCATCGTGGAGGTTTCGGGGGTGGGCCGCCTGCTGCCGGCCTGCACCACGCCGGCGCAGGACGGCATGAGCGTCACCACGAATTCGGAAAAGCTGACGCAATACCGCCGCATGGCGCTGGAATTTCTGTTCTCGGAGCGGAATCATCAGTGCGCCGTCTGCGTCTCCAACAATCACTGCGAGCTGCAGTCGATGGCGCAGCGGCTGGGCGTCACCAGCGTGCGCTATCCGTACTCGTTCCCTAAGATGCGGGTGGACGCTTCCCATGAGCGGTACGTGCTCGACCACAACCGCTGCATCCTGTGCACGCGTTGCGTGCGGGTGTGCGCCGAGGTGGAAGGCGCGCGGGTGTGGGACGTCAGCGGGCGCGGCATCCACTCCCTGATCGTTTCCGACATGAACCGGCCCTGGGGCGATTCGAAAACCTGCACCAGCTGCGGCAAGTGCGTCGAGGTGTGCCCCACCGGCGCGCTGGCCGAAAAGGGATTCGGCGTGGAAGAGATGGTAAAACGGGATCGCAAGGTGAGGCGCCTGGCGGCCAGGCGCGGAGGTCACGTATGAAAAAGGTGCGGCTGGCGACCATCTGGCTGGACGGCTGCGCGGGCTGTCACATGTCGGCCCTGGACATCGACGAGGCGATCCTGAATGTGGCCCGGCGCGCGGAGGTAGTCTACGGTCCGCTGGTGGACGCCCACGAGTTTCCCAAGCAGGTGGACGTGACTTTGGTCGAAGGCGGAGTCAGTTCGCAGGAGGACCTGGAGAAGATCCGGACGGTGCGCCAGCGCAGCCGCCTGGTGGTTTCCCTCGGCGATTGCGCCGTCACGGGAAATATTTCCGCCATGCGCAACCAGACGCCCACGCGCAAGCTGCTGGAGCGGATTTACGTGGAAGGCGCCGATACCGTCCGCGTGGTGCCCAGCGACGGAGTGCCGGCCTTGCTCCGCCACGCCGTGCCGGTTCACGAGTTCGTCAAAGTCGATCTTCATGTACCCGGCTGCCCGCCCTCGGCCAAGGCCATCGCCTTTGTGCTGGAGGAGTTGTTCGAAGGGCGTGTGCCGGACCTGCGTTCGAAAGTGAAATTTGGATAGGGGAGCGGCCATGCGGAAAATCACCATTAATCCCGTCACCCGCATCGAGGGACACGCCAAGATCGATATCTACCTCGATGACAAGGGAAGCGTCGCCGATACGCAATTGCACGTCACCCAGATCCGCGGATTCGAAAAGTTCGTCGAGGGCCGTCCGTTCTACGAGATGCCGTCGATCACCGCGCGCATCTGCGGCATCTGCCCGATCAGCCACCTGCTGGCTTCCGCCAAAGCCTGCGACGCCATCATGGCGGTGACACCGCCCGAGACCGGCGTCAAGCTGCGGGAGTTGGTGCATTGCGCCCAGATGGCGCAGTCGCACGCCCTCAGTTTCTTCTATCTATCGGCGCCGGACCTGCTGCTGGGTTTCGATTCCGACCCGGCCCTGCGCAACGTATTCGGATTGATCGACGCCGACCCGCAGACGGCGCGGGCGGGAGTGGCGCTGCGCAAGTTCGGGCAGGACGCCATCGAAGCGCTGGCGCAGGAGCGGATACACCCGTCGTGGATCGTGGCCGGCGGCGTCAACGCGCCGCTCTCGACGGCGGCGCGCGACCGCATCCTGGCGGGACTGCCCGGCGCGCGCGCCCTGGCCGGCCGCACGCTGGAGCAGTTCGAGGGATTGCTCGACCGCTTTGCCGAAGAAATCGAACACTTCGGCTCCGCCCCGACTTTGTATGCCGGCCTGACTGACCCCGCCGGAACGCTCGACTGGTACGGCGGCCTGCTCCAATTCAAAGACCCGGCCGGCGGCATGCTCGCCAAAGACGTCCCGGCGGCGGACTACGCGAGCGTGATCGGCGAGGCATCGCAGCGCGATTCCTACCTCAAATCGCCCTACTACAAACCGCTCGGATTTCCCGGCGGCGAATACCGGGTGGGCCCGCTGGCGCGGCTGAACGTGGCGGAGAGGCTGGGCACGCCCGAGGCGGACCGGAAACTCGCCGAATTCCGCCAGCGGTTCGGACCGGTGGTCCACGGCTCGTTCCACTATCACTATGCCCGGCTGATCGAGCTGGTTCACGCGCTGGAAAAAATGGAGCTGCTGCTGGCCGATCGCGCCATTCTCGATACCCACGTACGCTCCCACGCGGCCGTCAACCGCCAGGAAGGCGTGGGCATGATCGAAGCGCCGCGCGGGGTGCTGATCCATCACTACAAAGTGGACGAGAAGGGCGCCATCCGTTGGGTGAACCTGATCGTCGCCACCGGACACAACAGCCTGGCCATGAACCGCAGCGTGGCGGAGGTGGCGCGCCATTTCGTCCATGGCGCCCAAATCGAAGAGGGCATGCTGAACCGGGTGTCGGCCGTGGTGCGCGCGTACGATCCCTGCCTGAGCTGCTCCACCCACGCCGACGGCACCCTCGATCTGGAAGTGGCGCTAATCGGCGCCGACGGGAAGGTGCTGGATCGTCGCCGGGCTTGAGCCCCCGAATTTGACCTGCCGCACCCAAAATGGGTATTATCGTACTCAAGATGGGTGCAAATGCCGGGCACTTCACCGCGGATGCGATCGGAGGGGCCCTTTTTGGCGCTACGCGGCAGGCCGTACTACGCCTTCTGTTCGGCCACTCCGATCGGCGATTCTACCAACGGCAAGTCATCCGCCTGGTTGGCCTTGGCTCGGGGGCGGCGCAGAGAGAGCTTGAGCAGCTTGTCGCTGCCGGTATTCTCACGCGCGCGGTCGAAGGCCGACAGACGTATTTTCAAGCAAACCGCGAGTGCCCTGTGTTCGACGAGCTAAGCGGGCTGATCCGCAAAACCTTCGGTGCGCCTAAGGTCCTGCAGGAAGCCTTGGCCGCACTCGGGGGCGCGGTCCAATTGGCCTTCATTTATGGCTCTGTTGCTGCCGGAACCGAAACAGCGGCGAGCGACGTTGACATAATGATTGTGGGCCCAAGAACCTCGTTGGAAGAAGTGGCTTCCGCTCTCGCTCAAGCCGAGCCTTGCCAGATTGGCTCAAATTCGGATGGCTCAAGGAGCACAAGACGAGCCCACAGGAGATCGCTGACCTGCTCGCCGTCGCGGATAGGGATTTGAAAGCCTGCCAGACACCGGCACTGGTTGCCGATTGTTCGCCATCGCGTATAACGCGGCCCTCCAGCTCGCAGCCGCGGCGTTGGCCGCCTCCGGGTATGAAGCCGAGCGGGGGAACCATCACTATCGCGTCATTCAGTCTTTGGAATTCACGCTCGGCCTCGAAGCAGCCGCCATCCGGAAATTCAACGTCTTTCGCAAGAAGCGGAACCTCACGGACTACGAGCGGGCGGACACGATTTCCGATACGGAAGCTCGCGAAATGCGCGATCTTGCCAAGATGCTTCGCCACCGCGTTGAGGCATGGCTCAGGGCAAACCATCCGCGGTTGCTACCGCCGGTTTCAGATCGATAGCTTCACCACCAGCTCCGCGAGCGCGCGTTCCACCGCCGGCGTGAGCTGCTCGCCGTAGGCGAACGATTCGCCGCAAATCGAATAGAGCACGCCGGAGGGGCTGGCGCCGTACAGCGCAGCCGCGGCCGCCAGCAATGCCTCCGGGGTCATCTGATGGGTGAAGGCCGCGCCTGCTGCTGGTGCCGCCAGTTTGCGCTGCCGGACCTCGCCAGGCGGGCCTTCCGCTGCTGCGTCGATGAAAATCACCTGCTGCGCCCGGGAGATCGGGTCGGTGAGTTCCGGCGTCAACTGCGGGACGGCCAGAATTTCGACGCCGGAGTTTGCGCCTCGCTCGCGCAGTAATTCGGCGGCGCGGAAGCCCACGCCGTCGTCGCTGCGCAGCCGATTGCCGTAGCCGATGATGAGCATAGTGGGACAGGCCTCCTGGCCTGTCTCCCGCGCATTTGCAGAATATGGACAGGCCATGAGGCCTGTCCCACACGCTACTTCAGTTCCACCAGGTTTTCCGCCGCGGTCCCATCGACCACGCTGGCGGCATCCTCGGCGGTGAAGGTTTCCACTTTGGCCGAGATGTTCATGGAGCAGAACTTCGGGCCGCACATGGAGCAGAAGTGCGCGTCCTTGAAGCCCTCCTCCGGCAGGGTTTCGTCGTGCATGGCGCGCGCCGTTTCCGGATCGAGCGAAAGATCGAACTGGCGGTTCCAGTCGAAGGTGTAGCGCGCGCGGGAAAGCGCGTCGTCGCGGTCGCGGGCGCCGGGGCGGTGGCGGGCGAGGTCGGCCGCGTGGGCGGCGATCTTGTAGGCGATGATGCCGACCTTGACGTCCTCGCGGTTGGGCAGGCCGAGGTGCTCCTTGGGGGTCACGTAACAGAGCATGGAAGCGCCGTGCCAGCCGATCATGGCCGCGCCGATGGCGGAGGTGATGTGGTCGTAGCCGGGAGCGATATCGGTTACCAGCGGCCCCAGGGTATAGAACGGGGCCTCGTTGCAAAGCTCCTTTTCCTTCACCACCTGCATCTCGATCTGGTCCATGGGAATGTGCCCGGGGCCTTCGATCATCACTTGAACGTCGTATTCCCAGGCCTTGCGGGTGAGCTCGCCCAAAGTTTTCAATTCGGCGAACTGGGCTTCGTCGCTGGCATCGGCGATGCTGCCTGGCCGCAAACCGTCGCCGAGGGAAAAGCTCACGTCGTGCTTTTGGAAGATCTTGCAGATATCCTCGAAGCACTCGTAGAGCATATTCTGGCGGTGGTTTTTCACCATCCACTCGGCCAGAATGGAGCCGCCGCGGCTGACGATGCCGGTCACCCGGCGGGCGGCCAGCGGAATGTGCTGCACCAGCACGCCGGCGTGGATGGTCATATAGTCCACACCCTGTTCGGCCTGCTCTTCGATCACGTCCAGCATCACGCGCGCGCTCAGATCCTCCACGCGGCGGACGCGTGACAGCGCTTCATAGATGGGCACCGTGCCGATGGGCACCGGCGAGGCGGCGATGATGGCTTTGCGGATTGCGGGAATGTCGCCGCCAGTGGAAAGGTCCATCACCGTATCGGCGCCGTATTTCACCGAGTACTGGAGCTTTTCGAGCTCGCCCTGAATATCCGAGGTCACGGCCGAATTGCCGATGTTGGCGTTGATCTTGCAGGTGGACGCCACGCCGATGGCCATCGGCTCCAGGTTGCGGTGATTGACGTTGGCCGGGATGATCATGCGGCCGCGAGCAACTTCGTCGCGTACCAGCTCCGCGGAAATGTGCTCGCGGCGGGCAACGTATTCGATTTCCTCGGTAACCACGCCCTTGCGGGCATAGTGCATCTGAGTGCGAACGGGATCGTCCCGGCGCTTGGCTACCCAATCGGTGCGCATTAGTGACTCCTGAAAGTGTAAACTGGAAAAGCTTGAAGGGCTGGGATTCCCAGCCCCCGGGACTACTTTTTCTTCTTTGGTTTCTTGACTTCCTTCTTCGGGCTTCTGTCTTTGGCCATTATTCCTCCCTTATGCAATTGAGATTAGCACTGTTCGAAAGGCCCGGCGGCCACTCGAATCCGAGCGGCTCAAAGCTGCAGGTCGGAGTCGCGACTGTCAAGGGGCGGCCGTTGCCGATTGCAACGGGTTCCCGATGGTGGGGCAGGCGGTTCCGCGGCGGTGCCGCCTGCCCCACTTCGGCTTTCCAGCCGGCGTCCCGTGCCGGCGTAGCGCCGGCGATCTTGTCGCCGATGTTTTTGACTGAGAGCGCGTTCAAAGGAGCGGCTGCGGCCGGGGGAACTGAAACCGGAGGGTCGACGGCTCAAAGGACGCTGTTTCCGGTCCTTCGAGCCGCCGCGGCGCTGTCGCCGCCTGGTCTAGAACGATGATTTCGTTGTGACCTGAATCATCGGGTGATTGCCTGTGTAACATCCGGGGCTGGCGTCAAGCGCCAATGTGTTTTTTGCGGCCGTGCCCGTACCACACTGGGCTTTGTCCGCCACTGGGAATTCCGTAAAGATGCCGTTCACATTTAGAACAGAACCGACACTTGGGGCAACTATCGGTCCGGGGTACGCGGCTGCGCCGAACCCGCCGGAAATGTTCAGCGAGTCGTAAAAGCACCCTTGAATTGTTGCATGGCAGGACGTGCCATCGCCGTACGGAACCGCTCCGTAGTCGCTGGTATTGTAACTAAAAGCTACGATGATCTCGCTCGGGAGCTTGACGTTTTTCGACGATAGATCGAACGTGATTGCGAAATCAATGCCGTCCTGGCAAGTCTGTGTCTGGGCGTTATACCATTCGTAGTAACCGCCAGACACTGAGGCCGTCGCTGGACAATCAGTGAAATTGGAAGAAGGCCGATACGGCATATTGAAGCTCTCGGTGGCCGTCGCGAGCAACGTTTCTGGGGCTGGCGAGGGGCTAACGCCCTCCAACGATGTTCCCGAACTGTTGACCGAATAGACGCTGACCGTGACTGGCATAGAGTATGTGGCGCCCGGGGTGGTGACGCAGGCATCCGGTCCGGGACCGTATTGAAAGCTCCCGTTCTGACATGCCCAGGATGACAAGACTACCGTCACCCTGTCGAGCGTGCCGCCCGTTCTCCCGGCAAGGGTTAAGCCATCGCCGAGTGCGGTAAAAGCATAGGCCTCGACGCCTTGGCTGAAGACGTTCAGTGGAATTGAGGTCTGGTTTAGGCCGAAGATGTTAAGTGGAAAGCTAACCGGAAATGCGCTGGGGATGTTGTTGTAGACGATTGTGCCTTGAGCCTTAGATGTAGCGGCGGTACCGATGATGAGGAGTACCAGGGCCAAGACGATGCAGAAACGACGCAACGTTATCCGCGATAGTGTGATTGTGAGTTCTTTCATGGTGTCACCTCTTCGTTGACTCTTCCCGCTGTCGTTAGAGTCAACCGAAATTTCACGCCTTAGACGGCGCTCGATGGGCCTAAGTCGGGGTTGCATTTCATGTAACCCGCAGGACGAAGTATACACCGGCTCGACTCTTTTGGAGCCACTAAGAATAATATTTCCTTATGCCCTGAAAAAAGAAGCTATTACAGTACGCTTAGTAATTACTGAAAGGATCAGTATTGACTAGGACCTGTTGGCGGCGCCTGTTAGCGATCGGCCGGCCTGGCGGGTGCAATCAGATCGGGCAGTTGGGATTGGCGGACAACCTGGCCGTTCAGGCCCTCCTCGAGTGTCACGCCGTTGTTCCGCAGAGTTTGTCCCAGGACCTGATCGAGTGAGACGCGGGCGTGGGCGTAATCGGCGAGAGCGGTGACTTCGGTAATTTCGGCCGCGGCCAGGGCACGCTGGTCGACGATGAGATGGCTGAGAGTGGAAGTGCCGTAAGTGAACTTTTCGCGTTCGTAGGCGAGGAGCTGCTCCTGCAGCTTGCGGGTGTTGACGGCGGTGTTGTATCGCGCCCGCGCCTGGCGCAGCGCGATCATCTGGTTGGAGACGCCGACGGCGATGGCGTTTTCGTCTTTCTGGCCGGAGATTTCGGATTGCCGCAACTGCAGTTGCTCGAAGGCGTAATCGCCCTGGGCCACGCGGTTATGTATCGGCAGGCTCGAAAGCGACACTCCGGCGGCTTCGGTGGGGTAGTCGCGGCGGGCGATCTGTCCCAGCGCGGTTCCATATCCGCCGGCAAAGGACGCAGCGGCATCGCCGGCCGGGTTTACTACCGTACCGGCGACGCCGCGGTTCATGAAATAGCCGAAAGCAAGCATGGTGGGCAGCAGGCCGTTGATGGTGCCGATGGTATTGATGGCCGCGTTTTCGTCGTTGATTTTGGACAACGCCACATCGGGCCGGTCGCGCATGGCGCCGGAGACGAGCGTCGTGAGACCGGGCAAATCGTCGGAATCGGGAACCACGATATGGTCCAAGGGGATGATGGAAGCGGAGTCGATAGCCGGCTCGTCGCGCCGCACTACCAATTGCTTGAGGGCGCTTTCGCGCTGCTGGACGGCGATGCGGGCCAGCGTCAGGTCCTGGCGGCGGTTTGCGGCCTCGGCGGCGGCGCGGGGCTCTTCCACCCGGGGCAGCGCTCCGGCCGCGATTTCCTTTTGCGTGTCGGTGAAGAATTTCTGGGTAGCGTCGGCGGCGCGCTGGCGGGCGGCGAGCTCCGCGTCGGCGGTCACCACGTCCCAATAGGCGGTGAGCACGCTGGCTACCAGGTTCAGGAGCTCGGCGCGAAACGCCTGGCGGGCCGCGGACCTGCCGTTCTCGGCGATGCGGATGTTGTGCAGGTTGAAGGCGCGGCCGCCGCCCTGGAACAGCGGCTGATAGAACAGCAGCCGCATATACGGCGCCGCCACCGGGTTGACCAGATCGCCGGGGGAGTTTTCCTTCTGATAATATTCGTAGTCGCGAAATTGGACCGCGCCACCGGTGTCGAATGCCTGCTGCAATTGGGTGCTATAAATACGTTCCGTGTCGACCAGCGCCGAGGTTTGGCTCAAGGCCTGGTTGACCTCCGGCGTCGTGTAATGGGCGAAGGTGGTGGTATTGGTCAAGGAAGGGTCGAAATTCACCACCGTGCTGCCGATCTGCTGAATGCTGGCGCTGCCGGAGCCGGTGCCTCCGACCGACCCGGCGCCGCCGTTGCCCGTGTTCACGCCGCCCGACGTGGTGGAACCGAGCACGCCGACACCGGGGTCCACCGGATTTACCGAGGCGGCACCGCCGGAAACGCCGCGCGGGGTTCCACCGGCGGCCATGCGCTGCACGGCCCAATCGGCGCTGGGAATGTTGTAGCGCGCGGATTCCAGGTTGAGGTTGTTCTCGATAGCCAGGGCGATGGCATCCTGAACGGTCAGATAGAGAGAGCCGGCGTGGAGCAGGCGATAAAGCCGGCTGGAATTGGCGAGGCTGGTGGCTGGAACGGAGGTCCCCAGGTAGGAACGATAGCCAATCGGCGCCTGGGGCTTTTCGACCAGCGGCATTTGCTGCGCGGCGAGGGACGCGGCGCAGAGGCAAGCCAGGATAATTCGTGGTCGCGCACCGGCTGGGAGCGAGATCCGATTCCGCGGGACAAAAGCGGGTCGAGGGCGTCCCGCGCGGACCAGGGGGTCCGCCCCACGAAGCTCCACAAGCCTTGGGTCAAGCGATGGAAGAGTTCCCAACATCGGCTATCTCCTCTCCCCGGGAAGATCGTTGGGCAGCGCGGACTGGCGCTCCACGTGGCCGGAATAAGCTTCGTCGATTTTGATGTGGTTCACGTCGAGGGTGCGGCCGAGGGCGACGTCGAGATCGATTCTGGCGTGGGAGTACGCGGCCAGCGCCTGGATTTCGGCGCTCCGATCGTTGGCGACCTCCTGCTGCGCCATGATGACGGTGGTGACGTCGGCGCCGGTGGCTCCGTATTGAAACCGCTTCTGCTCGGCGTCCAGGCTCTGCTCGGCGAGCTTGCGCGTATCCACGGCGGTATCGTAGCGAAGCCGGGCCTGCTCGAGCCCGACCACGGCATTCTTCACTTCCACGCGGATCTGGTTGACGGTTCGCTGCAACTGCAGCTCCTGCTGGCGGAGCTTCAATTGATCCATGGCGTAATCGGCCTGGGCGGCGCGGTTTCGCAGCGGGATGCTGAGGGAGAAGCCGGCCGAGTAATTGGGAAAATTGCGGCGAAACTCCTGTTCCAGGACCGAACCCATGCCACCGACGAAGATCGACCCCGCCGGACCGCAGCAACTGTTGTATTGCGGATTGTAGGGGCCGGCCAAGCCCTGGTTGTTGATGTCGGCAAAGACGCTGAGGCTGGGCAGAAGGCTGTTCCGGGTGCCCTGGAGATTGATTTTGCTGCTTTCCAGGCTGATGCGGCTTTGCTCCAGTTCGGGGCGATTTTCGAGAGCCGTTTGGACCAAGTCCTGCACCGGCTGAATCGCTTCGGCCGTGGGGATCTGGATATGGTCGAGCGGCACCACGTGAACGGCGTCGAAGCCGGCGTTTTCGACACCGGTGCGGCTGAGCGCGTTCTTGAGCACGGTTTCCTGCTGCGCCAGGTTGGTCTGGGAAATCAGCAGAGCTTCCTGGCTGGCGGAGACCTGGGCGGCGGCGCGGGTAATTTCGACCGCCGGCAGCGCGCCGGCATCCACTTTTTCCTTGTTGTCCGCGAGCAGTTTCTGCGCGGTGGCCAGGGCTTGTTGCTTGATGCGCACGTCGTCGTTGAAACTGACCAGGTCCCAATACAGGTTCAGCACGGCGGTAACGGTGGTAACCAACTGAAGCTTCAGGTTCAGGTTGGTGACTTTGATGTTGTTCCTGGCGACCCTGATATTGCGATTGTTGACGGCGCGGCTGAGGCCCTGCAGCAAGGACTGGGTGACATTGAAATCGATATCGCCGGTGATGTTGGGATTCAAGGTATTGTTCGGGCTGTTGACGTCGCTGCGCTGGGTCCAGTAAGAAGCGCCGATCGACGTTCCGGTGATGAACTGTTGGTTGTAATAAACCTGGTAGAAGCGATAGACGTTCACCAGGGCCGTGGTGGAGTAGTAAGTGAGGTTAGTTTCGGGAATGGTGCTGTGGCCGAATTGCATGTAGACGCCGATGCTGGGGTCGAGGTTGGGCGGATTGGGCCCGTAGCCGGTGAGGAAGGCGGCGGCGCTGAGACCGGTTCCCGAAGCCAGGCCGGAGGTATTGCCGCTGACGCCGATGGGGCTGACGCTGACCGGTCCGGGAGCGATCGGAGTGACGACGTCCTGGCGCAGCAGGCCGCCGCCTTCGGCGCGCCGCAGGGCTTCCCGCGCCATGTAGGGTCCATAGCGCTGGACGGCGATGTCGAGGTTGTTCTCCAGGGTGAGAGCGATGACGTCCTGGGCGGTGAGATAGAGACTACCGCCATGGATAAGAGAGTTCAGGCGATAGGAATTGGTGAGGCGGGCGGGCGAAACCTGGCGCCTTTCAAAATGGAAGGGCCGGATCAACGGGCCGATCACGGGCGGGGGCTCGGGGGTGCGAATTTCGATCTCCGAGGGCGCCACCGGTTGGGCAAAGCCGCTCGCCGCCGCCAGCAATGTACCCACGAGACAACCAAGGCTTCTCAAACAAGTGTATTTCAACGATGCCGCCATAATAGAGGAATACGCCGCGAAGCGAACTTGAAGGGCAACTCCACTTCCACTGGCAAGTCGAAGAAAACATGGCACAAAAAGGCGCGGCTGGGGACAAGCCGGGAAATGGTGTCCGAATTCGAGATGGAAGTGTTCGGTTTCATGACAGGGCGGGCAGCCAGCAAAACTGCATCCCGCGCCAAGCGGACTGCGTAATAGGCCAATAGAGCGGGCGAGACGCCCGGTCTGGAGAGAAACCGATGGCGACTTGGATCGTCCTGACGCTGCTGGCCGCAGGCATGGTGAAGACGCCCGACCTGACCCGCATCCTGCACGAAGTGGCCGAAAACCAGGCCAAGAGCCAGGACCTGCGCCGCAATTTCGTCTACACGCAGAAGCAGTTGCTCCGCCTGCTTCGGCCTAACGGGAAACTAGCGCGCGAGGAGCGCCGGGAATACACGATTGTGCCCAAGGATCGACATAGCGAACGGGTACCGGCACACTTCGAAGGGCGGTACGCGGCCGGCAACGGATTCGTGGCCTACAGCAAGCCCGGTTACGCATATAAGAAGGTGGACATCGACGGCGGCCTGATCAACGGTTTTTCCGAGGATCTGATGGACGACGGCAACTCGAAGGACGGGATCGGGCCGGACCAGTTCCCGCTGACGTACCACCAGCAGTTGAAATACGATTTTCGTCTGGCGGCGGTGGAAACCTATCGCGGGCGCACGGTATACCGGGTAGCGTTCGCGCCCCAGAAAGGCGTCGGATGGGAAGACGGCGACTGGAAGGGGGAAGCGCTGATCGACGCCGAGGAGTTTCAGCCCGTGCTGGTAACCACAACGCTCGCCTGGAAGATGCCGATGGCGGTGCAGATCCTGCTGGGCACCAATATTCGCGGTCTGGGATTTTCGGTGTCGTATCAGAAGTTCGCCGATAAGGTCTGGTTCCCGGTCAGCTACGGCGGGGAATTCGAAGTGCGCGGTCTGTTTCTTTATCGCCGCACGATTACCATCGCGCTGACCAACAGCAACTTCCGGCACACGGACGTGACCAGCGACGTGGCCTACGACAAGGACGACCGGTGATCGCGACCGAGGCCGTGGAAAAAACCGCGATCGATTTCAACGGGCTGGTGCGCGAGCACCAAGCCATGGTATACAGCGTGGCCTGGCATTTTCTGCGCGACCGTCCGTTGGCGGAGGAAGTGGCGCAGGACGTGTTTTTCAGCCTGCATCGCAACCTGCGGAGCATCGAATCGCCCCGGCACGCCGTGGCATGGCTGCGAAAAGTCGCGGTGCAGCGGGCGATCGATGCCGGAAGACGGCGCAAGCGGCTGCCGTGCATCGGGCTGGAAGAAGTGCCGGAGCCGGCGAGTTTCGACGCACGCTACGACCCGTGGTTGGGGGAATCGCTGCGGCGGATAGTAGCCAGCCTACCGGAGACGCAAAGGATGGCGGTGATTCTGCGCTATCAGGAAGAGATGGAGCCGGCGGAGATCGCCGCGTTACTGAAAATGCCGCTGGCGACCGTGAAAAGTCATTTGCATCGCGCGCTAGGTCTGTTGCGGGAAAAGCTGGAGCGGCGTGGCATTGGAGAACGATGATGGATGGGCCGGAAGAGATGGATTGGCTGGAAGCGGAGTTGAAGAGGGCGCTCGCGCGGGAAATGCCCCCTTGCGACTTCGCCGCGCCGCGGCGGCGGCCGACATGGCGGGGGTGGGCGGCGGCTGCCGCGGCGTTGGTGGTGCTGAGCGCGGGAAGCGGGATCGGCTATCGCCAATACCAGGGCCGCGAGGCCAAGCGGGAGCTGAAGCTGGCGCTCGACATCGCCGCCGCCAAGACCAACCGGATACAAACTCAATTACGGGAGTTTTCGAGATGAAACTACTATTCGCCGCGGCGCTGGCCGGCTGCCTGAGCGGCCTGGGCGCGCAGCAATTTCCGATGAAGATCGATCGGCTGGCCACGCAGGCATCCGACAAAATCGACGTGTCGCTGAGCGGGTCGCTGCTGCAGTTCGCAGCCAAATTTCTGGACGACAACGACCAGGACGACGCCAAAGTGCGCAAGCTGATCGTGGGTCTGGAAGGCATCTACGTCAAGAGCTACAGCTTCAAGAACGCCAATGTATGGACAGAAGCGGATCTGGAAACCATCCGGCGCAATTTGCGCGCCCCCGAATGGTCGCGCATCGTCCGCGTCAACGGCGAAGACGGCAGCAGCGAAATCTACGTGCGGCTGGTAGATAAGAAGCCCACCGGCGTGGCGATTCTGTGCGCCGAGCCGAAGGAACTGACCATCGTCAACATTGCCGGCTCGATCGATCTGGCATCGCTGAGCGAGCTGAGCGGGCATTTCGATATTCCGAAGATACCGGAGAAGAAGGAGTAGGGAGCGGGGGCTATCAGCTTTCAGCGCCCAGCCGGAAGCTGCACGCGTCTTCGGGTACTTAGCCCCAACCTGGCGCACGCACTCCTGGATGCCGCGTCGAGACAGACTCCGAGCTCCTGAAGTCGTCGAATTTGGGGTGAGCCAGGTTTCGAGCCGGCCAGCGAACGGCCGGGCTGGGCCCGTCTGGACCGATTGACAACCGGTCCGCAGGTTGCCAACCTGCCCCACAAAAATTGGGTCAGCTTATTTCCTTCAGGGCGCGCAATGACGGGGGCGACTTCAGGAGCTCGGATACTCGTCTCGACGCCCGCTTTGGTTCGTTTGGGAGACTCCGCTTCGTGGCGCGATTCTACGCATGCAAACACACGCGGCAAGCGCGCAGGGTTTCTCGGGGACACCGCGCGACAGCCCGAGCGCAAGCGTCGAGAAAGTCTCGACTCGGCACGCAGGAGTGCGTGCGCCACGTTAAGTTAGCGGCCCAGCAGCCGCACGGGGCCCAGCATTCCGGCCGGCTGGGGCTTTGCATCTTTCATGTCCTGGTCCTGGAAGCGGTTTCCATATTTGGCGATGAGCGGGCGGTAATCGGGGAGTGGCTGGGCGGCGAGCCCGCTCAGGGCAAGGTTCGCCACCAACACTCGAACGGTATTTTCGCCGGGGTGCAACAATCCGGTCACTTCCACCCGATAGGGCGCGCACCAGACCGAGCCGGCGTCGGTGCCGTTCACCGATACTCGCGCGGCTTCGCGGATGGGGCTTTCGAGCAAGGCGCGCATGCCGCTGCCGGAGCGGCGCCCGTCGACGGCGACGGGAGTGCCTTCGCCGAAATCGAGATACAGCGCGCGGTGCGCGAGCAGGGACGGGTCCACCGTTACCTTCTTCTCGTACGTCGCCTGGCCGGAATAGTTGGCGCGGCCTTCGATGTCGGTCCAGGAGCGCAGTGACTCAAGGGAAAGAGTCGCGGCGCCGGGAAAGGTCAGCCGCCATCCACGGCTCCAATCGGCGACCGCGGCGGGGGGCGCGCCGGCGGCGGGCGCGGGAATGCCGGAATGGGAAAAGACGATGACGCGCGATTCGTAGGGCGCCAGATCGAGATCGATGCGGGCACCACCGGCGCCGGCAGCCTTACCGCTGAATGGGTCCCACCACGCGCCGTTCATATCCTTCACACGAAATACGGCCTCATGATGCGCTCGATGATTGGTGGAGTTCACCGCAAAGTAGATATCGGCGGAGGGCAGCTTGCGGTGCACGAAGCCCACCTCTGGTGCCGACGCCATGTCGGGCGGCAGGGCGGCGCGAAGCGTGTCGCCCAGTTTGGCGCCGTCCCGGAGCAAGTGGCCGGGAGCGCCGGCGGCTTGGAACAGGCGCTGCGAGATCTGGCGGATGGCGGGCGTATCGGTGTCGGCCTCTTTGAAGCCGGGCGCGAGCGAAGGAGCGCGACCGATGGCGATGGCGATGCCGCCCTGGCGGACGTATTCCTCGATTTTGCGGAGGCTCGCGAGCGGGATGCGCTCCACCGGGGGCAGAATCAGTACGGGATACGGGATGCCCAGCCTGGCGATGGCACCGTCGTCGATGCAATCGAAGTTGTAGCCGGCATCGAGAATGCCGGGCACAACATCGGGGCCGATCAACCGGTCCATGGCCTGATCGACGGAGTCGTGACCGAGGGTGAAACCGGCGTATGCGTCGGCGGTGGGCAGGTACAGAGCCACGTCGGTGACCGGAGTACCCTGGCGCAACAGGAAGCTGATGCGCTGGAGGTAGCGGGCAATGTCGGGCATCGCCATAAACCAGGGGTTGTGCGCATTAAACACGGCGGCGGCGTAGAAATGCCAGCCGGGCTCGCCCGCCTGGGGCGGCGAATAGGGCCAGCCGTGGCCGATCAACTGGTTGATGCCCATCAGGAAGTGCCGGTCGGCTTCGGCCTTCATATCGAGCGGGGTGGCGCGAAAAACGGGCGAGTGCAGCCAGGTCCAGGTTTCCGAAGAAGTCACCGGGCGGCCATAGAGATGGCTGGCCGAGGATGCCCAGCGCGTGGCGGTGAAATGGCGCCAGGCGGACCCTTCGCCTTCGGGCAGATCCACCAGGGCGTTGCTCGAAAGCGACACGGGCGGAATGCCGTAGGTTTGGGAGCGGAAGCGGGTATGGTGGGCGGCGGCCCACTCGCGGAGAGGGGTGAGGTAATGTTCGTTCGCCAGTTCGGTCAGCGTGAGACCCCAATCATGGCGAATGGCCAGAGTCTTCGCGCCCATGTCGCCTGCCAGAGCGGGCAGGTGTGGAGTGAGGTCGTAGCCGCGGCGTTTCTGGAATTCGCTCAGGAAATCGCCAGTCCAATCGGCGCCGTACACTTCCAGGCTGTCGCTGAAGATGGCGTAGGGCGGATGGTCGCCGAAAGCCTGCATCAACCGGTCACCGACAAATCGCAGGTGATTCTCGATGGCGGCACGGTTGTAGTGATCGAGCACCAACCCCTCGGCGCCCGCCGCCGCGCGCTTGACGGCCTGGCGGGTGGGGCTGGCGATGAAGAACCAGACGCTGGAGTGGCCGGCCAGCTGGTGCGGGTCCAACTGGCGAAATTCGGGCGTCGAGCGGTCGAAAGCCGCGATCAGCTTTTCGCCCGCGCCGAGCTTGGGTAACTGCACCTCGCCGCCATCCGTCTTGCCAGCGCCGACGAAGCGCAA
Organism: Bryobacteraceae bacterium; assembly: GCA_049509915.1. Taxonomy (GTDB): domain Bacteria; phylum Acidobacteriota; class Terriglobia; order Bryobacterales; family Bryobacteraceae; genus JBEKYD01. The sequence goes on along the minus strand of JBEKZL010000118.1, from coordinate 9,008 downwards.
ATGGCCGGACGCCAAATCGATGGGTGTATGCGGGCCGCCGTAAGGCCAGCCGCTGCACAAGGTCAGATCCACCCGCAGACCCAGCTCCCGGGCCTTGTCGTTGGCGAACCGCAAGGCGTCGAGGAAGCCGTCAGAAAGGTAGGGCAGGTTGACCAGCCCACGACCGGGGTCGTCGAGCACCACCGGATAGACGGGCTGAATTTCCACCCCGCCAATACCCGCTTCCTTCATGGTCCGCAGTTCGCGCTCAAGCTCCGGGGTGACCACTGCCGCGCCGAACCACCACCAGCGCATCATGATGCGGCTGTCGGCAGGCGGGTTTTCGAAGGCGCGATGCAATTCCGCCACGGGCTCGGGCGGGGCGGCGGCCGCGCCGAGCATCCGGAACAAGGCCGGCAGTAGAAGCGCGCTAAGAAGCGGCAAGCGGGTTCCCATGCGTTCCATGCTAAGTGCCCGCGGCTTTGGGCGCAACGCGAGGCGGCTAGTCGGAATAATGGTGAAGCATACGGCAACCGCTCCCTCGCGGTCGCGGCTCGGCAAGGCGCGCCCAAATTTCGAGATCTCCGGATTGGTTAACCGGGGTTTTGGGTGGCGTGGGGAGAGGTGGCGGCGAGCAGACCAGCGGCGCTTGTGCAGAATTGTGCAGATTTGGCGGGGAATGCGAGGAAGGTAGGCCGGCTAATTGCGAGGCAGACCACGAAAAACGATGGTCTGCCCCGGTCTGCCCCACGAGTCCGACTTACCTGGCGGCGGGATAGGCGTGTAGTTGCGGGCCGACGGCGTTCGAGAAGTTATAGTTTCCACGCCGGTCGGCGTCGATGGTCCAGAACATGGCGCCGATCATGGCGGGGTAGCCGGCGGGCTGGCGCAGCTTGTAGCTGGTTCCGGCGGGCGCCTTGCCGGTGACGATGTAGTCCATCGCCTGAGCGACGATGGCGGGGGTGGTATCTCCGGTGAGGAAGCCGACGGCGACTTTATCGGCCGGCATGGGTGGGAAGAGCCGCTTGGGGTCGCCGCCGGCTGCGAATCCGTGCAGCAGGAGTTCGGTCATGGCGGCGTGGTAGTCGACCGAACCGGGCTGATAGATCTCACCATCGAGACCTTCGAGCGGCGGCGTGTTGTAGTCCTGCACATCGATGAAGGAGAGGATGTCGCGGATGGCGTAGGCGATGGGCAGATAGGAGCCGAACTGGCCTCCGTAACTGGGGTAACCGGAAGGGATCTGCGTCCCTTCGGGCACGAGGCTGATCCTGAAGCCGGGGCCGAAGTGGCCGTGCAACTGGCGCAGGGCCGAAATAAGGTTGACGATGGATGGCGTGGTGGGATGGCTGAAGTCCGTGTCGCCCGGATCGATGGAGAGGGACGGGCTTTCGAAATCGATATCGATGCCATCGAAACCGTACTCGGCGACGATGGCGGTGACGGAGGCGACGAAGTTCGGAACGCGTTTCGGATCGGCGAGGGTGAAGTGCTGGCCGCCGCCACCGAGCGAGATCATGACCTTCCTGCCATGGCTCTTCAGATAGGCGATGTCGGCCTTGAATGCGGCGGTATCGAGGCCGGCGGGCGTGCGGAAGCGCATGGTTCCTTCCGGCGCGCTCCGATCGGGCGTGGCGAAGGCGACGATGACGACGTCCCACTGCGGCGAGACCTCACGGAGCGGTAGGATGGAACCTGCGGCGCCGTAGCCGGCCCAGTAGCCGATCAGCCAATGTCCGTTCGGCGAGCCGGTGGCGGGAACCGGGGCGACGGCAGGGTTCGCGGGTGCGGACGCGCCACGTCCACCGCGCGGCGGGCATGGCCTGGAACCTTCGGTGAGCGCGGCCGCGTCCGGGAAGCTGTAGGTGCCGCCGAGATTTTCCGAAGCGCCCGTATACCAGGGCAACAGGGCCACGTTCTGCAGATGATAGGTGGCGCCATTCAAAGAGACGGCAAAAGGTTTCGACGCGGGGATATTGTTCTTGGGGTTGGTGTTGGTGGGTTCGAGAAGGAAGTAGGCGGAGGCGACGCCGGTGCCGCCGCAGGCGCCCTGATCTCCGGGACGCATCGAGGCGGGACGCAGCCAGGCTGGGAAGGTGTTGCCCGGGGCTTTGACGTTGCGGCCGTGCAGCAGGGGGTCGTGCAGGGGATCGTTGATGAACTCCCCAAGCTGCTGCGTAAGCGGCTCGACATCGGCGTCTTCGACAACCGTGGGTGCGTTGTGGAGATAGGAGCCGAGCACGAAGGAGTTGGCCGTCGCCGAATCGACGCCGTGCGTTCCCCAGGAGCAACACAGGGTGGCGTCGCCCTCGGTGTAGTAAGCGGTGTTATGCGTGACGGCGATGACGAGGGTGCCATCCTGCCTGGGAATCTGCTTGAAGAGTTCCCGTTGCAGAAACTCGACGTCGACGACGGCGAACGATGCGCCGGTGGCTTTCGAGGTCAGCACGTACCCGTAGCCGGCGGGGATGGCGACCTTCACGGGCTTCACCCGCGGCTTGCCGAGCAGCGTGTGCCAGCCATCGAACTTGGGGAAAGTGGTGCGCAGCAGCGCATCAGCATACTGGGTCGTGCCGCCGGAGGGAAAAGCGAATTTGGAAAAAACGGGCGAGCGGAGGACGCCCGCTATATCCGGTGCCGAGTCCATGAGGAAGCGCTTGCCGGAAGCCTGCCGCGCCTCAAAGGAGAGCGCCACAGGAACCAGGAGGGTGGGGATGGTGGTGACGCCCCGCTGCGCCGGATCGCGGCCGGCGAGCGTGTAAGTGCCCTGGCCGGCAGTGTGCTGAAAAGTGGGCACGGCGGTCTGCGCGCGCGCGGATGGCTGCGGCGGGACCAAAAGAAAAGCCAGGCAGAGGGATTCGATTCGCATATTCGGATTCCATAATAACAACGGGGGCATGGCGGGGAGCCCGAGCCGGCTTGCGTTTCCTCGCGCGGTGTTGTAAGTGAGGAGTGGCATGACTTCTCGCGAACGGGTATTGGCCGCGATCGCTCATAAAGAGCCGGACCGGGTTCCGCTGGACCAGGGTTCGATGCGATCCACGGGCATGATGGCGATTGCGTACAACCGCCTGAAGGCGCACCTCGGCGTAGGCGAGCCCCCCACGCTGCTGTACGACCTGATCCAGCAACTGGCGCAACCGGACGCCTGGTTCCTGGACCGATTCCACGTGGACGCCGTCGATCTCGGCAGGGCGATGACGACGCCGCGGGACTGGAAACCGTGGACTCTGCCGGATGGGTCGCAAGCCATGGCGCCCGCCTGGTTTTGTCCCGAACAAGTCGACGGCGGCCTGGACGTGCGCGGGTCCAGGGGAAGCATTATCGGCCGGATGCCGGCGGGCTCGCTCTTCATCGACCAGTGCTACTGGCCTCTGGACAGCGCCGACGGCCTCGACAACTACGAACCGCTGCCGGAGAATATGAGCCAGGTGACCTGGAACGCTATCGGGTCGCCGCCATGGGACCGGCCCGTCACGGAGGCGCGCCTCGAGGAAATTGGGCGCGCCGCGCGTCACCTTCACGACACCAGCGATTACGCCATCTCGCTCGCCGTGGGGTGTAATCTTTTCGAATCGTGCCAGTTTCTTTTCGGCATGCGGAATCTCTATCTGTACCTGGGTTCCGAGAAACAAAAACTGGGCCGGTTTCTGGACCGGCTCACGGAACTGCACCTGGAAAACCTCTCCAGGATTCTGCCCAGAGTGCGCGGATCGATCGAGATCCTGGTGATGGGCGACGACCTGGGCATGCAGTCGGGACCGCAGATGTCCCGCGCCACCTATCGCGAGCTCTTCCTGCCGCGGCACAAACGGATTTACAACTACGCGCGAGAGGCGAGTGGCGCGCACATTTTTATGCACTGCTGCGGCGGCGTGTACCAGTTGATTCCGGACCTGATCGAAGCCGGCGTGGAGATCCTCAACCCGGTGCAGACGGGGGCGCGCCACATGGAGCCGGAAAAGCTGAAGCGCGAGTTCGGCCGCGACCTGACCTTTTGGGGCGGCGGGTGCGACACGCAGGGTCTGTTGACCTGCGGCACGCCCGATGAGGTGCGCGAAGACGTGCGCCGGCGCCTCGCCATTTTCATGCCCGGCGGCGGGTACGTCTGGAACCAGATACACAACGTGATGGCCGACGTGCCGCCGGAAAACGTGGTGGCCATGCTCGAAGCGGCTCATGAGTTCGGTTGCTATTAAAATGGCAACCTATCCTTTTGGCAACGACCCCGCGAAGATCGCCCGCTACCGGGACTTTTGGAACCGGGAGACGGTCGCCCGCCCGCTGGTGGGGTTTTCGCTGGTGGGCTGGTTTCCGCTGAACGAGTTCTCCGCCCGCCAAAGCTGGGGGAACGCCGAATACCTGACGCCGGAGATGATCGACGTTGAAGCCTTTCTGCCCGATCATATCCGCATTTTGCGGGAGGGCGAACGCATCGGCGACGACCTGATCCGCGGCGCGTGCGCGGGGCAAGTGGCGATTCCCTGGCTACCTGGCATGCTGGACTGTCGGGTGCGTATTCTGCCAGGGAACGTGCTGGGCGAGGAGCGCAATCTTTCGCTGGATGACGCTCTAAAGGTCAAACTCGACCGCGACGGCCCCTGGTTCCGCAAATACATGGAGTTCGCGGAGGCCCTGGTGCGCGTTTCGAACGGAACCTTCCCCGTCAGCCACAGCGCCGAGATTGGACCGACCGATCTGCACGCCGTATTGCGCGGGCACGGCGCGAGCCTGCTGGACCTGACCGACGAGCCGGAGCGGGCGGCCGAGCTCTTGCTGCGGCTGGCGGAAATCTTCCGCGATCTGGCCGAGGAGCTGTGGAAGCGTGTGCCGCTCTACCACGGCGGCTACTTCGACGCCCAGTACTCGCTGTGGGGCCCGCGCCCGATCGTCCGCATGCAGGAGGATGCCACGGCGGTCTATTCGCCGCGCCTCTTCCGCCGCTTCGCGCAGCCCGCCGACCGTCTGCTGGCGCGCCATTTCGCCGGCAATTTCATCCATCTCCATTCCACATCCATGTTCTTGCTGGAGGCTTTTCTCGAAATCGGCGAGATCCAGTGTTACGAGGTGAATCACGACGCGCTCGGCCCCCCGCTGAAGGCCATGGTGCCGCATTACCGCAGAATTCAGGAGGCCGGCAAACCGCTCCTGATCCGCGGCTCCTTCCACCCGGAAGAGATGCGGCTGCTGATGGATTCGCTGGACCCGCGCGGGCTGTTTCTGAACATTATGGCCGCTAGCGAGCAGGAGATCGAAGAGTTGCGGCCGATGACGGGATTGTGAGGCCTGACGGCGATTGCGCTGGGAGGTGATGGATTGTATGGTAAGAATTGACTGGCAGTTTAAGAATTACCACTGCGATTTCTAACCTGAACCGATTGGAATCATGAACGTACAAAACAACAACGACCGTGCCGAATGGTTGCAAGGACCGACGGCCGTGTGCTCGGCGAAGCCGGGCGAAGCCCGGACGCCCTGGCGGCTGGTGCTGCTGGGCGCGCCGGGCGTGGGCAAGGGCACGCAGGCCGATCTGCTGCATCAACGCCTGGGCGCTTGCCATCTTTCGACCGGCGACGTCTTCCGCGCCGCCGGGAAACGAAGCGATTGCGATCAGACGCCGGCAATGCGGGCGGCCGTCGAGTACATGCGGCGCGGCGCGCTGGTTCCAGATTTGACGGTGTGGGAGATGGTCCGCGAACGGAGCGGCTGTATCGCCTGCGGCGGCGGCTTCCTGCTGGACGGTTTTCCGCGTACGCTGGTTCAGGCCGAGGCGCTCAAGCAGCACATGGAAACGGAGCACCTTGAGCTGACGGCGGTGGTGAATTACGAATTGCCGCTGGATGAAATCGTCGCTCGGCTGAGCGGCCGGCGCACCTGCGGAGAGTGCCGGTCGGTCTTCCACCTATCCAGCCTGCCTTCCGGCGATCAAGCGCCATGCCCTCGTTGCGGAGGCAAATTGTATCAGCGCGAAGACGACCGTCCCGAATCGATCACCGTCCGTCTGGAAGCCTACGAGCGCAGCACGGCGCCGCTGATCCAGTTCTACAAGAACCTGGGTCTGCTGGTGTCGGTGGCGGCGACGGGGTCTCCCAGCGAGATCTGCGACCGCAGCGTAGCCGCTCTCGAGAGCGCCGTCGCCGCGCGCTCGTAACCGGCAAGTTCGGTAACGTATCGAAGCAATCACAAATCGCAGGCGGAACCGCCTGCGCCACCAAGGCGGTGCATCGTTTTCGATGGTGGGGCAGGCGGTTCCGCCTGCCCGGAGGCGTGATACACTCTTCGCTTTCTGGGGCGAGTCCGGTATGCGGAACGATCTAATGCGCCGCTGCTTCCTGCTGAGGTTGATGCCGGCGGCTGTCGCGGTGGCCGCCGCGCCGCGGGGCTGGGCGGCCGCTGTAGGGGCCGGCTTCAATGTTCGCGATCATGGCGCGGCCGGCGATGGCGCCCATCTCGATACCAAGGCGATTCAGGACGCCGTCGATGCCTGCGCGCGGGCTGGCGGCGGAACGGTCCTGTTTCCGGCGGGGGTGTACCTTTCCGGAACCATCGTGCTCAAGAGCCGGGTGACGCTCGAACTGGACGCCGGCGCGGTGCTGCTCGGTAGCAAGAATCTCGAGGACTACCCGTCCCACGTGCCCGCTTTGCGTTCCTATGCCGACACGTACACGGAGCGGAGCCTGATTTACGCCGAAGGCGTGGAAGGCATCGGCATACACGGGCGCGGCAGGATCGACGGGCAGGGCGCCGCTTTCAGGGGCGCGTACAAGCTGCGGCCTTACATGCTGCGCTTTGTGAGCTGCCGCAATATCTCGGTGACTGATATCGGTATCGAGAACTCGCCCATGTGGGTGCAGCACTACCTGGCCTGCGACGACGTCGAGATCCGCGGCATTCGCGTCCATAGCCGGGTGAACGTCAATAACGACGGCATCGACATCGATTGCAGCCAGCGCGTGCGCATTTCCGATTGCGATATCGTTTCCGGCGACGATGCCATCGTGCTCAAGGCCACCGCGGACCGCCCCACCAGGGACGTGGCAGTCACCAATTGCGTGTTGAGCTCGGCGTGCAACGCCCTGAAGCTGGGCACCGAATCGAACGGCGGCTTCGAAAATATCGTCATCTCGAACTGCACGATTTACGATACCCGCCTGGCCGGTATCGCGCTCGAAACTGTGGATGGAGGTGTGCTGGACCGGGTCAACATTTCGGGCATCGTCATGAACGGAGTGGGAGCGCCGATTTTCATTCGCCTCGGCGATCGCGCACGGCCGTTCACCGATGGCGGCGCGCGCCCGCCGGTGGGAAAACTGCGCAACGTTTCGATTCGCGACGTACAGGCCGACGGCGCCGGGAGCATGGGCTGCGCGATTTCGGGCATTCCCGGCCAGACAATCGAGAACGTGGTTCTGGAGAATCTGCGCCTGACGTTTGCCGGAGGCGGCAAACGGGCGGACGCCCGCCCCGAGACGCCCGAGAACGCCGAGAAATACCCCGAGTTCAGTATGTTCGGCAAGCTGCCGGCATACGGCTTCTACTGCCGCCACGTGAAGGGCCTGAGCCTGCGCGGCGTCGAGACGGCCATCACGCAAGACGACGAGCGCCCGGCCCTGGTTTGCGACGATGTGGAAGGCCTGGATTTAGCGGCCTCGGCCTTTGCCGGCGCGGCCGGTGCCGAGCCTTCGGTGCGTCTGAAGCAGGTGAGAGGCGCCTTCGTGCACGGCTGCCGCGCGGCTGGGCGGATCGGGACGTGGATGGAAGTGTCCGGCGACCGGTCGGAGCGGATCAGCGTAATGGGCAATGAGTTGGGGAATGCGGCGAAGGCGGTGGATCTAGCCGGCGATGTCCCCGAGGATGCCGTGTTTATGGGCGGCAATCGGGTCGCAGGGGCGTAGTACGTCACTCTCTCGATACGTTCGGGGGGCGGCTCGGACTCGTGCTTGACCGAGCTGGGTAGGCTAGCCCCCGTCGACCGCTCCCTGACGGTCGCGGCTCGGAAAGTCACTGAAAACACGCGGCGCGGTGCCTGTCTGCCCCGCGCTGGTTTTGCGCCATGGAGTGACTCGGAAGTGAGGGCTACCCGCCGGCAAAAAAACCCTGATCGAGTATATCGAGTACCGCGTGCCGGAGGACCCCAAGGCGCCCGAGGACCCGAGGGCTGCGGTCGTCTCCCACCTGCACGGGCTTGATGAGATTTATCCGGCGACGGGCGCGCTATTGCTTATGGGGAAGTCGGCGGTCTCCGCCCTGGTGGATCTCGTCGCGAATCCGAGCTCCAGCGACGTTGCCCAATACAACGCGGCCGAGGTGCTCTTCTGGATACACTCGTTGCACATATCGGAGGCGGTTGCACTCCTGAACAATGCGGCCAGATCCTCCACGGACTATGCGGCCGCGCACGGCTGCGAGAGGCTGCGCGTCATGTCGCCTGGGAGTCCGCGCCGCCGGTAGAAAAATGGCACGCAGAGGGCGGCGGCGCTTCCGAAAATGGGGTTGACAGTTGATACTGCGCGGAGGCGGTCGCTGCGGGTGTGGCTGCGCAGGAACGACCGGACGTGGATGAGCTCGGCAGCGAGGTGAACCTGCGTGGCTGGGGCGCTTTGCGCTGGGTGATTCGCGCGGTTAGGCGGCTTCCAGCACGTGCATTTCGATGCGCAGGCCCGCGGCTGTCGCCATGTTCACCAGCGCGTCGAGGGCAAACAAGTTGATCTTGCCACGCATCAGATCGGAGACGCGCGGCTGCGTCACGCCGAAAAGCTGGGCCGCTTGCGCCTGGCTCATCCCGGCACGGGTGATGTGATCCTTCAAGGCGATCATCAGGACCGAGCGCAGCTTCATGTTGGCGGCCTGCTCGGGCGTGTCTTCGATAGCGTCCCACACGCTGGTAAACCGTTGCTTGTTCATTGCCCTAGTATTACTTCGTTAAGTATTGACAAAACATAAAAATGGCGTTATGTTTGGGCATGACCGACGCCCAGATGGGTCGATGCCGAAAGCGCCTGGAGCAATTCTTGGTCGATCTGTTGGAA
>JBEKZL010000117.1:0-24315 GCA_049509915.1 Bryobacteraceae bacterium | reverse complement strand
GGCCGTCGAACTCAGTCGCGGCACACTTTATGGGGCAAAGTAGGTAGATTTGTTACCGCAATTCTGCCGACACATAGCTACGCCGCCGCCTGAAAAATCTGACTACTACCACGGGCTGCTAGCCTGCTGGGCCAACGTCCGCTTGTCCGCGATTACCGCGGCGTGCGCACTTACGATTCATAGAGGAGATCCATCGAGCGCAGGTTTTCCAGAATCCGGTCTGCTATAGGGCCTTCCGCCAACAGTCAGGATCGGCTCTAATACCACCGGCCACGGCCGTAATAACCGCCGCCGCCGAATAACAGCACAAGCAATACGATGATTAACAGCAGGTACATAGACGATGCTCCTTTACTCTGTCACATTTATCGGCGCCTTAGAACCCGGCGGACTATTATAGAAGCCGGGTGCCGGCAGCGCCGCCTGCCGGCATCTGGGCTTGCCCTTGGCAAAAGCCGCTCCCTGACGGGGGCGGCTCGGTCAGACACTAGCGCCAGTGGCCCTCCACTAAGACCCAGCCGTCCCTCCGGTGAGTCCAGCGATGCGCTACCCAATGGGCATGACGGCGTGGAGGCTGTTGCCACATACCCGGGGTCCAGGCGTAGGCGTTGCCGTCCCAACGGTGGTATCCGGAGGTCCACACATAGTCACGGCTGGGCGGCGGCCCCCGCCTCTCGATCACAACATGAGGTGGCCTGATGTGGACGACCACTTCTGCCGTAGCGCTGAAGAACAGCGCACTCGCAAAGACTAATCCGATCAATCGCTTAATCATAATGTGTTTTTCTTTCTTAGGGTCAAAGTCCGAACTACTCCGAAGACGGACCGCTACCAGGCGCTTCTCCGCCGGAGGCCGTGATAAAGAACCAGCAGAGCGACTGAGCCGATCACGGCCACAAAGAGACTGTAAAGGTTGAGTCCGCTAACGCCAGAGGCTCCAAATATATGGAACAGCCAGCCACCGGCAAAAGCTCCGACAACTCCTAAGAGAATGTCGACGAGGATTCCCTCGCCTCTTCTGTTTACAAGCTTGCTGGCGATGAACCCTGCGACCAGGCCAAGAATCAGCCAGGCTAAAAACGACATGGTCTCTCCCCTCTGTCCTGTCAAGGAACGGAACGAAGAAGCGGACCGGCCGTAGGCGGCAACTATCGACGAAGAATAGAGCACCATCGCCAGTAAGGCACGATGGGTCTGTCCCGGTTGGATCATACTGTCACACCTTCCGAGCTTCACCAACGCACGTACGTGGCCGCATGCAAATACGCCACACGCCGATAAAGCGTTTACGCGGGTATCGGCAAAAACTGCACCTGAGTGCATTACTTCACCGTCGAGGCCCGACACAAACCACCCAGGAAAGGCTGATTAAGCCAAGGCGGCGGTATTTGCCTCGTGTCCTCGTTTTCATTCGCGGACTTATAAGTGCTAGGCAAAGGGTGTGCCTTGCATTCGAATTTGCGCGATCTGTGTGGTGTGCTTTCTTGCCGGGGTGGCGCATGGTCAAGACAAAACTCCTCCAGCAGACGCAAATCCGCTCGATACGGCCCCCAAGCGCATCTTCGGAATCATTCCTAATTACCGCACCGCGCCGAGTCTGGCTCATTACAAGCCGCTCACGCGAATGGAAAAGTTCGGAATCGCGTACGCAGACTCTTCTGACCGCGGCGCCTTCGTTATGGCCGCGGCCTTCGGGGGCGATGAACAGCTTACCAAGGCCATGCCGTCATTCGGCCAGGGAGTAGCCGGCTACTCGCGGTATTTGGGGGCAGCCTATGGCGACCTGACGATCGGAAATTTCATGACGGAAGCCATCTACCCCAGTCTTCTGCACCAGGATCCGCGCTATTTTCGGCACGGCGCGGGCAGCGGATGGTCGCGCATGTTCTACGCCGTAAGCCGGATCTTCTGGACCCAGACCGACCGTGGAGGCTCGCAGTTTAATTTTTCCGAAGTGATCGGCAATTCCACGGCGGTAGCGATCTCCAACGCATATTCTCCGGACCACCGCTCCGCGGCCAATGCCGTCTCCAAGCTGGGAGTTCAATTGGGGCTCGATACTGCCGGCAACGTAATGAAGGAGTTCTGGCCCGATCTGGACCGCAAGCTCAGCCGCAAACACCGTGAGGCAGCTTTACCCAAGTAGACCGCGATGCCCTGGGACGGGCGATTGTGACTCTATTTTCGCTGGAAGACGAGGGTGATCGGCTTCGACTCCGGCCTGACAACGCTGACCATCATGGTGCCATCCGGGGCAAGGGTGTAGCTTTCCAGCGTAACCACGCCGGATTGTGTCGTGGTCACCTTCAGGACATTGTGGTCCCACCTGGTCTTGCTCTTGATGTCTTTGCCGGTGTGAATGGTGGCGTTGTTCTCGGCGTCGGTGAGGTCGCGGTAGAAGAAGGTCTCGGTGGCGCCTTTATATACGAAGTTGCGAGATACGATGATGACGCCCTCCCTATCGTCGATAGTCACGGTGCCGGTTTGAACGACGGACTGGCCGGCAAAATCGCTTTTGGCGGGCACCAGGTTCCAGGTGCCGTTCAGGACGCTGTGGTCGCGGGCGACGACGGAAAACGCGAAAAGCAGAGTCGGCAAGACGGCTCGGGCGGTTGTACTCGAATATGTCCTCATGATTTCCTTCTACTCGCTCTCGCAATTCAGACTCGTTCCGGCAGCCGCTCCCTGGCTGTCGCGGCTCGGTTTCGCGCGTTTCCGAGCCGCGACGGTCAGGGACCGGTTGTACTTAAGCGCCGCCAATGGAATGGGCAGCTGTGTGTTGCTCTTCGTGAAGCCAATATGGAGGCCGGCCGTAGTGAAAATAAAGCCGATTCTCATACTCTCGAGTGACCGGTGAAGACTGGGCGTACTCCGGGGCGCCCTGGATGGCCTCCCGGGAAAGGCTGACGTAGACCTTGGAATCCGCCCAACTCACCCGTTCAATCCATGGCGGAGAAACCAGCACCTTTTTGCCCGGCCACCAATTGCGCGTAGCGACTTCGATATAGCGGATCGCCCAGGCTTCATCGTCAATCACAAACCCGTCGAGATGGCCGATTTCACCATCAGCCGACTCAATGCGGTAACCGGTGACGGCCTCGCTACTTCGCAGATGGGAATCCGGAGACTCTCTGAGAATCCTGTCCGCCGTCGCTTCCGCCGAGGCACTGGCTGCATTAGCGAAGCCGGCCGGGTAGAACGCCGGTCCCCAAAGATAGGGACCACCCCAATAATAGGGGTAACCGTAATAGCCGAGGTATGCGACCTCGTGCTGCCGGGAAACGGGCTGGTGGGTATTGATATCAGGACTGCGTTCAACCTGTTTTTTCGTAAGTGCCACATCCAATCGTCCGGCCAGCAGGTCCGCCTGAATTACGGAGAATGGCGAGATGAGCACTCGGCGGCCGGCAAGCCAGCCGCCAGTGTCTACCAAGAGATAGCGGATGGCCCATGTCTCGTCGTCGAAATAGAACTGATCTACAGTTCCAAGCTCGCCATCCGTCGCTCGGATCACAAGGCCTTTCAGATGCGATGCGTTCGTTAACATTGTCTTCGCCCTCCCAGGCGATCAACTGACGAGTGCATTTTCGCTGCCCGATCCACAAACCGGAGCGCCGGCTCGCGGATGCGCTGAATAATGCGCACAATCAGGCCGCGTCCACCCGGTTGCGCCCGCTGCGGCGCTCAAGGCACGCTCAAGATCGCGGCACAACCAGCAGTGCACGCGCAGCACCAACCGCCTGGGGAGAAGGACGCCGTGGTGCAGCCAGTTCACACATGCAGAATGTGCCGCGGCGAGTGCAAAGTCCGCACCATGGAGCCTCATCGTTAAACCCGATGGGACAATTCCAGCCGGGTTGACGTGGGGCGGAACCAGCGGGATGCGGGCTTTGTCGCCTTCAATCGGCCGTCGGATTGCGCACTCGTCAGGACATTTCAGCGATCCTGGCCCTTTTCGGGGGCATTCACGATTTCCGAAGAGATTGGTCTGCCTCGTGCATATAAAGAAAGGCGCCTACGCTTCCACGGGAGGAACCATAATGCACGAGGCACACCGGAGAGCCGCCGAACAGCACGAACTCGCAGCAAGAGCTCATCGTACTGCCGCTGAACATAACGAAAAGGGGGATTATACGGCCTCGATCTGGCATTCGGAACGAGCGCTGGAGTACTCGGATCACGCTTATCATCTGGCGAAGGAAGCCCACAACAAGTCAGGGCAGGTAGGGAGGCTTTAGATGTCTACACGCTATAACCACGGGTCGCGTTACGAAAATCATCAGCGTGCCGCCGAGCTGCACGATAGCGCCGCCCACGCTCATCTCAGTGCGGCGGAAGCCCATGAGAAACAAGATCATCAAACCGGGCAAGAGCTTTCCCGGCGGGCTCTCGAACATTCCCAACAGGCTCATCAGCATACGGAGCAGGTGCACCGGGACGCCGTGACGGAACACGACATCGGAAACTTTGGGCACGAAGACATCGCAGTGCTGGCCCACGCCCTTTGGCAAGCCAGAGGCTGTCCGGAGGGATCGCCCGAGGAAGACTGGTCCCATGCCGTGCAGGAACTGCGCGCACGCAGAGAAGGTTCGCGGAAGTGATCGCACGCCCGAGAGGATCGGAATCCATGAAACGCAGTTATTTATCGTTGACCCTAATGCGAGGCGTGTTTTGTGCCGCCCTACTGCTTGCACCGGGGGGCGAGCTGCTGGCTGCCCAACAGCCGCCGCAACTTCCGCCTCCCGGCCAGGCATTGACGCCCGATCAACTCGACGATTTGACAGCGCCCATAGCGCTGTACCCCGATCCGCTGGTAAGCCAGATCCTTGTGGCGTCAACCTATCCGCTCGAACTCGTCCAAGCCTTCCAGTGGCTCCAGAGAAACCCGGGCTTGACTGGCGCTGCCCTGACCCAGGCGGCACAACAGCAGAACTGGGATCCGAGCATCCAGGCCTTGGTGGTATTTCCGGACCTTGTCAAACGGTTGAACCAAGACATCACGTGGACCACAAATCTTGGAAACGCGTTTCTGAGTCAGCAAGGCGACGTGATGGACGCCATACAGAGAATGCGGGTGAAGGCGCAGCAGGCGGGAAAACTGTCCTCGACGCGCCAGCAAACCGTGAGCACCACGAATGACTCGGGGCAACCCGTCATCGCGATTCAGCCCGCCGATCCGCAAATGATGTACCTACCATACTACGATCCCGCATTTATCTGGGGACCGCCTTTGTATTATCCATACGCAAGTTGGTATTACCCTGGCGCTTACTTTGGCTTTGGCATCGGCATCCCGATGGGTTTATATTTTGGCGGCGGGTGGGGAGGCTGGGGCGGGTGGGGTTGGCAACCCGGCTGGGGCGGCCACAATATCATCGTCAATCACAATTTTATCCACCGGTACAATTTCAATTCCGGGGGTATCGGTAGCCTAAGTGGAAGAAGCGCATGGGCCCACGATGCCTCGCATCGCGAGGGCGTGCCGTATTCCAATGCCGCCCTGGCCAACCGTTATCGAGGCAACGTGCGCCAGAACCTGCAATCGCGCGGGGCGGCCGGACAGGCGCAGGCCCGAGGCTCAGCCTCCCGATCCGGAGCCGAGCGAATGGGTAATCGGCAGATTCCCTCGAGCGCGCCCAGCAAGAACCGTAGCGCTTTCGGCGGCGTTCGGGAAGGCAGAGCGGCGCGCACACAGAGCGACCATGGATATTCGAGTCTCGGGCCGGCCCGGAGCGGCGGCTTTTCGGGCGGCGGGGGCGGCATGCGTGGCGGCGGAGGCGGCCACGGTGGCGGAGGCGGGCATCACTAGGGGCGAGAGGAAATCATGGCGAAAATCAGTTCTATCGACGTAAAAGACAGCCCGCGGCGGCTCACTCGGTTTCTGGCCGCCGGCCTGGTGCTTGGGGTAACTCTACTTCAAGCCGGCCCAATGGATGGCCAGCAGACATTTGCCACGCCGCAGGAGGCTGTTCAAGCGACGATCGATGCAGCCGAGCGCAATGACACGGCGGCGCTCCTCCGGATTTTTGGACCTGCGGGCAAGGACATCGTCGAATCCGGCGACGCCGCACAAGATAAGGATTCACGCGCCGAGTTTGCGCGCTCGGCTCACGAAAAGCTCCAGCTCGATGAAGACCCATTGACGCCGGACAGGGCGACCTTCACGGTGGGGGAGCAAGAGTGGCCGTTTCCGGTTCCTTTGATTCGCAGGGACGGACGATGGCTACTGGGTTCGGCTAGCGGGAAGCTCGAGATTCTGGCGCGCAGGATTGGCAGGAACGAATTGAATGCAATGGAAGTTTGCCGGGGCTACGTGGAGGCACAAATGGATTACGCCTCGGAGTCGCGCGACGGAGATGGTGTTCTGAAATATGCGCAGAGGATCGCCGGCACACCGGGCAAGCAGGATGGGCTGTATCTGGACGGCGCTCCCGAAACTCTGGTTTCGCGAGCATTCGCCGAGGCCGCAGCCGCGAATCAGTCCGCCGGGGGGAAGAAGCCGGAGCCTTTCCACGGATACTACTACCGAGTGCTGAAATCTCAGGGACCGGACGCTGCCGGGGGAGCGTTCGATTATGTGGTGAGCGGTAAGATGATTGGCGGTTTTGCTCTGGTCGCCTGGCCCGCGGAGTACGGCGTGTCCGGAGTCAAGACTCTTCTCATCAACCACGACGGAGTGGTTTACGAAAAGGACCTGGGGGCCGGAACCGCCATCGAAGCCCGCCAGATGACGCGATTCAATCCCGACAAATCCTGGCGGCCGGTGATCCTGGAATAGCAACGGACGGGCTTTGAAGACATCTTTGACTCGTCGTACCGGCCAGTGAAAAATCAGGCCCGTCATGCCGGGCTGACCTTGGAGGGCGCGCCGGCGCGCCTGGTCTCGATCGGCCACGTCCGCTGTCCGCAGGTCTGTCTCAGTGTACGCCGAGTCGCCATTCTTGATCCTCCAAGGTGCATTTCTTGGCCTCGGCATGGCCAATTTACACAACTCACACTCGCCCCTTCGGCGCACTCACTGGCGCCGATTCTACCACCCGTGGGCAAATTTAGCACTCCAAGTGCGGCCTTTGCATCGAAATTCCGGCGAATTTGCCGCCAGCACGGTGCATCGGCGGGCTCCGCCTTCCAAACAGAGAGGTTTCAGTATGGGCCGTCTCGTGCAAAGGACGATATTCGGCTCGCCGCCGCGTATGATCAGCGTTGGAATGAACCACCCCTTATTGCGGCGCAAAGAGCGGGGAAGGATGGGTTCAGGCGTGAAAATGGAGTCCAGAGCTCGAAACATTGCGTTTCTCGGCGACTACCTGCCGCGTAAGTGCGGCATCGCCACATTTACAGCCGATTTGCTTGAGGCCGTGGCGGCGCTCGGTCCCATACGATCGTGCTTCGCGGTGCCGGTCACAGACATCGACGGGGGTTATCGGTATCCAGAGGCGGTTCGCTTCGAAATCGCCGAGCGGGACCTGGGGTCTTACTGGCGCGCGGCCGACTTCCTGAACTCCTGCAACGTAGACGTTGTCTCGGTCCAGCACGAATTCGGGATCTTCGGCGGCCCAGCCGGCAGCTATTTATTGGAGCTGCTGCGCGGACTATCGGCGCCGGTCGTCACCACTCTCCACACCGTTCTGCTCAAGCCGAACGCCGACCAGCATCGCGTGATGCGGGAATTGACCGCGCACTCTAACCGCCTGGTGGTCATGGCGGAGCGGGGGCGAATGATTTTGGAGGAAGTGTACGGGGTATCCCCGGCGAAGATCGATCTGATTCCACATGGCATTCCCGACGTGCGTTTCGTCGACCCGGATTGCTACAAAGGTCAGTTTGGCGTGGCCGGAAAAAAGGTATTGCTGACGTTCGGCCTGCTATCGCCGAACAAAGGGATTGAACATGTACTCAATGCTCTCCCCGAGGTGGTGGCTGAGTTTCCGGATGTCGTCTACATTGTATTGGGCGCCACGCACCCAAACGAATTCCGGGCGCGAGGCGAGAGCTACCGCCTTGGTCTCGAGGCCATAGCGAAGAAGAACAGAGTCGAGAAGAACGTCATCTTCCATAACCGTTTTGTCGACTTGAAGGTACTGACCGAGTTTATCGGAGCAGCAGACCTTTACATTACTCCTTATCTGGACGAGGCCCAGAGTACGTCGGGAACACTCGCTTATGCGTTCGGTGCGGGCAAAGCCGTGGTCTCAACGCCGTATTGGCACGCCGCGGAGCTGCTGAGTAACCAGCGTGGCGTGCTGGTGCCGTTCGCGGATGCGGCGGCGATTGCGCGCGAGGTGCGTGGGTTGTTGCGCGATCGAACGCGCCGGATTTCGATGAGCGATCGCGCCTATAGGTTGGGCCGGGCCATGGTATGGAGCAACACGGCGAGTTTGTACTTGCGCTCCTTTGAACGCGCGCGCCAGCAAGCAGTGCCCCACGAATCGGTTGCGGTGAACGGGTACTTCCGTCAGCCACAGGATTCGCGGGAGCTCGATCTGGACCAGGTTTACTACCTTAAAGATACAACCACATCGTTCGGTTCACATTCGCGAAGTGAAGAAGACTATTAGCGTACGAGA
Organism: Bryobacteraceae bacterium; assembly: GCA_049509915.1. Lineage (GTDB taxonomy): Bacteria > Acidobacteriota > Terriglobia > Bryobacterales > Bryobacteraceae > JBEKYD01. Next base: position 15,748 of record JBEKZL010000117.1, on the reverse strand, counting down.
AGTTACAAATTGCGTCGACAGAGAGGACAAAACAAAATGGCTGTTGTTGAGCGAAAGAAATGTGCACACCCGGCGTGCCGGTGTACGATAACAGACGACAAGACCTACTGCAGCCAGCGCTGCGAAGACGCGAAAGGAGAGGTGGAGCTCTCGTGCGACTGCGGTCATCCGGGTTGCGCGCTCACGGAGTAGGGGCGTTTGAGGTAGTAGCACGGATCTCGTCGAAGAACGGAGTGCGTTGTCGCTCCGCGCACTCCGCAGCGTACAGGTACATAGCGGCCGACCAGGTCTGCCAATCCCGTCCGCTGGGCTTACCGGTCGCCGCTTCAATCCACTCATTGAAGCCCCATTCGGCCTCGTTCTCGTGCCACGGCTTAACAAGTTCGGTCAGGGCCAACAGCTTCCGCTTCGCCAGGCCCATCTGGCCCGCGGCGACGCATGCCGCAACATAGAAGCCGCAGACGAACGGCCAGACGCCGCCGTTGTGATACTCGCCGGGACGGTTGAATTGCTCGTATCGCGGGTGCCAGTCGGGATCGTGGCGGAGGATATATGGAAACAAGCAAGGCGGCAACTCCACGGCTAACTCTCCGCGCGCCCGAATGGCGTCGCACTCGGCCTCAATCCATGCCACCAGGTCTCGTGCCCGCTCAAGCGAGGCAATCCCGGTCAGGATCGCAAGGCTGTTGCCCAGCAAGTCGAAACGGTCGCTGCTAAAGAGTTTGTAGGAATAGAGGGCGTAGTAAGGTTTCGATGGCACTACAAGCCCCTCGTGCTCGTGAGGATTCTTCGTTTCGCCACGGACCTCAAGGCGGTTCATCAACCCGCGCAGCCGAGCGGCGGACTCACGCTCGCCATACTGGAGCAGATAAGCGTAAACCAATGTATTCACGTACAGCCCATAGCCCATGACCCACTGCTCGTCGCGCCAATCGCTGGTGGGTAATTGCGAGACCATTCCCATATCGTCGGGGCTCTGGTATTGCATCCACTGCATGGCTTTCCGGGCCGCGCCGTTGAGGAATTCCGGTTGGTTGGCTTGTTTCCGGTACAACGCCAGGCCAAAGAGGAACAGGGGCGTCGTATCGCTGGCGCCGCGGTCGGCGGGATCGTGCGCGAGCGATGGGACGAGGCCACGCGGCGTCTGATTGGCTGCCAGCGCCACCAGTGTGCGGCGGAGCGCGTCGGTAAGCTCCGGACTGCCGTCGGTCAGGAATCCCAGGGCTGAAATCATCAGGTCCCGAGTGTAAGGTTCCGGGTATCCCCAGCCGGCGGCTCGGGGCAGACCTTGAAACGGCCCCCGTGCGTTGTGTAGCAGGACACGGAAAGCCGCCTTTTTGGCCTGCTCAATAGAGGCAATCGACGTCTCGTCCATAAATGTGGCCACCTCGATGGCGCGGTGCTTGATCGACGAGAGAACGGACACGCACACCCGCCGGATTGATCCATTTCTACTGAATTCCCAACCGGTCCGACATAATCTTCAGGAAGCGTCGGGCTACCTGGCGATAATCGAACAACGCGACGACGCGTTTCCGGCCGGCTTCGCCCATCCTCCGCCGCAGACCGTCGTCCGCAAGCAGAGTCCGGAGATACTTGGCGAGGTCGGGCACGCTGGCCCGGAACTCCGCTGTCCGGGGCGCAGGAAACAGAATGCGGTGGCTATCATCGATGCCGTGGCCTTCGCCGAACACGGCCTCAGTGATCTTTATCTCCTCGGCCACTTCCGCCAGGAAGGCCGTTTCGCCGTGGACCATGGTGTCGAGAAATGCCATCGCGCGGATCGCGATCACCGGCTTTCCGCAAGCGTTCGCTTCCACTTGAATCATTCCGAAACCTTCCAGCCGCGACGGTGCGGCGTAGATATCGCAGGCGGCCAGCAAGTAGGGCATGAAATTGTGCGACACCACATTGGTGGAGTAAGTGATGTTCTGGCCGATGCCCAGGTCCGCTGCCAGTTGAAGGTCGTGCAAATTCTGTTGGACAGTGCGCGGCTGCGGCCAAACCTTGCAGACATATCTCCAGTCGCGGACCTCGCCATCAATCAGCGCCAATGCCCGCATGACCTCCTGGGCGCCCTTGGACGCCGCGTCGCCGCCGACGGTCAGGATCATGATCTCGTCACTGGATATTCCCAAAGCCTCGCGGATCGATCGGACCTTGAGGTCATCGAGGCTGCGCGGCGCAAAGCTGTCCGTGTCGCAACCCACCGGGAGCACCTCGATATTGTCTCCCCTGATGCCGTCTCTGATATACGTCTCCTTCACCCAGTTGGAAGTGACCAGGATCAGCGGCAAGGCATTCAAGACGTCATGATGCGCCGCGACATAACCGTCGGCCAAAAGCCATGGCACGGTCCGCATCCCAAACTGTTGCGGGTGCAGGACCAGGTGCGGGATGTGGCCCCAGAAGCCTATCCCAACCACCACATCCGGCTGGAACCAGCGGTAATACCATTCCTTTTCCTGGGGCGATTCGAAATGCACCGGGTGGACATCCACGCCGACCTCGCGGAGGCCCCTGGAGAACAACTCGCCCTGCGTGGCCAGGCCGGCCGCTGATGGCGGGTATTCGGTAAGTACTAGTACTTTCACGAATTATGGCTCCCAGGCGTCGTGCGTCTCACCGCCGCTTCTGCCGAGTCGAAGCACCAGAACCCTTCTTCCCTCGGAGTGGTCCGTGCTTCCCAACTGTCGGCCCCAAACCCGTAAAGATCCGTAATCAGCCGGCGTTTTTCGAGCCAGACATCGTCCGTCAGCACGTCCCGCCGGTCGGCGCCGCTGCGAACCCGAGGGAAGTACGCCCGATCCCCGTCTTCATAAGCAAACAGCCACAATCGCTTCGTGTCGATGTCGCCCGCCCGCCAAAGCGCAACGACTGCCTGACAGCACTCCGAGTGCCGGCGATGGCGTGTGTACTCACCCTTTGGGCCGTGGGTCAAGATCAGGCTGTAGCCTGTTCCAGACAGCAGTCTCGCGGTGGTCTCTTGAACCTGGCCGGCCGGAAGCGGCGCCTGGTCTGGTCCATCGTCGAGACCGGCCATCTCACCCTCGGCCCCCAATCGCTGCAAGACCCGGTGAAACCTTGGAGCGCGGTCCGGGTCGGCCGCTCTGCATAAGGTCACAATGCGCCAAAGAAACTCAGGATGTGTCAGTATGTAGCCGCCACACCAAAGCGTCTCATCGTCCGGATGAGCCACAACAACAGCCGCCCGCGGCCGAGGGTCCGATCTTAACTCATCGAGCGGCATGGGTTCGTTCTTTTCGGGACGGGCGGCGTCGCAGCCGTGCGGAACATCACTTTGGGCGCTCCGTACTACAAGAGGCGCAACCGATGGAACTTGTAAGCTAACACAACAGCACGCCGTCTAGCCAACGCCCTGCCTTTGGCCAGAAGAGAGGAGATAGGAAGAAACGCACGTTTGAAGTGCAAACACTGCATCGGAGCATGCAGTTTTCGCTCCTTCAGTGTCAGGGTGTGCGGCGACGGCACCCGCTCTAATCGTAATGGAGGCAAACGTGCCTACTCTTTCGCTAAGCCGGGGCAAATCGCGGCCGGTGTCTGCCGCCGAGTGCCTTGAGCTGGAAAGGGAGGACCGATGAGGTTTCGCATCGCAATCTTGGGGGTTCTGAGCTGCCTGGCGGCGCTAGCCGCCGGCAACCCAGGCCAGGGTGCCTCGCCGAACAAATCCGATTCCAGCGCGGAACAACGTTTGATCGGTTGCGTCGACGAACAGGATGGGCATTACGTACTCCTCAACGACCAAATGCAGAAGATCGCCGGCTTGCAATCGGCGGCTTCAGGCGACGAAATGTTCGCCAGGTTCATGGGGCACGAGGTGCGAGTTACGGGCGCTCCATCCGCTCAGCAAGGCACGTTCAAAGTGACCGGCATCGAGCAGGTTTCCGATAGTTGCAGACAGGCAAAATAGATACGATCCGGGAGTAACTTCTGAGACTGGAAGCCGATTTTGGTGGTTCGCCGCGGCCCGATTGACGCGACGACTTCCATGGAGGATTGCCCAAGCGCCGATAAGTGGGTAGGATGGCACCTCCGAATGAGTGCAGCGTGCAGGAGCTGCACCGAGATGCGGGATTTACTCCGTTCCGAATTCTCCGGCGTCAGACGTTTCCAGATACTTACATTCGTGCGCCACAAGGCAAGCCACTTAGCAAGTGTTTTGCCAGGGCGCCAGCCGGCGGCCCTTCGAGTCTTACGAGTCCGCCACTAAAATTGAAATGGAAGAGAACGTGCCTTGTATTTTTCGTCCGAGCATGTTCGCAAATATATTCTCAAAGGGGGGCGTTTTGACTAATATAAGAACCTTAACGGAAAAGGCGTCGGAGCTTGGCACCGGGGCGAAAGAGTCGATGGATGAGTTGGGCCGGTCCGCGGGCAGGAAGCTGGATGAAGCGCGAGAGGAGACGGGGGATGCGCTGCACTCGGCTGCGTCCTCGGTACGCGCAACAGGACGGCGGGGTTCGGAGGCGATCGATAACCTGGCTACGGGCACAGCGGATCGGCTGGATGCTACCGCATCGTACGTCGAAGATCACGATCTGAAAGGTGTATTCGCCGACTTGCGGAAGTTTGGGCGTCGCCATTTGACAGGCTCACTGGTGGCAGCGGCCGCAATCGGCTTTCTCGTCGGGTCCACCTTCAGCGGAGCGCCACAGTCCCGCAAAAGAAGATGAGGATCACGAGCCGGGAGCCGTCGCACCCGCCTCTTCGCGCAGGGCGGCGATCCGGTTCTGCAGCGTCCGCAGACTGATCCCCAACATCCCGGCCGCGAGTTTGCGATTGCCGCGCACGTGCTCAAGGGTGAGTTTGATATAAGCCCCCTCGAGTTTCATGAGCGGCTGGCCGGGTTGAAGCGTCATAAGGCCGTCATCACTGCGTGATGGCCGGGCATACGGGCCGGGGTCTGCACCGAGCGCAGGGGACGGAAGGTCCGCCAGCCGGATCGGACCCTCGCCGGCCACGATGGCGGCGCGTTCCAGAACATTGCGCAGTTCCCTCACGTTACCCGGCCAATCGTACCGATGAAACAGTGCCTGTACCTCGGTATCGACGCCCGTCACCCGCGTACCATGTTTCTTGTTCAGATTTTCCAGCATGACATCGGCGATCTGCGGAATATCCTCTTTGTGTTCCCGCAGCGGCGGAATTACAATCTGGAAAACACTGAGCCGGTAGTATAGTTCTTCGCGCAAATGCGTCCCGAGTTCCTGGCTGGTGGCGGCAAGTACCCGGGCGTCCACCGCTATTTCGTGCTTACCGCCAAGCCGCCGCACGCGCAGGTCCTCCAGGACGCGCAGCAGTTTTGGTTGCGTGGACGACGGCATCTCGCCGATCTCGTCGAGAAACAAAGTGCCCCCATGAGCCTGCTCAAAGCACCCCGCCGAGCGCTCCATTGCCCCCGTAAATGCGCCTTTCTCGTGGCCGAACAACTCACTCTCCACTAGAGTCTCGGGTAAGGCGGCTGCATTGATCGCGACGAAAGGCCCATCGCTTCGGGAGCTGTACTTATGGATCTCCCGCGCCACTAACTCCTTACCGGTTCCACTCTCTCCCCGGATCAACACCGGTGCCGATGTGGGCGCCACCTGTCTGATAAGCGAGAATATCTGCTGCATCGACGGAGAGGTTCCGACCATGTCCCCGAGTACGCCGCGAAGGCTCAGATCTCGCTTGAGCTGCGCGGTTTTCTGCAAGCTTCTCTTGTGGCGAATCGCGCGCTCGAGAAGGATCTTGAGAGCCCGCGGTTCCACCGGTTTCTCCAGGAACCAGAACGCGTTGAGATCGTGAACGGCCGAAAGCGCCTTTTCCATGCTGCCGAAACCGGTGAGCGCAATAGCCGGAGTGAGGTTGCCCTGGTCCTTCAGGTGCCGGAGCAGTTCGAAGCCGTCCATGCGGGGCATGACCAGGTCCGCAACGATGACATCCGCACTAAAGGTCGTAAGCCGTTCGAGAGCTTCCTGCCCGTCGGCCGCAACCTGCGTGTCGAAGTCGCAATCCGAAAGCATGGCAGCCAAAGCGCTGCGTTGACGCTCATCGTCGTCGACGATGAGAATCCGGCCCGAAACCGCTGGCAATCGGGGCATCGCCCACCATTCTAGCAAGCCGCGACGGGCGGGGACGCTAGAACGAAGCGAAGGGACGCGAAGCGCTCCAAGTGCGAGCGATTAACGTTTGCCAAAACCAGCCTCCCGCCGGCCTTGCGCAACCGCGCGAGTCCAAACGCCATCGTCCAGGGCCTCCGTGACCTAACGCGCCAATAATGACGATGACTTTACTTTGCCCCGCCATGTCACTGGATCATTGCATGAACCTGTAGCTGGTTACACGTCCCCACATTCCGACCGCTTGCAGGACCCAAACAACGACGGCGATGACAACGACGACGTTCAGAATCGTCTTGATACTGCCGGCCATCGGGATAAAGTTATTGATTAGCCACAACGCGACACCGACCACAATCAATGCAATGACAATGTTTATCAGAGGCATGTTCTTTTTACTCTCCGGCAACCTCAAGGAGCAATCCGCTGCCCAAACACCGACGGGTGCGTATTCGATGGCCGCGTTCGTGAACCTACGCTAAAATGACAGTGCGCCCCTGAACCGATCGGATTACCATTACCACCGTGCAAACGCGCTTCCAAGATCGCGGGGTGGAACTAGTCGCGATTTGGCGCGTCTACTGGCGCGAGATGCGCGTCTACTGCCGCGAGATGCAGAATCCGCACTGAACCCGGCAGTTCTTGCGTATTTGCAGATTGCGGCCTGATTCGGGTACCGATCTCTTCACGGTCCCTCAGGTGCCCGTTGTGAGGGTTCCGAACAGCGCCCCGGCGCCCGCGGTCACCGCCATTTGCGAGGGCGCCCAGAACGTGACGCGTATGGCCCCGAGCCGTGGGCGAAACCTCTTAACCCGGGGTCTATCCGGACCGGGCAACCGTGTCGGACGCCATCAAAGTCCTGCACAAAGGCGGGGTATCGGGCGATGAACGTCTCGGCTCTAGCGTCCAACAACTTAAACGGCGGCAAACGTGCGAACGGACCGATTGCGCCAGGAACATCGGCGAAAGCAGGAGAAGAATATGAATTGGGATCAAATCGAAGGCAAGTGGCAGCATTTCACTGGCTCTGCCCGCCAGCGATGGGGGAAACTTACCAATAATGACTGGGAGACGATCGCCGGCAAAAAAGACCAGTTAGTCGGGCGAATTCAGGAGCGATACGGATTGGTTAGAGCGGAGGCCGAAAAGCAAGCCGACGAATGGTCGCTGGCGCTGCGGCATTCCGGGCGCGAAGACAATCCTGCCACCCGCCTGTAGCTGAACCGCGCCCCGATAAGGGAATGGGAATCGATGAAACCGGCCCGCGCGCAAATCGGGGATTTCTGGTGCAAACTGATGCACCGAAAGCCAATGTGGCCGTCTCACGGTCGCTACGAGTGCTGGACGTGCGGACGGCGCCATCCGGTGTGCTGGGAACAGCCTTCGGCGGCCACGCTGCGTGGGATGACACTGCCGCGCGAAACGCAGCGGCAAAGCGCCTCATAACAGCAATTGATTCGAGCAACTCATGTTCGTAACAAAGCAATATAATGCAACTTGACAAACATGCCAGCATAGCGGTTGTAGTCAGACGAGCGTGGGTAAACCTGCATGGCGTAAAGATGTTTCTTCGTCAACAGGATAGCCCGCAGACGGAGATTCGTGGGGTTGACGAGAGTCACGTGATATTCGCCAAGGTTCTCGATTCCGACGACGCCAGAGGAGTTTGGATCGAATTGGCCGCGAACGGGCACAACCAGGATATTGCCGTGGAGCGGTTCAGCATCCTGGTTCCATGGAGCCAGGTCTTGACCATCGTGGTTGCGGAGCAGTTTTCCCAGGCGATCCGTCAAGAGGCCCGAAAAATCGGATTTACCGGCGAAACCGAGCGGGAATGAGTCCGGCGATCTGCCGCCAGAGGGTATCTGACGGCCAGTGCATCGCGGCGATTGGATTGCTAGGCTTAAGTCGACCGGAGAAGAGGTACAACTTGCCGAGGTGGTCACCCCGCTATGGCGGTGGCTGAAACCGGGCGCCTGGACCATCCGGCTGCCACAAAAGCGCGTTCGGTAACAGGTTCCTGTGGCCGGGAGACTCCAGTGGAACCCGGCAAACTCGGGCGGAAAGTACATGAAAGCTATGAGTCTGGGGTTGTCGCGGGCCGGAGAGCGCGGAGTGAAAGCCGTTTTTCTGCCCGTTTTTCTCCTGATCGTCGCTGCTAGCTCCGCCGGGGATCACGCTTCTCCAGCGGGACAAGATCGCGACCCGGCATCCTTCTCAATCTCGGTAGACGTAGACTTGGCGGTGTTACACGCCACCGTGACCGACCAGCACGGCGGCTTTGTCTCCGATCTGAGCCAGCAGAATTTTGAAGTTTACGAGAACGGCGTACTGCAGGTCATCCGGCTTTTCAGGAACGAAGATACTCCGGTCACCGCTGGACTCGTCGTCGACCACAGCACGACCATGCGGCCGAAACTTGCTGAGGTGACTGCCGCCGCCGGGACCTTCGTACACTCCAGCAACCAGGACGACGAACTGTTCGTCGTCAACTTCAACGAGAAGGTGTGGCTGGGTCTGCCCCCCACGATCCGATTCACGGACAGCACGGTAGCGCTCGAAAGAGCCATCGCGACCCAACGCGCCTTCGGCCAGACCGCTCTTTACGACGCGATTGCCAGGGCGTTAGCAGAATTAGAGGCAGGTACGCGGGATAAGAAAGTGCTGGTCGTCGTCAGCGATGGCGGTGACAACGCCAGCTCGCTCACCCTGGCCCAAGTCATGAAACTGGCCGGGCGATCCAACGCCGTTATCTACACCCTGGGCGTATTCGATCAGGAAGATCCGGATCGCAACCCGGGCGCGCTCAAGCGCCTGGCACAAGCAACCGGCGGCCAAGCCTTCTTTCCCAACCAACTCAGCGACGTGGTGGCTGTCTGTGAGCACATCGCCCGGGACATTCGCCATCAATACACCATCGGATACGTTCCCATCAACCGGAATCGTGACGGTACGTATCGCGCCATTCGGGTCCTCGCCAGGGCGAAAGGCCACGACCGGCTCTTCGTGCGCACTCGCACCGGCTACATCGCCGGCGGCGAAACGCTGCTGGACGAAAAGAGCGCCAGATGAGGCTAATTGTCGCCAATCGCATCCTTCGGACCCTAAAGTGGGCCCAGCGCGCGCTCTTTGCCTGCGCGGTCCTGCTGCTGGGCTATTGCGGATTCGCCCTGGCGGACACCTGGATTTTCCAGAGGCGCGAGACCATGGATCTCGACCGCTTGCTGAGTGAGCGGCGCTCGGCCGCCGGGAGCACGGCTCAACCGGAGTTCCACATTTCCCACAAGGGCGTGCCCGCCGCTGCGATGCATGGTCTGATCGGACGAATTGAGATCCCGCGTCTCCTGTTTTCCGCCATCGTCGTCGAAGGGGTCGACAGTACCAATCTCCGCCGCGCCGTCGGACATATTCCCGGCACGGCGCTGCCGGGCGAGCCTGGTAACGTGGGCCTGGCCGGGCATCGGGACACGTTCTTTCGCACTCTCAAAGACCTGGGACCCGGCGACGAAATTCAATTGTCAACGCCAGGCGCTACTTTCAAATATGTGGTCGAATTGCTCGTCGTTGTCGAGCCGGACAATGTCGGAGTACTCGCTCCCTCGGCCGAGAATGTGCTGACACTGGTGACTTGTTATCCTTTCTCCTATATCGGGGCCGCGCCCAGGCGGTGGATCGTAAGGGCCCGGCAGGTGTCACCGCCATCGGTGCCGCCATCAGGTGTGGAATGATGAAGACGATCGGCCACGACGGGCCGCTGGAGGTGAGCTTGGAACACACTACCGCTGTTCGCGTTGCCCGAATCCTTGTCATTGAAGACAACGGTTCTGATGTCTTCCTGCTCGAGCGGGCACTGAACAAGCAGGATTTCCGGTTTGAACTGATTCACCTGCTGGATGGCGGCCAGGCCCTGGCATTTATTCGCCGCCAGGGGGCCTATGCGGATGCGGCCATTCCAAACCTGATCCTGCTGGACTTGAACCTGTCCAAGTATACCGGCGAAGACATCTTGCGCGAGATCCGCGGCGCTGGACATCTCACCGGCGTTCCCGTTTGTGTGTGGAGCTCATCCCGATCCCGGCGGGACGAGGCACGGCTGAAGGGACTTGGAGTTTCCCGATTCATCACCAAGCCTTCCGGGCTGGATCGATTTATGGAAATCGGCAACATCCTCAAGGATGTGCTGGCAAGTCCCGAATCCGGTTGCGGCACGCCAAGCCGAGTGTAATCAATGCGTTACTGGGACGCGACCGAGGGCATGGCAGGCATTCGCAGCTCATCGTGACCATCTTTTATTGAAAACAAACAACTTACCGAGACTTGCCCTCATTCTCCGTTGTATTCTGGTGAACGGGGAAATGTTATTCACTTTGAGTCGTCATGGCGCATGCTATCGAGCCCCTTCTCCGGGGTTCGTTGTTTTCCTGTGACTGTCTTAGTTGCTTTCAACTTGACTAAGATAAAGAAAGAAATGATTTATATGCGTTCATCGGCGGCTGGAATTTGATTTTTCACGGCTCCGAAACCGCGGCGACCTGGGCGAGGTCGAAAAGTGGCACGATGCGTGCTTAGTGTTGACGTCATCGTTACAGAGGGAGAGGTAATCGGATGCGTGCGGCAACAGTAACCGCCCCTCGTCGGACGGGCAAGATCGCGCATTCTCCACGTGTGCCTGACCCGTCCCTTTTAAAGCGCCGAACCGCGCCGGTGAAGACACCCGGCGACCGCGCTGTACACGCCTCCCCCACCATTATTGGCGTAGGCGCTTCCGCCGGCGGACTGGAAGCATTCACCGAACTGCTCAACCATCTGCCGGACGATACCGGCATGGCATTCGTGCTGATTCAGCACCTCGATCCCAAGCACGAGAGCCATTTGACCGAGCTGCTTTCCAGAACGTGCAAAATGCCTGTCTCCGAAGTGAAGGGCGAAACTCGCACCGATGCCAACCATGTTTACGTGATACCGCCGCGGTGCAATTTGGGCATCTCCGATGGAGTCCTCGATACCTCGCCACGGCCGGACAGTGGCCCCAATATGCCGATCGACTCTTTTCTCCGCGCCCTGGCGGCAGACCGCGGCAGCAAGGCCATCGGTGTCATTCTGTCGGGGACCGCATCGGATGGAACGTTGGGCCTCCAGGCGATCAAGGCGGCGGGCGGCATCACCTTCGCTCAGGAAATGCAAACCGCAAAGTATGACGGCATGCCGAAAAGCGCCATCGCCAGCGGCGTGGTGGATTTTGTCCTGCCGCCGGCCGGAATCGCGCGACAGTTGGTGACCCTTGCCCGAAGTTCCCATGTCCGTGTCGAGCCGGCGGCGGCGATTGCGCCGCCATGCGATCCAAAACTGGCCAAGATACTCCGGCTGGTGCGGAGCGCCACGGGAGTGGATTTCACCCACTACAAGCACAGCACCCTCACGCGACGCATCAAGCGCCGCATGGCCCTCCACGGATTCGAGACGCTGGACGCCTACGGCCGCGAACTCGAGCGCAACGGCGAGGAAGCGAAAGCCCTGTGCGAGACGTGTCTCATCACCGTCACGCAGTTCTTTCGGGAACCGGGGATCTTCGAGGAACTGAAAAACAAAGTGTTCCCCGCCCTGGTCGAGAACAGAACGTCCGAGGATCCGATCCGGATCTGGGTACCCGGGTGCGCTACCGGTGAAGAGGCGTATTCCATCGCCATGTGCTTGATGGAATTCCTGGACGGCGCGGACGTGCACGTTCCGTTCGAGATTTTCGCCACCGATATCAGCGACACGGCAATCGAAAAAGCCCGCGCCGGCATATACGCTGGCGCCACCTTGGCCCATGTCTCGCCGCGGGAATTGGCCCGGTTCTTTACCCCATCGGAACGCGGCTACCAGATCGCTAAAATCATCCGTGACGTGTGCGTTTTTGCCAGGCATAACCTGGCCCAGGACCCGCCTTTCTCCAAGCTCGACCTTATCAGTTGCTGCAATGTACTGATCTACCTTGGCGCCGTATTGCAGCGCAAAGTGTGGTCGACCCTGCACTACGCCCTCAAGCCATCCGGCTTCCTGGTGCTCGGTCCATCCGAAAGCATCGGCACCCTTACCGAGTCGTTTCATCAAGTGAGCAAGACCCACAAGATCTATTGCGTGCGGCCCGCCGCGACTATGCCGGCGCCGGCTCTAAGTGAAGCACACCCGGACGAGGGCCGGGCGGATCTTCGGGACAGACTTGCCGATGGCCGCGGCGGGCTGGACGTGCAGAGAGAAGCCGACCGGCTGATGCTGGCCGAACATGCCCCCCCCGGCGCCATCGTCGACCATGCCATGAATATCGTTCAGGTCCGGGGTCGCACCGCTCCGTATCTCGAGATCTCGCCCGGCGAGCCCACCCATAACCTCTTGAAAATGGTGCGCGAAGGCCTGGTTGCGAGCCTGACTAAGGCGATCCGAACCGCCAGGAAAAGCAACGCCGCAGCCAAGGAAGTCGGCTTTGTGATGGAAGATAGTGGCCGGTTAAGAGACGTCGCCATCCAGGTAACCCCGTTGAGGAGCTCGCCTTCGTCCAAGGAGCGCTATTTTCTGGTCCTGTTCGAGGACAACGAACCGAAAGATGGCGCCAGGCCGATACACAAGCCCCGCATCGAGCATAACGGAGGAAGCGTCCGCCTCCGGCGTGAGCTCGCGGCAACCAAAGAGTATCTGCAATCCATCGTCGAGGACAACGCCACCACCCTGGAAGAGCTTCGGGCGGCGAACGAAGAGGCACAGGCGGGCAACGAGGAACTGGAAACCGCCCAGGAAGAGCTGGAATCGGCCAACGAAGAGCTGAATACTCTGAACGAAGAGCTGAAAATCAGCAACCTGGAGTTCAGCAAGGTCAACCGCGATCTGGCCAATCTTCTCGAGAGCATCAGCATACCCCTCATCATGGTTGGGCGAGATTTGCGTATTCGCCGCTTTACCCGCGCCATCGAACCGATGTTGAATCTGATCGCCTCCGATCTCGGACGGTCCATCACCGATCTTCAGCCTCAAATGGAACTGCCCGACCTGAGGCGGTTGCTCCTGGATGCGATGGAGGGCGGCAATCGGAAGCCCCGCGATATCCGCGACGCGCATGGCCGCTGGTACTCGCTTCGCATCCTCCCGTCGGTGGGACCCGATGGCAAAATCGATGGCGCCGTGATGATGTTGATCGATATCGACGCCGCCAAGCGTGGCCTGGACTTCGCCGAGACCGAGGGGCGTCTGATCTACGACCTCGGGACCGGACAGTGGAATATCCCAAAACTGCGCGAGCTGCTGGAGAACATTCTCCCCGCGCACGCGACGTTCCGGGACTTTGAAGTGACCCACGACTTTGAGCATGTTGGACGGAAAGTGATGCTGCTCAACGCGAGCGAGATATTCAATCCCAATGCGCAAGCGCGGACGATCCTTCTGGCCATTGAAGATGTCACCGACCGCAAGCAGGCTGAGGATTCACTCCGTACAACCAATGTCGAGCTGCAGGATTTTGCCTATGCGCTCACTCACGACTTGCAGGAGCCTCTACGCATGGTCGTGAACTTTACCGAGCTCCTGGGGCAGGAGTATCGCGAAAAGCTGGGCCCGGAAGCGGACAGATTCATTTCCTATTCCGTGGAGGGGGCCTTGCGGATTGAGGCGTTGCTGAAGGCCCTGCTTGCCTATTGGGAAATTAACGGGCGGGAACAGGACAGCTTCGCTCCGATCGATTGCGGCGCCGTCCTGGCTAAAGCGCTGCTGAACCTCCAGGCAGCCATCGCGCAAAGTGGCGCCATCGTGACCTCCGACCCCCTGCCAACCGTGGTGGCCGAAGAGATCATGCTGATGCAGCTTTTTCAGAACCTCATTTCCAATTCGATCAAATACAGAGGTGACGAGACGCCGAGAATCCATGTCTCCGCGGAGAAAAGCGCGGAAGGGTGGCTGTTTGCCGTACGGGACAACGGCATCGGTATCGATCCGCAAGACGCCGGCCGGGTGTTCGGCATCTTCAAACGCTTGCATGGACAAGAGATTCCCGGCACGGGCATCGGTCTTGCCCTTTGTAAGAAAATTGTCGAACGCAAGGGTGGACGAATCTGGGTAGAATCGGAAGCGGGGCGGGGCGCTACGTTCAAGTTCACGGTTCCGCCCCCTCTCGCGAATCCGGCCCAGGCACGCTGACTGAAGATGGAAAGCTCTGAACAAAACCGCGCAGCGGAGGAAATCGAACGCTCTCGTCATGCGCTCGATGCCGAAACTCGGGCGTGTCTCGATGTCCAGAGACAGTGGGACCGGGCGAACGCGGAATTTGAAGAGTTTGTTTCCATGGCGGCTCACAACCTCCGCGAGTCTCTTCGGGATGTAGCTTCGTTCAGTCAACTGTTAGGCGAAACCTATGCCGGCCGCCTCGATTCCGATGGCGTCGTTTTCCTCACCCACATCCAGGACGGGGCGGCAGGAATGCAGTCGCTGCTTGCCGACATGGTGGACTACTGTGCCACCGGCGCCGGCTCACGGCAGCCCGCCCGAACCGACATGGAAGCGGTCCTGCGCCAGGCGCTCCTCTCGGCGGACAAACAGATAACGGCACGGAGCGCAATCGTCACCCACGACCCTTTGCCGCCGGTGTGGGGAGACTTCGATATACTAGCCAAAGTCCTGCACCATCTGATAAGAAACGCCATCGAGTATTGCGGCAACCTCTCTCCGCGCGTTCACATTTCATCCAAACGGGGGGAGCCGGAATGGGTATTTTCGGTCCAAGACAATGGTCCTGGTATAGACCCGGCATTCCAAAGCCGGATATTCGGCGTCTTTAAGCGCCTGCACGGGAAAGAACACCCTGGGAGTGGACTTGGGCTTGCATTCTGCAAGAGGGCCATTGAGTGGGATGGCGGCCGAATGTGGGTCGAGTCCACACCTGGGACGGGATCGACGTTCTATTTCACCGTGCCTCCGGCCGATTAACATTCGGCAGTCGCTCGCGGCCGCCGCTTCCACGCAAACTCAATGACTGCGTCGAAATCGAGGAGGGAGCGTTGGCAGATCGGCAACTCTCGCACGCCAAGGTGCAGTCTTTGCACCGTGCCTCCGGAGAATCTCCGCTAACTCTCGCTGGCGGCATGGCTTCAGCCTTCAAATCCGGAGAATTCTGTTCTGGGCCATCACTTGCTAAAGGGTCCAGGAGATCCTCCCCGTTAGGACACATTGCTATGGACATGAAAACGATACTGGCTCAATTGCGCGAAGAACGCAGCAAACTCGACGTTGCCATCTCTAACTTGGAGCATCTGGAGCGCGAACACGCAAGCCGCCTGCCCAGTCTTGTGACGGAGAGCCCTAGTAACGGCATCCACCGCGGCTACACATTCCCAAACCCGGAGCACAAGGAAGGGCAGTGAACCTAAGAGAATTTGACCGGCCCATGGGGGCGAAGGAAGAGTATGAAGCTAGCACTTACCGAAACGGACAGGTTTCAGGAACTCCTCGATCGAAAAGTGGCCGAATTGACTCGGGTCCTGCAAAAACGGGACGGCATTGCCATCGAGAAGAGCGCGGATCAAATGGATGAGATTCAGTATGCGTCGGAAAGGGATCTGGCGATTCGAAACGTGGACCGCGAATCCGCCATGCTGCGTCAC